>NZ_CP015118.1:3046712-3351383 GCF_002116905.1 Piscinibacter gummiphilus
AGGGACCCCGGCCCGTACCGGCATCCGGCCGGGACCCTCGCGAGCGAATACACCGCCGAGGTGCCCGAACCCGCCCGCGCCACCCCGGCGAAAGCCGGTCCCGGCACCTCGAACGTTCGCAAGCCCGGCGGCCACGCCGGCCATCATTGATTGAAGGAGAACCCATGAAGAACATGCTGAAGGCGATCGCCGCGTCGGCGCTGGCCCTGACCGCGCTGGCGGTCCGGGCGCACGGCGCCGAGGAACACGGCGGGACGCGCCGCTTCGACCCCGCCAAGGTCGAGGCCACCGACTTCGGGCAGGAGGGCGACCCCGCGAAGGTCACGCGGACCCTCGACGTGGGCATGGCGGACACCATGCGCTTCACCCCGGCCGGGATCGTGGTGAAGCGCGGCGAGACCGTCCGCTTCGTCGTGCGCAACGACGGCCAGGTGCTGCACGAGATGGTGCTGGGCACGAAACAGGCGATCGCCGACCACGCCGCGTTGATGAAGAAGTTTCCCGAGATGGAACATGCCGATGCGAACATGGCCCACGTGAAGCCGGGCCAGCGCGGCGAGATCGTCTGGCGGTTCACGAAGGCCGGCGAGTTCCAGTTCGCGTGCCTGCAGCCGGGCCACTTCGAGGCCGGCATGGTCGGCAAGGTGACCGTGCGATGAGGCGGCGCCACCTTCTCTCCGCCGTGGCGGCCGGTGCCCTGGCGTGCGCGTTGCCGGTCCGGGCCGCGAAGGCACTGCCCCGCGTGGACGTCTACAAGAGCCCCTCGTGCGGATGCTGCACGGCCTGGGTCGAACACCTGAAGGCGGCCGGCTTCCCGGTGAACGTCGTCGAGGTCGACGACACCACCGCCATGCGCCGGCGCCATGGCCTTCCGGAGCGCTTCGGAAGCTGCCACACCGGGATCGTCGGCGGCTACGTCGTCGAGGGCCACGTGCCTGCGGCCGAGGTCAAGCGCCTGCTGGTGCTCAAGCCCCGCGCCATCGGGATCGCCGTGCCCGGCATGCCGCCCGGTTCGCCCGGCATGGAAGTCGGCGGCCGCCAGGACCCGTACGACGTCTTCCTCATCGACACGCACGGCCGCGAGACCGTCTTCGCCCACTACCCCAAGTCCTGAAGGAGTTCCCCATGAAATCCCTGTCCATCCTCGCCGCCGCCGTGCTGGCCGCGGCTTCCGGCGCGTGGGCGCAGGCCCCGGCCGACGACCACCCGGCACACCACGCCGCGCCACCCGCCTCGGCGGCCACCGCGGCGCCTTCGAGCGAGGGCGAGGTCCGCAAGATCGACCTCGCGCAAGGCAAGGTGACCTTGCGCCACGGGCCGCTGCAGAACCTCGACATGCCCGGGATGACGATGGTCTTCAAGGCCGCGGACCCCAGGCTGCTCGACGGCCTGAAGGAAGGCGACAAGGTCCGCTTCACGGCGGAGAAGCGGGATGGCGTCTTTGCCGTGACGGCCCTCGAACGGAAGGAATAGACGCGGCCCGCCTCGTGCTTTTGGCGTTAGAGTGCCGGGACCCATGAGCACGAGAACCCCTTCCGACGCCGCGGCCCGCGCCGCCGACCTCCGCGACCAGCTCCGCGAGCACGCGCACCGTTACTACGTGCTCGACGAGCCGAGCATTCCCGACGCCGAGTACGACCGGCTGTTCCAGGCGCTGCAGGCGATCGAGGCCGAACACCCCGAGCTGCTGACACCCGACTCGCCCACGCAGCGGGTGATCGGCCAGGTGCTCGACGGCTTCACGCCGGTGCGTCACACGGTGCCCATGCTCAGCATCCGCACCGAGACCGACACCGAGGCCACCGGCGCGCTGGCGTTCGACGCCCGCGTGCGCAAGGAACTGGGCCTGGCGCCCGACGCACCGCCGGTCGAATACGCGGCCGAACTGAAGTTCGACGGCCTGGCCATCAACCTGCGCTACGAACAGGGCGTGCTGGTCCAGGCCGCCACGCGCGGCGATGGCGAGAAGGGCGAGGACGTCACCCAGAACATCCGCACCATCGCGCAGATCCCGCTGCGCCTGAAGGGCTCCGTGGCGCCGGTGATCGAGGTGCGCGGCGAGGTCTACATGCGCCGCGACGACTTCGATGCGCTCAACGAACGCCAGCGCGAGCTGATCGCGCACGGCGCGAAGAACGAGAAGACCTTCGTCAACCCGCGCAACGCCGCCGCCGGCGCGGTGCGCCAGCTCGACCCCGCCATCGCGCGCAAGCGGCCGCTGAGCTTCTTCGCGTACGGCCTGGGCGACGTGCAGGGCTGGGACATCCCGCCCACGCACAGCGGGCTGCTCGACGCGCTGCAGGCCTTCGGCCTGCCGGTCGACCGGCAGCGCGAGGTGGTGGCCGGCGCCGAGGGCCTGGTGGCCTTCCACAAGCGCATCGGCGAGGCCCGCGATGCGCTGCCGTTCGACATCGACGGCGTGGTCTACAAGGTCAACGACCGGGTGCTGCAGCAGAAGCTCGGGTTCGTCTCGCGCGAGCCGCGCTGGGCCGTGGCCCACAAGTACCCGGCGCAGGAACAGATGACGATTCTGCGCGACATCGACATCCAGGTGGGCCGCACCGGCAAGCTCACGCCGGTCGCCAAGCTCGAGCCGGTGTTCGTGGGCGGCACCACGGTCAGCAACGCCACGCTGCACAACGAGGACGAGACGCGGCGCAAGGACGTGCGCGTGGGCGACACCGTGATCGTGCGGCGCGCGGGCGACGTGATTCCCGAGGTGGTGGGCGTGGTGCTCGACCGCCGGCCGGCCGACGTGGGCGAGCCGTTCGACCTCTACAAGAAGCTCGAAGGCAAATGCCCCGTGTGCGGCAGTGGCATCGCGCGCGACGAAGGCGAGGCCAACTGGCGCTGCAGTGGCGGGCTGTTCTGCGCGGCCCAGCGCAAGCACGCCATCCTGCACTTCGCGAGCCGCCGGGCCATGGACGTGGAAGGTCTCGGCGACAAGCTCGTCGAGCAGCTGGTGGACGGCGGCCTCATCCGCACGCTGCCCGAGCTCTACAAGCTCGGCATCGCGAAGCTCACGGCGCTCGAGCGCATGGGCGACAAGAGCGCGCTGAACCTGCTCGACGGGCTCGAGCGCAGCAAGCAGACCACGCTCGCGCGTTTCCTCTTCGCGCTCGGCATCCGCAACGTGGGCGAGACCACCGCGAAGGACCTGGCCCGCCACTTCGGCCAGCTCGACCGCCTGCTCGACGCCACCGTGGAGCAGCTGCTGGAGGTGCCCGACGTGGGCCCCATCGTGGCCGAGAGCATCCGCACGTTCTTCGACCAGCCGCACAACCGCGAGGTGGTCGAGCAGCTGCGCGCCGCGGGCATCACGTGGGAGGAGAGCGACGGCACCGCCGACCTCTCGCCGAAACCCTTCGCCGGCAAGACCTTCGTGCTCACCGGCACACTGCCCGAGTGGTCCCGCGACGAGGCCCAGGCGGCCATCGAGGCTGCGGGTGGCAAGGTGAGCGGGTCGGTCTCGAAGAAGACCCACTTCGTCGTGGCCGGCGAGGAGGCCGGCAGCAAGCTGCAGAAAGCCCTCGACAACGGCGTGCCGGTGATCGACGAGGCCGGCCTGCGCGAGATGCTGAAGGCCGGTGGCCGCTGAACCGAAAGGAACCCCCGTGGCGGTGAGAGAGATCCTGAAGATGGGCGACCCGCGGCTGCTGCGCATCGCGCAGCCCGTGCGCGCGTTCGACACCCCCGAGCTGCATGCGCTGGTGGCCGACATGTTCGACACCATGCACGCGGCCAACGGTGCGGGCCTCGCCGCACCGCAGATCGGCATCGACCTGCAGCTCGTGATCTTCGGCTTCAAGAAGACCGACCGCTATCCCGACGCACCGCCGGTGCCCGAGACGGTGCTGCTGAACCCGGTGATCACGCCGCTGTCGGACGCCGAGGAGGACGGCTGGGAAGGGTGCCTGTCCGTGCCGGGCCTGCGCGGCATCGTGCCGCGGTACAGCCGCATCCGCTACACCGGCGTCGACCCGTACGGCGCCCCCATCGACCGGGAGGCCGACGGGTTCCATGCGCGGGTGGTGCAGCACGAGTGCGACCACCTGATCGGCAAGCTGTACCCGATGCGGGTGCGCGACTTCAGCAAGTTCGGCTTCACGAGCGTGCTGTTCCCGGGCCTCGACCCGTCCGACGACGACTGAGCCCACGCATTTGGCGAGCGTTGTCGCCGGTTGGCGACAAAAGTCGTGTCAGCCGCGGCACCTCGGTGCGCGTTGATCCGGAACCCTTCCGTCTCGGATGCCTCCAACGGCTGCTGGAACCTGATGAACACGATGAGACTTCCCTCGCTCCGCCCGGCCTTCTTCTGGTTGAGCCTGCTGCTGCTCTGTGCGCTCGCGGCAGGGCCCGTGCGTGCGCAGGACACCGCCTCGGAGGCCGACCCGCCGGGCCGCGTCGGCCGGCTGGCCGAGGTCGAGGGCGAGGTCTGGGTCTACGACAACGAAGAGAGCGAGTGGGTGGAGGCCGCGCGCAACCGCCCGATCACCACCGGCGACCGGCTCTCGTCGTCCGGCAGCGGCCGTGCCGAGGTGCGCGTCGGCACGAGCATCCTGCGCATCGGCCGGAACACCGAACTCGAGGTCACCGCACTCGACGACGACCATTTCACCGTGCGCCTGCACAACGGCGACGTGGCCGCGCGGCTGCGCTCGCGCGAGTCGGCGCAGGACTTCCTGCTGGTGACCTCCGAAGGCGGGTTCGCGCCCGAACGGGCCGGCAGCTACCGGTTCACGCGGGACGACGACACCACCGACGCCACCGTGCAGTCGGGCCAGCTGCAGCTGAAGGTGCAGGACGCCGGCGTGACGGTGAAGGCCGGCCAGCGCTACCGCTTCTGGCAGGACCGCGGCACGCAGTTCGAACTCGCCGAACCGGGCCGTGACGACTTCGACGACTGGGTGGCGGCACGCGACGACCGGGAAGACCGCAGCGTCTCGACCCGCTATGTGTCGGCCGAGATGACCGGCGTCGAGGACCTGGACCGCTACGGCCGCTGGGAACAGGACCCCGAGTACGGCGCCCTGTGGATCCCGCGCGACGTGGCCCCGGGCTGGGCGCCGTACCGCGTCGGGCACTGGGTGTGGATCAGCCCGTGGGGCTGGACCTGGGTGGACGACGCCCCCTGGGGCTTCGCGCCGTTCCACTACGGCCGCTGGGTTTCGCGCCGCGACGTGTGGTGCTGGGTGCCGGGCGCCTACGTGGCTCGGCCCGTGTATGCCCCCGCGCTCGTGGCGTGGGTGGGCGGCCCCGGGGTGAGCGTGTCGATCGGTGTCGGGCGCCGCCCGGCGCCCATGGTGGGCTGGTTCCCGCTGGGTCCGCGCGAGGTCTACGTGCCGGGGCACCGATACAGCCCGCACTACATGCGTCACATCAACGGCAACCAGGTGCCGACGAACTTCGACTTCAACCCGTGGGTGCGCGACCCGCGCCACGCCGTGGAGTCCGGACGCTACCGGTACCGCGACCTGCCCGGCGCGGTGACCATCGTCCCGCGCCAGGTGGTGGAGCGCCGCCAGCCGGTGGGCCCGGCCATCGTCGGCATCGGCGGGCGTCCGCTGCCCGGCCTCGCGCCGGGGCGCCCGCGTCCCGACGCACCGGTGAACCCCGGCGGCCGGCCGCCCATGATGGGCCAGCGTCCGTCGCCGCAGGTGGGCTTCATCCCCCCGGCACCGGGTGCCGGCGGTGACCGCTACGGCGCCCCGCGGTTCGGCCGCGACGAACGGCGCGACAACGACGGCCGCGGGCGAGGGGAGGTCATCCGGCCGCAACCCCAGCCGCAGGTGCAGCAACCTCAACCGGTGCCGCAGCAGCAGCCCCAACCCCAGCCGCGCCCGGTCTGGGGCGGCAACTCGCGGGACGAGCGTTGGCAGGGCACCCCACGCGACGAACGCTGGCAGCAGGCGCCGTTGCGCCCGATACCGCAGCCGGGTTTCTCGTCGCAGCAGCCTCAACCGCAACCGCAACAGCAGCCGCCACGGTGGTCCTCGCGCGACGAGAACGACGGCCGTCACGGGGGCGGTGCTTGGGGCGGTGGGCGCCCGCAGCCACCCCAGCAGCAGATGCCGGCCCAGCCGCAGCCCCCGGTGCAGATGCCGCGTCCGCAGCCGCCGAACATGCAGACGGCCGTGCCGCGTCCCCAGCCTCAGCCTCAACCCCAGGTGCAACCGCAGCCGCAACCCCAGCAGCAGCCGGGCTTCCGCGAACCGCCGCGGGGCGGTGGCAACCCGCAGAACCGCGACGACGGCGCGCGCCATCGCCGCGTCGACTGACCGCCGGCGCCTGTCTCCCCGCGGCGGGTCGTCAGCGCAGCAGCGGCTTCAGCGCCGGCCACACGTTGGCCAGCATCGTCGGGTGGGCCGACTCCTTCGGGTGGATGCGGTCGGCCTGGAAGTTGGCCTCGGCGTTGGGCACGTCGGCCACGCCCTTCAGCAGGAACGGCACCAGCGCCGCCTGCTGGTCCTGGGCGACGCCCGTGAACACCGCGTGGAAATCTTCCGCGTACTTGCGGCCGTAGTTCGGGGGCATCTGCATGCCCACCACCACGACCCGTGCGCCGGCCTCGCGCGAGCTGCGGGCCATCGCCGTGAGGTTGTCCCGGGTCATCGACAGCGGCAGGCCGCGCAGCGCGTCGTTGGCACCCAGCTCGAGGATCACGATGTCGGGCGCGTGGCGCTTGATCAGCGCCGGCAGGCGCGAGCGGCCGCCCGACGTGGTGTCGCCGCTGATGCTCGCGTTGACGACGGTGGCGCCGATCTTCTCCTGCACGAGCTGCTGCTCGAGCAGCGCGACCCAGCCCTTGCCGCGGGTGAGGCCGTACTCGGCCGACAGGCTGTCGCCGAGCACGAGGATCACGGGCGCGTGCCGCGCGGGAGAGGCCGCCCGGAGCCCCGGCGCGGCCACGGCGAGGCCAAGCAGGGTACATTGCCTGAGCCACGTCCTGCGGGTGGTGTCTTTTTTCATTCCTGACCTCGATCTTCCATGTCCGATCCCATCATTGCCGTCGAGCACGTGACCAAACAAGTGCAGGACACCAGCGGTCTGCTGACGATTCTCCATGACATCGACTTCCAGCTGGAAGCCCATGAGTCGGCGGCCATCGTGGGCGCATCCGGTTCGGGCAAGAGCACGCTCCTGTCGATCATCGCGGGCTTGGACACGCCTTCGAGCGGAACGGTTCGCCTCGCCGGCACCGATTTGTTCGCGATCGGCGAGGACGAGCGTGCCGCGGTGCGCGCCGCGCGAGTGGGTTTCGTGTTCCAGAGCTTCCAGCTGCTCGGCAACCTCAACGCGCTGGAGAACGTGATGCTGCCGCTGGAGCTGCAGGGCAGGGCGGATGCCCGGGCGCTCGCCACCGAGATGCTCAAGCGCGTGGGCCTGGGCGAGCGGCTGACGCACTACCCGAAGGTGCTGTCCGGCGGCGAGCAGCAGCGTGTGGCGCTGGCCCGGGCGTTCGTGGTGCGGCCCGCCGTGCTGCTGGCCGACGAGCCCACGGGCAGCCTCGACTTCGCGACGGGCGAACGCGTGATGGAGCTGATGTTCGAGCTGAACCGCGAGGCGGGCACGACGCTGGTGCTCGTCACGCACGACCGGAGCATCGCGGCGCGGTGCGACCGGCAGTTGCGCATCGAGGCGGGGCGGCTGGACCTGCCGGTTCCGGTGCTCTGACGCAACGGCCTTCCCAAAACGAGTCATCCCGGCGGAAGCCGGGACCCAGGGCATGCGCCGAAGGTCCCGGCCTGCGCCGGGATGACAGTGTGTCGAGGCGAGATCAGTTCGTCTGGAACTTGTAGTCCGTCTTGGACTTCGCCTTGATCTGGTCGCGGAACTCGGTCAGCTTGATCTGGTTCAGGCGCTGCTGGATCTGCGGCTTCACTTCCTCGAGCGACGGCGGCTGCGATTCGCGCGTGTCTTCCAGCTTGATGACGTGGTAGCCGAACTGGCTCTTGACCGGCTCCTGCGTGGTTTCGCCCTTCTTCAGCTTCGTGAGCGCGGCCGAGAACTCGGGCACGTACGAGTTCGGGTTGGCCCAGTCGAGGTCGCCGCCGTTGGCGCCCGATCCCGGGTCCTTCGAGAGCTTCTTCGCCAGGTCCTCGAACTTCGCGCCGCCCTTGAGCTTCGCGATGATGTCCTTGGCCTCGTCTTCCTTCTCGACCAGGATGTGGCGGGCGCGGTATTCGCTGCCGCCGGCCTGGGCCTTGAACTTGTCGTACTCGGCCTGGATGTCGGCGTCGGTGACCGGGTTCTTCTTCTGGAAGTCGGTGAAGAGTTCGCGGATCAGGATGCCCTGGCGCGCCAGTTCGATCTGGTCGCGGTATTCCTTCGTGGTGGACAGGCCGCGCTTGACGGCTTCCTGCACGAACATCTCGCGCAGCACGACCTCGTCGCGCACCTGCGCTTCGAGCTCGGGGGTGCGCGGCTGCTGGCCCTGGCGGGTGGCCTGCTGAAGCAGCACGTCGGCGCGCGATTGCGGAACGGGCTTGCCGTTCACGGTCGTGATGTTCTGCGCCTGGGCCGCGAGCGGGCTCAGCAGCGAAACAGAGGTCGCGAGCAGCGCGGCGCGGGCGACAACGGACAGCTTCTTCTTCATGGGCATCGAGCCTTTCAAGGGGGAAGTCGGTGAGGGGAGCCTGACGGCAGCCGCGAGACGGACCCGGTCGGGACGTTCACGGTGCGGACGATGGTGATCGGTCAGCTTTCGCCCGGGGCGCGGGCATCGATGGCGAGCGCGTGGATGCCGCGCGGAATCAAGGATTGGAGCGCATCATAAACGAGCCGATGGCGCTTCACGCGTGACAATTGGTTGAAGCGCGAACTGACGATCGTGACGTGGAAGTGCCGTCCCTCGCGTGCACCGGCATGACCGGCGTGCAGGTGGCTGTCGTCGCGCACCTCGAGGGATTCGGGGGCCAGCGCCTCGCGCAGCGCGGCGTCGATCTCGGAACGGTCGACGGGCATCTCAGGCGGCGTCCTTGTGCGCCTCGGCGTCGGCCGGCGGTGCGTCGTCCTTCAGGTGCTTGCCGAGGTACAGGCCCTGCGCCACCATGAACACCAGCATCAGGCCCGTGATGCCGAAGAGCTTGAAGTTGACCCACGTGGCCGTTTCGAAGCTGTAGGCCACGTACAGGTTCAGCAAGCCCATCAGGCCGAAGAAGCCCACCCACGCGAAGTTGAGCCGCTGCCACACGCCGGGCGGCAGCTCGAACTGCCCGCCCATCAGCGCCTGCACGAGGTTCTTGCGGAAGAAGGCCTGGCTGACCCAGAAGGCGAGGCCCATGAACCAGTAGAGGCCGGTGGGCTTCCACTTGATGAACGTGTCGCTGTGGAACCAGACGGTGGCCGCGCCCAGCACCGTGACGAGCGCGAGGCTCACCCACAGCATCATGTGCACCTTCTGCCGCCGCGCGAGCATGTACGCCACCTGGGCCAGCGTGGCGACGACCACCACCACCGTGGCCAGCAGCACCGGCGCCTCGTTCGGCCCGACGACCCCGCCCGACACCATGAACCCGAGGTGTTCGCTCGCGAACGCGGCGGCCCACTCCTTGTGGCCCTCGCCATACTTGAAGACGGCGAAGAAGAGGACGATGGGCAGGAAGTCGAGAAGCAGTTTCATCGGGCAGGCCGGTGGCTCATTTCGGGGCGAAGTCTATCGCGGCGGAGTTGATGCAGAAACGCTCGCCGGTCGGCTCCGGGCCATCGGGGAACACGTGGCCGAGGTGCGAGCCGCAATTGTTGCACCTCACCTCGACACGCACCATGCCGTGGCTGTGGTCGACGACCCGTTCGACCACTTCGCTGTTGACCGGTTCCCAGTAGCTGGGCCAGCCGCAGCCGGCGTCGAACTTGGTGGCCGATTCGAACAGCGGCGTGCCGCAGCCGATGCAGTTGTAGTGGCCGTCCTTGAAGTGGTCCCAGTACTTGCCGGTGAAGGCCCGTTCGGTGGCGGCGTGGCGTGCGACCTCGTACTGGATGGGGTCGAGCTGCGCTCGCCATTCCGCATCGGTCTTCCGGACCTTGCGGGGCTTGTCGTCTGCGGTACTCATGATGAACAGGACACCTCGATCTGTTGGGCCCAATCGGGCGGGAAATCGGCATAGGCCGAACGGTCCGGCTGTTCGTCGAACGGGCGTGCAAGAAGGTCACGCAGCCGCTCGACTTCCGCGAAGTCGCCGTTCCGCGCGTCACGGATGGCGACCTCGGCCAGGTGGTTCCGGAGGATGTACTTGGGGTTGACCCGGTTCATCCGCAAGGCCCGCTCGGCATCCACCGAGCCTTCGGCGGCGAGCCGGTCGCGGTAGCGCACCGCCCAGGCATCGAACGCCTCGCGGTCGACGAACAGGTCGCGCACCGCGTCGTTGCGGGCACCCGCAGCGGTGTCGAACGTCGACAGGCGGCGGAACGCGATGGTGTAGTCGGTGGCGTCCTTCGCCATGAGGGCGAAGAGGTCCTCGATCAGGCGGTGGTCTCCGTCGTCGCGGGTGGCCAGGCCCAGCTTGGCGCGCATGCGGGCCATGGCGGCGTCCGGGAAGGCGGTCTTGTAGACGTCGAGGGCGGCGAGCGCGGCCTCGCTGTCGCCGATGAGGGGCATCAGCCCCTGGGCCAGCGCGTGCAGGTTCCAGAACGCCACGTTGGGCTGGCGCACGTAGGCGTAGCGGCCCTGCTGGTCCGAGTGGTTGCACACGTGGCCCGGCACGAAGGCGTCGAGGAAGCCGAACGGGCCGTAGTCGATCGTGAGCCCGAGGATCGACATGTTGTCCGTGTTCATCACGCCGTGGCAGAAGCCCACGGCCTGCCAGTCGGCCATCAGCGACGCGGTGCGTTCGGCCACGGTGCGCAGCAGGGCCACGTACGGCTGGGCCTCGTCGCGGCACTGCGGGTACTGCGTGTCGATGACGAAGTCGGCGAGGCGGCGCAGCGCCTCGGGGTCGTCGGCCGTGTGGGCGAAATGCTCGAAGTGGCCGAAGCGGATGAACGTGGGCGCCACGCGCAGCACCACGGCGGCCGTCTCGACCTCCTCGCGGCGCACCGGCAGGCGCGAGCCGGTGATGCTCAGCGCACGGGTGGTGGGGATGCCCAGGCCCGCCATGGCCTCGGAGCACAGGAATTCGCGGACGGACGAGCGCAGCACGGCGCGCCCGTCGCCCATGCGGGAGTAGGGCGTGAGGCCGGCGCCCTTGAGTTGCAGCTCCATGGGGCCGGCGGGGGTGTCGATCTCGCCCAGCAGGTGTGCGCGGCCGTCGCCGAGCTGGCCGGCCCACACGCCGAACTGGTGCCCGCTGTAGACGCTGGCGAGCGGCTGCATGCCGGGGGCCACGAGATTGCCGGCAAGGGCCTGCAGCATGGCTTCGTCGGCGGGGCGCTGCCCGGGCAGCCCGAGCAGTCGGGCGCACTCGGGGCTCCAGGCGACCCAGTACGGATCGGGCATGCCCTGGGGCGGGAGCAGGGTGAAGAAGTCAGGTCCCAGGGTGTGGAACCGGTTGGGCCAGCGCGCGCCGGCGAACGGGCCCGTGGCATCGACAACGGCATTCATCCGACAAGTGTAGCCAGCGGGCGGCACCGCCTTCCTCATAAGGGTAAACCGAAAGGTCCGCACCGCAGGGGCGTTCCTATGATCAGAACGTCGCAGACCACCGCCTACCGGAGAACACCACCATGCCGCGCTTGATGGGCCAGATGATGCAGACCCCCCTGATGATCTCCTCGCTGATCGTGCACGCCGCGCGTCACGCAGGCGACACCGAGATCGTGTCGAAACGGGCCGAGGGGGACCTCCACCGCTACACCTACCGCGATGCGGAGTTGCGCTCCCGCAAGGTGGCGCAGGCGCTCGCGCGGCTCGGCTGCGTCGCGGGCGACCGGGTGGGCACGCTCGCGTGGAACGGGTACCGCCATTTCGAGCTGTACTACGGCACGTCCGGCTCGGAGCTCGTGTGCCACACGATCAACCCGCGCCTGTTCCCCGAGCAGATCGCGTGGATCGTCAACGACGCGAAGGACCAGGTGCTGTGCTTCGACCTGACCTTCCTGCCGCTCGTCGAGAAGCTCGCCACGCTGCTGCCCACGGTGAAGCACTTCGTGCTGATGACCGACCGCGCCCACATGCCGGCGCAGACCGCCGTGCCGAACCTCCTCTGCTACGAGGAGCTGGTGGACGCCGAGGACGGCCAGTACGCCTGGCCCGAGTTCGAGGAGAACACCGCCTCCAGCATCTGCTACACGTCGGGCACCACGGGCAACCCGAAGGGCGCCGTGTACTCCCACCGCTCCAGCGTGCTGCACGCGTTCGCGGCCGCGCTGCCCGACTCGCTCGGCTGCTCGGCGAAGGACACCATCCTGCCGGTCGTCCCGATGTTCCACGTCAACGCCTGGGGCCTGCCGTACGCGTGCCCGCTGGTGGGCGCGAAGCTCGTGTTCCCGGGGCCGCACCTCGACGGCAAGTCGCTGTACGAACTGTTCGAGTCCGAGAAGGTGACGTTCAGCGCGGGCGTGCCCACCGTGTGGCTGGGCCTGCTGACCTACGTGCAGAAGAACGACCTGAAGTTCTCGACGTTCAAGCGCACCGTGATCGGCGGCTCGGCGTGCCCGCCAGCGATGTTCGACGCGCTCGAGAACGACTACGGCGTGGAGGTCATCCACGCGTGGGGCATGACCGAGATGTCGCCGCTCGGCACGGTGGCCAAGCTCAACTCGAAGCACCGCGACGCCGACCGCGCCACGCGCCGCAAGCTGCTGCTGACGCAGGGCCGGGCGGTGTACGGCGTCGACATGATGGTGATCGACGACGACCACAAGCCCGTGAAGTGGGACGGTGTCTCGTCGGGCAACCTCGTCGTGCGCGGCCCGTGGGTCATCGACACCTACTTCCAGCAGCCGGGGTCGCCGCTGCTGAAGATCGACGGCCGCACGTGGTTCCCGACGGGCGACGTGGCCGCCATCGACGAGAACGGCTTCATGCAGATCACCGACCGCAGCAAGGACGTCATCAAGTCGGGTGGCGAGTGGATCAGTTCGATCGACATCGAGAACATCGCGATGTCGCATCCGGCGGTCCACGAGGCCGCCGCGATCGCCTGCCGGCACCCCAAATGGGACGAGCGTCCACTGTTGGTGGTGGTGCCGAAACCGGGCGCCACCGTCACGCGGGAAGAACTGCTTTCGTTCTTCGACGGCCGCATCGCCAAATGGCAGATCCCAGACGATGTCGCCTTCGTGACAGAGCTGCCGCACACGGCCACCGGCAAGCTCCTGAAGCTCAAGTTGCGCGACCAGTTCAAGGACCACCAACTCCCATCTGTGTGAGGGAAACGACAACAGAGTGAACGGGTGTGCGTTTTCGGGTACTCCCTAGAACGCACACCAGTCCTTTCACGCTATCGTCCAGCGATTACAGAGATTTTTACAAGGAGATCTGAATGAAGCTGGTGAAGAACATGTTGGCCGCGGCCGCGACCTCCGCGCTACTCCTGGGCGCTGGCGGTGCCTACGCGCAGGCCGGGGAGACGGTCCGCATCGCCGTGATCGACCCGCAGTCGGGTCCGTTCGCCAACATCGGCCTCAACATCCTGCACACGCTGCAGTTCCTCGCGGAACGCGACGGCGGCAAGAACAACCCGGCCGGCGTGAAGTTCGAGATGGTGCCGTTCGACAACAAGATGTCGGGCCCGGAAAGCCTGAACGTGCTGAAGGCCGCCATCGACCAGGGCATCCGCTACGTGGTGCAGGGCGGCTCGGGCTCCGGCGTGGCCGGCGCGCTGATCGACGCCATCAACAAGCACAACGAACGCAACCCCGGCAAGGAAGTCGTCTACCTGAACTACGCCGCGGTGGACCCCGACCTCACCAACAGCAAGTGCAGCTTCTGGCACTTCAGCTTCGACGCCAACACGGTGATGAAGATGGAAGCCATCGGCACCGCCATCAAGGACGACAAGAACGTCAAGAAGGTCTACCTGCTGAACCAGAACTACGGCCACGGCCAGCAGGTCACCAAGTACGCCAAGGAAATCCTGGCGCGCAAGGCCCCGAACGTGCAGATCGTCGGTGAAGAGCTTCACCCGTTCGGCCAGGTGAAGGACTTCGCCCCGTACATCGCCAAGATCAAGGCGTCGGGCGCCGACACCATCATCACCGGCAACTTCGGCAACGACCTGTCGCTGGTGTTCAAGGCCGCGAAGGACGCCGGCCTCGACGTCAACTTCTACACCTACTACGCCGGCGCCGCGGGCACGCCCACGGCCATCGGCAACACCGGCCTCGGCAAGATCAAGTTCGTGTACCCCACGTACTCGAACCTGCCGTCGAAGGAGTACCAGGACCTGTTCAAGGCCTTCGGCCAGAAGTTCCCGAACGAGTCGTTCGCCACCTCCCCGGCCTACAACATCTTCAAGGCACTGCCGCTGGCGATGGCCAAGGCCAAGTCCACCGACCCGGTGAAGGTCGCGAAGGCCATGGAGAACCTCACCTTCAAGAGCTTCACGGGTGACGTGACCATGCGCGGCAGCGACCACCAGCTGCAGCAGCCGCTGTACCTGGCCACGTGGAACAAGGTCGATGCCAAGAATCCGATCGACATCGAGAAGACCGGCAACACCTGGACGATGGAAAAGACGTTCGAGTCGTACATCTCGAGCACGCCCACCACGTGCCAGATGAAGCGTCCGGCCTGATCCTCCGTTGAGACCGCAGGCCGGGCGGCGTGTTGGCCGCCCGGCCTGCTTTTCCATGGCAGGCCCGCTTCGTTGGGGAGCGGGTCCGCCGTGATGATGCGCGATGCACGTCCGGGATGAACGGGTGTCGCGGCCCTGACTGCGACACGCCGAAAAAGCGTGCACCCTTGGCGTTTGTTCTGCCCCGGGAAACGCGCGTCTCCACGCACAATGTGCACGGTCGTCAAATCGCGCGGTCATCTTTCGAAACGGCCTTCACCGGCCCGCGTTCATCGGTCTCGTGACCGTGGCGTGTTTTCCAATTCAGTCATTCTGGGGACGCGATGGAGTTCTTCACCATATCGCTGCTGAACGGCGTCAGCTACGGGCTGCTGCTGTTCCTTCTGAGTTCGGGGCTCACCCTGATCATGAGCATGATGGGCGTGCTCAACTTCGCGCACGCGAGCTTCTACATGCTCGGTGCTTACCTCGCGTACCAGGTCTCCGCGTGGATCGGCTTCTGGCCGGCGCTGCTCATCTCGCCGCTGGTCGCGGCGCTGATCGGCGGGGCATTCGAGCGCTACTGCCTGCGCCAGGTGCACAAGTTCGGGCACGTCTCCGAACTGCTCGTGACGGTCGGGCTGTCCTTCCTGATGCTCGAGATCGTTCAACTCATCTGGGGCCGCGCCCCGGTCGACTACCGCATCCCGGCCGAGCTCGACGGTCCGCTGTTCACCCTCTTCGGCAGCCAGTTCCCCATCTACCGCGGGTTCATGATGGGCGTGTCGATCGTGATGCTCGTGTCCATCTGGTTCTTGCTGGCGCGCACCCGCATCGGCCTCGTGATCCAGGGCGCGCTGACGCACCCCGACATGGTCGAGTCGCTGGGCCACAACGTGCCGCGCGTGTTCATGATGGTGTTCGGCGGCGGGGTGGCCCTCGCGGCGCTGGCCGGCGTGATCGGTGGCAACGCCTACGCCACCGAGCCCGGCATGGCGGTCTCGGTGGGCAACATCATCTTCGTGGTGGTGGTGGTGGGTGGCATGGGGTCGCTGGGCGGGGCGTTCATCTCGTCGCTGCTGATCGGCATCCTGACCACCTTCGCCGTCTCCCTCGACTACTCCCTCGTCGACCTGTTCCGCCTGGTCGGCACGCAGTTGACGCCGTCCTCGCCGGGGTACTCGGTGCTCGGGCTGAAGCTCTCGCAGGTGGCGCCGCTGCTGCCGTACCTGCTGATGGTGCTGATGCTGATCTTCCGCCCGAAGGGCCTGATGGGCACGCGCGAGGGCTGAACGACATGAGCACCACACACTACTCCTTCAAGCCGCTGAACCTCGGCCGCATCCTCGTCTGGGGCGGCTTCGCGCTGCTGCTGCTCGTGGCCCCGCTGATCTTCAAGAGCGGCCTCGCGCTGACCATGCTCTCGCAGATCGGGTACATGATCATCATCCTGCTCAGCTACAACCTGCTGCTGGGCAACGGCGGCATGCTGAGCTTCGGCTACGCCGTCTACACGGGCCTCGGGGCCTTCTGCACCGTGCATGTCCTGAACAAGATCGGGGCGGGAACGTTCGGGCTGCCGGTGAGCCTCGTGCCGCTGGTGGGCGGGCTCGGTGGCATGGCCGTCGCCATCGTGCTCGGCTGGGTGTCCACCAAGAAGGCTCAGAACACCTTCGCGATGATCACGATGGGCGTCGGCGAACTCATCTTCGCAATGACGCTGATGTTCCCCGAAGTGTTCGGCGGAGAAAGCGGGATCAGCACCAACCGGGTCGTGGGCGATGCCGTGTTCGGCATCACCTACGGGCCGCAGATCCAGCTGTACTACCTGATCGCGGTGTACTGCTTCATCTGCACGGGCCTGATGTTCATGTTCTCGGCCACGCCGCTCGGACGCATGCTCAACGCCGTGCGCGACAACCCCGAGCGTGTGCAGTTCGTGGGCTACAACACCCAGGTGGTGCGCTACATCGCCTTCATCATCGCCGGCTTCTTCGCCGGCATCGGCGGCGGGCTGTTCGCACTGAACTTCGAGCTGGTGCAAGGCTCGGCCGTCAACGGCCTGGTGTCGGCCTGGTACCTGCTGTTCACCTACATCGGTGGCGCGCTGTTCTTCTTCGGTCCCATCATCGGCGCCGTGCTGTCGGTCCTCGTCGGCATCCTGCTTTCAGAGGTCACGAAGGCCTGGGCGCTGTACCTCGGCATCGTCTTCGTGCTGGTCGTGATGTTCGCCCCCGGCGGGGTCTCCGGCATCGTCATGTTGAACCTGCGGGTGGTCGCGTTCAAGAAGTTCAACCGCCTCTGGAAGCCGTACCTCGCGCTGCTGGCCACCGTGCCGGTGCTCGTGCTGGGCGGCGCCTCGCTCGTCGAGATGCTGTACCACAAGCAGATCAACGCGGAGATGAACCCTGTCTTCAAGTACCTGGGCTTCCAGCTCGACGTCAATCAGCCGGGCGACTGGATCATCGGGGCCGTGGTCACGGCGGTCGGCGCCGTGCTCTTCGAGATCGCGCGCCGCTACTTCAAGCGCCACTGGGACAGCGCCCAGGAAGAGATCCAAGCCATCATCCGCATCAAGGAGGCCGCATGAGTGGCAAACCCGGCGCGCCGTTCGCCCTCGAGCTCGACAACGTCCGCAAGAGCTTCGGCAAGACCGAGATCATCCGCGGCGCCAACATCCAGGTGAAGGCCGGTGAACGTGTGGCCGTGATCGGCCCGAACGGTGCGGGCAAGTCCACGCTGTTCAACCTGATCAGCGGCCGCTTCGGCCTGAGCAGCGGCGAGATCCGCCTGCACGGCGAACGCATCGACGGCCAGAAGCCCTACGAGATCAACCGCAAGGGCCTCGCGCGCAGCTTCCAGGTGTCCAACCTGTTCGTGAAGCTGTCGGTGTTCGAGAACATCCGCTGCGCGGTGCTGTGGTCGCTCGGCTACAAGTACGTGTTCTGGAAGTTCCTGTCCAACCTGCGTGACGCGAACGAACGCACCGAGCAGATCATGTCGATGATCAAGCTCGAGAAGAAGCGCGACGTGCTGGCCATGAACCTCACGTACGCCGAACAGCGCGCGCTCGAGGTGGGCCTCACCATCGCCGGTGGTGCCAGCGTCATCCTGCTCGACGAACCCACCGCGGGCATGAGCAACGCCGAGACGCACCGCTTCATCGAACTGATCCGCGAGATCACCGTGGGCAAGACCCTGCTGACCGTGGAGCACGACATGGGCGTGGTGTTCGGCCTGGCCGACAAGATCGCCGTGCTCGTGTACGGCGAGGTGATCGCGTTCGACACCCCCGAAGCCGTGCGCGCGAACCCGCGCGTGCAGGAAGCCTACCTCGGCTCGGTGCTGGCCGAAAAGCAAGCCGCAGGAGTGCACTGACCATGTTGAAGCTGAAGGACGTTCACGCCTACTACGGCAAGAGCCACATCCTGCACGGGGTGTCGATGGACGTGAAGCCGGGCGAGATCGTGAGCCTGCTGGGCCGCAACGGCTCGGGCCGTTCCACCACCGTGAAGGCGGTGATGGGCCTCGTGTCCAGCCAGGGCTCGGTGCAGTGGAACAACCAGGAGCTGCTCGGCAAGAAGCCGTTCGAGATCGCCCACTGCGGACTCGGCTACGTGCCGGAGAACCGCGACATCTTCCCGAAGATGAGCGTGCACGAGAACCTCGTGCTGGGCCAGAAGGGCGGCAAGAAGAAGCCGCGCTGGTCGTTCGATGACATGTACCGGATGTTCCCGCGCCTGAAGGAGCGCCAGCACGTCGAGGCCGGCGTGCTGTCGGGCGGCGAGCAGCAGATGCTCACGCTGTGCCGCACGCTGATGGGTGACCCCGACCTGATCATGATCGATGAGCCCACCGAGGGCCTCGCGCCCAAGATCGTCGAACTGGTGGGCGAGTACCTGAAGGAACTGCGCCGCCGCGGCATCTCGGTGCTGCTGGTCGAGCAGAAGCTCACCATCGCGCTCGAGGTGTCCGAGCGCTGCTACGTGATGGGCCACGGCCAGATCGTGTTCGAAGGGTCGCCCGCCGACCTTCGTGCGAACACGGCCATTCGCAAGGAGTGGCTGGAGGTCTGACAATCCCTGGCACCGGCCGAGCCGGCCCTGGACCACCCTGGCAGTCATGCTGTCACGGGTGAGACAGGAGCCGGCTTTTTCGTTTCCTAGAATCTAGAATCGCACGATCGTTCGATTCCTGATCCACCAGCTCCGCTTGCGAGGGAACCCCATGAGCGCCACCTACGAGACCCGCGGCCCCGTTGCCGTCATCACCCTGAACAACCCGCCGGTCAACGGCCTCGGGTTGTCCACCCGAAAGGGCATCACCGAGGGCATCGAGCGGGCGTCGAACGACCCCGCGGTGAAGGCCATCGTGATCACCGGCGCCGGCAAGGCGTTCTCGGGCGGCGCCGACATCCGCGAGTTCGGTTCGCCGCTCGCCTCGGCCTCGCCCGACCTGCTGAGCGTGATCGCCGCCGTCGAAGGCAGCGACAAGCCCGTCGTCGCCGCGATCCATTCCGTCGTGATGGGCGGTGGCCTCGAACTGGCCCTCGGCTGCCACTACCGCGTGGCCGCTGCCGGCACGCAGGTCGCGCTGCCGGAAGTGAAGCTCGGACTGCTGCCGGGCGCCGGCGGCACGCAGCGCCTGCCGCGCGTGCTGGGCCTCGAGACGGCCCTCAACCTGATCGTCACCGGCGACACCGCCAAGAGCGAGCAGCTCGCCGCCCAGCCCGGCCAGAAGCTGTTCGACAAGCTCGTCGACGGCGACGTGCTGGACGCCGCGATCGCCTTCGCGAGTGACGTGGCCGACCGCCGACCGCTGCCGCGCGTGCGCGACCTGAAGGTCTCGCACCCCGAGCCGGACGCGTACTTGCAGTTCGCCCGCAACACCGTGGGCGCGATGTCGAAGAACTTCCCTGCGCCGCTGCAGTGCGTGGAGGCCGTCGCCGCCGCCGTGAACAAGCCGTTCGATGCCGGCATGAAGGTCGAGGGCGAGATCTTCGCCGCGCTGATGCAGACGCCGGAGAGCCGCGCCCAGCGCCACATGTTCTTCGCCGAACGTGCCGCGTCGAAGATCCCCGACGTGCCGGCCGACACCCCGGTGCGCGCCATCGCCAAGGTGGGCGTGATCGGCGCGGGCACCATGGGTGGTGGCATCGCGATGAACTTCCTGAACGCCGGCATTCCGGTGATCATCCTCGAGACGAAGCAGGAAGCGCTCGACCGGGGCCTGGCCACCGTGCGCAAGAACTACGAGGCCCAGGTCAAGAAGGGCAAGCTCGCGCAGGACAAGCTCGACCAGCGCCTCGCGCTGCTCACGAGCACGCTCGCGTACGACGACCTGAAGGACGTGGACCTCGTGATCGAGGCGGTGTTCGAGGACATCAACGTCAAGGAGACGGTGTTCAAGGCGCTTGACGAGGTGTGCAAGCCCGGCGCCATCCTCGCCAGCAACACGTCCACGCTCGACGTCGACAAGATCGCCGCGTTCACGAAGCGCCCGCAGGACGTGGTCGGCATGCACTTCTTCAGCCCGGCCAACGTGATGAAGCTGCTGGAGGTGGTGCGTGGCGCGAAGACCGCGAAGGACGTGCTGGCCACCGTGATGGCGCTCGGCAAGAAGATCCGCAAGACCTGCGTGGTGTCCGGCGTGTGCGACGGCTTCATCGGCAACCGCATGATCGAGCAGTACAGCCGCCAGGCCGGCTTCCTGCTGGACGAGGGCGCGTCGCCGCAGCAGGTGGACAAGGCCATCGAGAAGTTCGGCTTCGCGATGGGCCCGTTCCGCATGGGCGACCTCGCCGGCAACGACATCGGCTGGTACATCCGCAAGCGCCGCTACATCGAGCAGCCCGACATGCGCTACAGCAAGACGGCCGACCTGCTGTGCGAGCTGGGCCGCTTCGGCCAGAAGACCAGCGCCGGCTGGTACGACTACGTGCCGGGCAAGCGCGACGCGAACCCGTCGCCGGTGGTGGCCGAGATGCTCGAGAAGCACCGCGCCGCGCTCGGCATCACGCCGCGCAGGATCAGCGACGAGGAGATCGTGCAGCGCCTCGTGTACGCCCTGGTGAACGAGGGCGCGAAGATCGTGGAGGAGGGCATCGCCTCGAAGGCCTCCGACATCGACATGGTGTACCTGACCGGCTACGGCTTCCCGCTGCACCGCGGCGGCCCGATGTGCTACGCCGACACGCAGGGCCTGTTCAACGTGGTGGCGTCGATGAAGAAGTTCGCGAAGAACCCGGCCGACGACGCGGCGTTCTGGCAACCCGCGCCGCTGCTCGCGAAGCTGGCCGCCGAAGGCAAGACCTTCTCTTGATGACGCATCACCGAACACGAGGAATCACACCATGACCAACGCAGTGATCGTCTCCACCGCCCGCACCCCGCTCGCCAAGAGCTGGAAGGGCGCCTTCAACATGACCCATGGCGCCACGCTCGGCGGCCACGCGGTGCAGGCCGCCGTGTTGCGCGCCGGCATCGATGGCGCCGAGGTCGACGACGTCATCATGGGCTGCGCCACGCCCGAAGGGGCCACTGGCAGCAACATCGCCCGCCAGATCGCGATCCGGGCCGGCCTGCCGGTCACGACCAGCGGCATGACCATCAACCGCTTCTGCTCGAGCGGCCTGCAGACCATCGCCACCGCCGCCCAGCGCATCATCGCGGGCGAGGGCGACGTGTACGTGGCCGGCGGCGTCGAGAGCATCTCGTGCGTGCAGAACGAGGCCAACCGCCACATGATCGCGGACAGCTGGCTGCGCGAGCACAAGCCCGAGATCTACTGGAGCATGCTGCAGACCGCCGAACAGGTGGCCAAGCGCTACAAGATCGGCCGCGACCGCATGGACGCCTACGGCGCCCAGAGCCAGCAGCGCGCCTGCGCCGCCCAGGCCGCCGGCAAGTTCAACGACGAGATGGTGGCCATGACGGTCACCGCCGGGGTCGTCGACAAGGTGCTGGGCCTGCGCACGAAGCAGGTCACGATCAGCGCCGACGAAGGCCTGCGCGAAGGCACCACCGCCGAAGGCATCGCGGGCATCCGCCCGGCGCTGCCCGGCGGCGTGATCTCGGCCGGCAACGCCAGCCAGTTCAGCGACGGCGCCGGAGCCTGCGTGCTGATGAACGAGACGCTCGCCGAGAAGCGGGGCCTGAAGCCCCTGGGCCGTTTCCTCGGCTTCGCGGTGGCCGGCTGCGAGCCCGACGAAATGGGCATCGGCCCGGTCTTCGCGGTGCCGAAGGTGCTGAAGAAGCTCGGCCTGACCGTGAACGACATCGACCTGTGGGAACTCAACGAGGCCTTCGCCGTGCAGGTGCTGTACTGCGCCGACACGCTGGGCATCCCGATGGACCGCCTGAACGTCAACGGCGGCGCCATCGCCGTGGGCCACCCGTACGGGGTCAGCGGCCAGCGCCTGACCGGCCACGCGCTGATCGAAGGCAAGCGCCGCGGCGCCAAGCGCGTGGTGGTCACGATGTGCATCGGCGGTGGCATGGGCGCGGCCGGTGTCTTCGAAGTGCTTTGACCCGCGGGTCCTGGGCCTGCTTTTCGCGGCGTGTGCCGCGCAGGCCCAGGTCAACCGCTGCACCGGTCCGCAGGGCGAGGTGCGCTACTCGGACCGCACCTGCGAGGCCCTGGGCCTGACCCGGGATGCGGAGTCGAGCCGACGGCTCTCCGGCGTGCGCATCGAGTACTACGACGTCTCGGGGGCCGACGGCGGCACGCTGTCGGCGTCGCTCGCGCAGCGGGGCCCGAAGGGCTTCCACGGCCTCACCGACTGGGAGTACCGCTACGACTACCGCGTGGCGCCCACGCCGGCGGGCACGTGCCGCGTCACCGGCGTGCGAACGTCGGTGACCGGGCGCATCCTGATGCCCCGCTGGGTGGACGAGCCGAAAGCGCCGAAGGCCCTGCGCGAGGCCTGGTCCACCTACATGGACGCCCTGATGAAACACGAGGAAGGGCACATGGCCACCGGCCAGTCGCTCACGCGGGCGCTGCAGGCCGACATCGGTGCGGCCACCGGCCCCGACTGCAAGACGCTGCGTGCCGACGTCGAGCGCCTCGCGCAGGACCTGATGGCGGAGCATCAGGAGCGTGACCGGCGCTACGACGCCGAGACCCAGCATGGCGCCACGCAGGGCGCCCGATTCACACCCCCTTGAACGGGACCCGAACCATGAGCTTCCGCGACACCCTGGACTTCCTGCTGTACGACTGGCTGAACGTCGAGACGCTGACGGCGCGCGAGCGTTTCGCCGACCATTCGCGCGAGACCTTCACGTCGGTGTTCGACACCTGCGAGCGCATCGCCCGCGAGAAGTTCGTGCCGTTCAACCGCCTCGCCGACACCGAGGAGCCGCACTTCGACGGCGAGCGGGTGGTGCAGCCCCAGGCGGCCCACGACGCCGCGAAGGCCTTCGTCGAGAGCGGCATGCTCGCCGCGGCGCAGGACGCGGAGATGGGCGGCATGCAATTGCCGTGCGTGATCGAGATGGCGGCCAACAGCTTCTTCTCGAAGGCCAGCATCGGCCTCGGCGGCGGTGCGATGCTGACGAGCGGCAATGCCAACCTGCTGATGGCCCACGGCACCGAGGCGCAGAAGGACGTGTTCGCGAAGAACGAGTTCTCGGGCCGCTTCTTCGGCACGATGTGCCTGTCCGAACCGCAGGCCGGCTCCAGCCTCTCCGACATCGTCACGCGCGCCGTGCCGGACGGGGAGGGCGCCGGGAGCGATCCGCTGGGGCCGCGTTATCGACTTCGCGGGAACAAGATGTGGATCTCCAACGGCGAACACGAACTCGCCGAGAACATCGTGCACCTCGTGCTCGCGAAGATCCCGGGTTCCGACGGGCAACTGGTGCCCGGCACGAAGGGCATCTCGCTGTTCATCGTGCCGAAGAAACTCGTCGACACGGACGGCGCGCTGACCGGCGAACGCAACGACGTGGCGCTCGCAGGCCTGAACCACAAACTGGGCTACCGCGGCATCCCCAACACGCTGCTGAACTTCGGCGAGGGCAAGTACCCGGTGCGCGGTGGCGCCGGCGCCATCGGCTACCTCGTGGGCCGGCCGGGCGACGGCCTGCGCAACATGTTCCACATGATGAACGAGGCGCGCATCGGGGTGGGCCTCGGCGCCACCATGCTGGGTTACGCCGGCTTCGAGGCCAGCCTCGACTACGCCCGCCAGCGCCCGCAGGGCCGCCCGGTGGCCGTCGGCGGCAAGGACGCCAGCCGCCCGCAGGTGCCCATCGTCCAGCACGCCGACGTGCGGCGCATGCTGCTCGCGCAGAAGGCGTACTGCGAGGGCGCGATGGCGCTCGCGCTGCAGTGCGCGCACCTCGTCGACGAGCACCACACGGGCGATGCGGCAGCCGCCGCCGAGGCCGGGCTGCTGCTCGACATGCTCACGCCCATCGCGAAGAGCTGGCCCAGCGAATGGTGCCTCGAGGCCAACAGCCTCGCGATCCAGGTGCTGGGCGGCTACGGCTACACGCGCGACTACCCGGTGGAGCAGTACTGGCGCGACAACCGCCTCAACATGATCCACGAGGGCACCCACGGCATCCAGGGGCTCGACCTGCTGGGCCGCAAGGTGGTGATGGACGGCGGGCGCGGCTTCGCGCTGCTGGCGTCTCGGGTCGAGGCCACCATCGCCCGCGCGAAGGCCCGACCGGCGCTCGCGCCGTTCGCCGAGTCGCTGGCCGGCACGTGGGCCGCGCTGGCGAAGGCCACGCAGGCCGCGTGGTCCACCGGCGTGCCCGAGGAGGCCCTGGCCAACGCCACGCCGTACCTGCAGGCCTTCGGCCACACGGCGCTCGCGTGGGTCTGGCTGGACGTGGCGCTCACCGCCCACGCCGCGCCCGACTCGGACACGGCGCGCGGCCTGCGCCAGGCCGCGCAGTTCTTCTTCCGCTACGAGCTGCCGAAGGTGCCCGCCTGGCTGGCCGTGGTGGAGAGCCGCGACGACACCTGCCGCCAGATGCAGGAGGCGTGGTTCTAGGCGATGATGGGCGTCCATCGTCTCCCGGGAACGCGCTGAATGAAAACGAGCACGCTCGACACCCTGATCTGGGTGCTGGTCTACGGCGGCCTGCTGGTCGTCTGCTTCGGCATCGCCGTGCAGCGCTCGGCCGGGCCGCTGGGCACGTCGATGATGGTGGGCGGGGGCGTGGTGGCGGCGGTGGGGTTCGCGCTGATCTACGTCCGCTCGCGCATGAAGGGCGACTGACCGATGCCGATGCGGTCGTGGCGGGCGGGCGCTGCGGCGCTCGCGGTGGTGTGGGGTGGCGCGGTCGCCGCGCCCTACGAGTTCCCGGCCTGGAAGACGCCGCGCCAGATCGAGCGGGCCTGCGCGGCCTCGCTCGCCGAATCGCGTGATGCGGTCCGGCGGCTCGAAGGGCTCGACCCGGGGCCGGGCCTGCTGGCCGCGCTCGACGACCTGACCATCCTGCAGGAGGACGTCGCCGGCCCGGTCGCGCTGCTGTCGGCCGTGCACCCGGCCAAGGCGCTGCGCGACGCGGCCCAGGCGTGCGAACGCCGGCTGCAGGACTTCGCCGCCGCGTTCCTGCAGAACGCGCGGGTCCACGCGGCCCTGCGGGCCACGGACCCCGCGGACGACATCGACCGCCGCTTCCGCAAGGACCAGCTCGACGCGTTCGAGGACGCCGGCGTGGCGTTGCCACCGGCCGGCCGCGCGAAGGCCCGGCGCATTGCGCGTGACCTCGCGCGGCTGGAGCAGGATTTCGAACGCCGCATCGCCGAGGACCACCGCCGACTCGCGTTCACCGAAGCCGAGCTCGACGGCGTGCCTCGCGCCGTGTGGGCCTCGGCGCCGAAGGATGGCCAGGGCCGCTACCGGCTGGGCCTCGACGCGCCCACGTACCAGCCGGTGGTCGAGCACGCGACGAACCGCGGCACGCGCGAACGCATGTGGCGCGCCGGGCTCACCCAGGGAGGCGACGCCAACCTGCGCACGCTCGCCGAGATCGCCCGGCTGCGGCGCGAACAGGCGCGCCTGCTGGGCTTCGCGTCCTACGACGACCTCGTGCTGCGCCGGCGCATGGCACACGACGAAGCCACCGTCGCCGCATTCCTCGCGAGCGTGCAGGATGCCGTCGCCCGCCGGGAAGTCGCCGACCTGGCCGTGCTGAAGTCCGCCTTCGACGGCGGCACGGTGCAGCGCTGGGATGTGGCCTTTCTCTCCGAGCAGGTGCGCCGCGAACGCCACGACGTGGCCCAGGAACAGTTCCGCCAGCATTTCCCGCCGGAGGCCAGCCTCGACTTCGTGTTCGCGCTGGCCGGGCGGCTGTTCGGCGTGCGCTTCGAGGCGCAGCCCCGGAAGCTCTGGCATGCCGATGCGCGGGCCTTCACGGTCAGCGACACCGACGGCACGCATCTCGGCACCCTGTTCGTCGACCTGTACCCGCGGGCCGACAAGTACAACCACGCCGCCGTCTGGAGCCTGAACAACGGCGCCACCCGCACCGGGCGCACGGCGGCGTCCGCGCTCGTGGTGAACTTCAACCGCCAGGGCCTGAACCTCGACGAACTGGAGACGCTGCTGCACGAGTTCGGCCACGCGCTGCACGGGCTGCTGTCGAAGACGCGCTACGCCTCGCAGGGCGGCACGAACGTGCAGTTCGACTTCGTCGAGGCGCCGTCGCAGATGTTCGAGGACTGGGCCTACGACCCGCGGGTCATCGCACTCTTCCAGGAGGTTTGCGCCACCTGTCCGCCGGTGCCCGACGGCCTCCTGGCCCGCGCCTTCGAGGCGCGCGAGTTCGGCAAGGGCATCGGCCAGGCCCGCCAGCGCCTGTTCGCGAGCTACGACCAGGCCCTGTACGGCCGCGAGCCCGCCGAACCGATGGACCTGTGGCGCCGCATGGAGTCGGCCACGCCGCTCGGCCACGTCGAGGGCAGCCAGTTCCCCGCCGGCTTCGCCCACATCGCGGGCGCCTACGCGGCCGGCTACTACGGGTACCTCTGGAGCCTCGTGCTCGCCGAGGACCTGCGCACGGCCTTCGTGTCGGACCGCTTGTCGGCGGACACCGGGTCGCGGTACCGTCGCGAGGTGTTGTCGCAGGGCGGGCAGGTGGACGCGAACGAACTGATGCGCCGCTTCCTCGGCCGCCCCACCAACAACGAGGCCTTTTTCAGGGCGCTGTCGCGTCCCTGACAGCCGAATCGGTCATCATCGACGACCCTTGGAGTCACCATGAGCACCCCCATCCAGAAACTCCTCGACCTCTCGGGCAAGACGGCCCTCATCACCGGTGGATCCCGCGGCCTCGGCCTGCAGATCGCCGAAGCGCTCGGCGAAGCCGGCGCGCGCGTGCTGCTGACCTCCCGCAAGGCCGCCGACCTCGAAGAATCCGCCGCCCACCTGAAGGCCCGCGGCATCGATGCCCGCTGGATCGCGGCCGACGCCAGCCTGCCGGAAGAGATCACCCGCGTCGCCACCGAAGCCAAGGCCGCGCTCGGCGAGATCGACATCCTCGTCAACAACGCCGGCGCCACCTGGGGCGCCCCCGCCGAAGACCACCCCCTCGAGGCGTGGGACAAGGTGATGAACCTCAACATCCGCAGCATCTTCCTGATGAGCCAGGCCGTCGGCAAGCTGAGCATGATCCCGCGCCGCCAGGGCCGCATCATCAACGTGGCCTCCATCGCCGGCCTGTCGGGCGCGTCGAAGGAGATCCAGTACATCGCCTACGGCACCAGCAAGGGCGCGGTCGTGAACTTCACGCGCACGCTCGCCGGTGAATGGGGGCGCCACAACATCAACGTCAACGCGCTCGCCCCGGGCATGTTCCCGAGCAAGATGACCAAGGGCACCATCGACCGCGTGGGTGCCGACAAGCTGTCCGGCAACGCGCCGCTCGGCCGCATCGGTGACGACGACGACCTCAAGGGCGCCGCGCTGCTGTTCGCGTCGGCCGCAGGCAAGCACATCACCGGCCAGATCCTGGCGGTGGACGGCGGTGTCTCGGCCATCCACGGCGGGGGCTGACCGGCCATGGAGTTCCCGCGCCAGATCCCGTTCGTCAAGACGCTCGGCTTCGAACTGCTGAAGTTCGAGGGCGGCGAGGCCGAGATCGCCGTCGAGGTGCGCGACGAACTCTGCAACTCGTGGATGGTGGCCCACGGCGGGCTCACCATGACCCTGCTCGACGTGGCCATGGCCCACGCGGCCCGTGCGCCGCAGCCGGGCTCGGAACCCACGGGGCAGGGCGTGGTCACCATCGAGATGAAGACCAGCTTCATGCGGCCGGGCCTCGGCCGCATGGTGGCGAAGGCGAAACTCGTGCACGGCACGGCCTCGCTCGCGTTCTGCGAGGGCTCGGTCTTCGACGAGAAGGGCGCGCTGCTGGCCCAGGCCACCGGCACGTTCAAGTACCTCAACGGGCTGCCCGCGGGCGGGCGGCGCATCCAGAAGCCTGGCGCTTCCGACTGACTGAACGAGCCGCACCCATGAGCGACCTGATCCTCCACGAATACGAGTCGTCCCCGTTCTCCGAGAAGGTGCGGCTGGTGATGGGCCTCAAGGGGCTGGCGTACCGCTCCGTCGAGGTGCCGGTGATGCTGCCGAAGCCCGACGTGGTGGCGCTCACCGGCGGCTACCGCCGCACGCCGTTCCTGCAGGTGGGGGCCGACGTCTACTGCGACAGCGCTCTGATCTGCCGCCTGCTGGAGCAGCGCGCGCCGCAGCCTTCGCTGTACCCGCACGTGCTCACCGACCTGCAGCACATCGTCTCGAACTGGGCCGACAGCACGCTGTTCTGGGCCGCCATTCCCTACGCGCTGCAGGCCGGCGGCCTCGCCCAGCGCCTCGCCGACGCGTCGCCCGACTTCCTCAAGGCCTTCGGTGCCGACCGCGCGGCCATGACCGTGGGCCGCGCCCGGCCCGGTCCGGCCGACACGGGCGTGCAGCTGCACACGCAGTTGCGCTGGCTCGAATCGATGCTGGCCGACGGCCGGCCCTTCCTGCTGGGCGCGGTGCCCAGCATTGCCGACGTGTCGGCCGCGCAGTCGGTGTGGCACCTGAAGCGCGCGCCGCTGCTCGGCGAACTCTTCACGCCGTACCCGAAGGTCTCGGGCTGGTACCGCCGCGTCGAGGCGTTCGGCCACGGCAGGCCCACGCGCCTCTCGAGCGGCGAGGCGCTGGAGGTCGCCCGCGCCAGCACCACGTTCGCGCCGGTCTCGGTCGCCCCGGGCCTCGGCTTCGAGGCCGGCGCACCCGTCACCGTCTCGGCCACCGACTACGGCACCGACCTCAACGAAGGTGCGCTCGTGGGTCTGACGGCCGACGAGGTGGTGATCGAACGCACCGACGAACGGGCCGGGCGCGTGCACGTGCACTTCCCGCGCCTGGGCTATCAGGTCAAGGCCGTCAAGACTCCGAACTGAAAACAGAAAGGGACATCCCATGAACAACTTCAAGGGCGGCACTGCCGTCATCACCGGCGCGGCGTCCGGTTTCGGTCTCGAGGTCTCGCGCATCGCCGCCGGCCTGGGCATGAACGTCGTGATGGCCGACGTGCAGCAGGAAGCGCTGACGAAGGCCGCGGCCGAGATCTCGGCCCTGGGCGTGCAGGTGCTGCCGTACCGCCTCGACATCTCCAAGGCCGCCGAGGTGGAAGCGCTGGGCGCGGCCACGTTCGCCAAGTTCGGCGCGCCGAACTTCGTGTTCAACAACGCCGGCGTGGGCGGTGGCGGCCTGATCTGGGAGTCGTCCCTGAAGGACTGGGACTGGGTGCTCGGCGTCAACCTGATGGGTGTGGTGCACGGCGTGCGCGTCTTCACGCCGATGATGCTCGAGGCCGCGAAGAAGGACCCGTCCTGGCGCGGCCACATCACCAACACCGCGTCGATGGCGGGTCTGGTGGCGGCGCCGAACATGGGGGTCTACACGGTCAGCAAGCATGCGGTGGTCGCGCTCAGCGAAACGCTGTACCAGGACCTCAGCCTCGTGACCGACCAGGTGCACGCTTCGGTGCTGTGCCCGTACTTCGTGCCCACCGGCATCGCCGACAGCGCGCGCAACCGACCGGCCGAGCTGAGCGACAACGCGCCCATGACCAAGAGCCAGCTGATCGGCCGCGCGATGGCGTCGAAGGCCGTCACGAGCGGCAAGGTCACGGCCACCACCATCGCCGAGTCGGTGTTCGAGGCCATCCGCAACGAGACCTTCTACATCTACAGCCACCCCCAGGCGCTGGCCGGGGTGCAGGTGCGCCTGGACGACGTGCTCCACGGCCGCAACCCGAGCGACCCGTTCGTCGCCCGCCCCGAGAAGGGCGAAGAACTGCGCAAGGCGCTGCGCGAGGCCTGACCTAGAGCCAGCCGACCTTCCTGAAGTAGCGGTACAGCACCCCGCACGACAAGGCCATCGTCACGAGGGCCGCGGGGTAGCCCCAGATCCACTTCAGCTCGGGCATGACCTCGAAGTTCATGCCCCAGATGCCGGCGAAGACGGTGGCCAGCGCGAAGATCCCGGCCCAGGCCGCCAGACGCTTCGCGGTCTCGGCCTCCTCGATCGTCACCATCGACAGGTTCACCTGGATCGCGGTGCCGATCGTGTCGCGCAGGCCGTCCAGCAGGGCGTTGATGCGCGCCAGGTGGTCCACCACGTCGCGGAAGTAGTCGCGCGTGTTCGCGCACACCTGGGGCACGCGGCCCACGGTCAGCTTGCTCACCGATTCGAGCAGCGGGGCCACGGCGTGCTTGACGACCGTGATGCGGCGCTTGAGCGCGTACAGCCGCTGCACGTTCGCCCGGCCCGTGCCCGGCGTGAAGATCTGCTCCTCGATGTCCTCCAGCTCGGCTTCGAGCGTGTCGATGACCGGGAAGTATTCGTCGACGATCGCGTCGATCAGCGCGTACAGCACGAAACCCGAGCCGTTGCGCAGCAGGTGGGGTTCGCGCTCGGCGCGCTCGCGCACCACGCCGAGGGAGTGCATCGAACGGTTGCGGATCGAGATGACGAAGTTCGGGCCGGCGAACACGTCGACCTCGCCCACCTGCAGGTCCTGCTCGGGCGACAGCTCCACCGTGTGGACCACCGCGAACACCGTGTCGCCGTACTCCTCGATCTTCGGGCGCTGGTGGCCGTGCCTCGCGTCCTCCACCGCGAGTTCGTGCAGGTCGAACTCGACCCGCATCGTCTCGAGCTCCTCGGGCGTGGCGTCCTTCAGGGCCACCCAGACGAAACAGCCCGGGCGGGCGAGGTAGTCGCTGATCGCCTCGGGGCGGATGTCGGCGAGCTTGCGGCCTTCCTCGTAAGCGACGCAGGTGATCAGCATGGTGAGCGGGGAACGGTGTCGGGAGGCGACAATGGTCGCATGGCCGGCCCCGCGCCGCACGCCCCTTCCGAACGATCCCCGCTGAACCGCTCCCGCATGTCCCTGCCGTCTCCCTCCGAATCTCCCCGCGTCGCCGTCGTCGGCGGTGGCCCTGCCGGCCTGATGGCGGCCGAAACCCTGGCGGCGCGCGGCGTGGCGGTCGAACTCTTCGACGCGATGCCGTCCGTCGGCCGCAAGTTCCTGCTGGCGGGCAAGGGCGGCCTGAACCTGACGCACAGCGAGGCGCCCGAACCTTTCCTGCGCCGCTACGGCAGCGCCGCGGCTGCCCTGGCACCGCACGTCGAGGCCTTCGGCGCGCAGGCGCTGCAGGACTGGGCGCACGGCCTCGGCATCACCACCTTCGTGGGCAGCTCGGGGCGCGTGTTCCCCACCGACATGAAGGCCGCGCCGCTGCTGCGCGCCTGGCTGCAGCGCCTGCGCGCGGCCGGCGTGCGCTTCTCGATGCGCCACCGTTGGACGGGCTGGGCGCCCGAACGCGCCCACACGCTGAACTTCCAGACCCCGGCCGGCCCGGTCTCCCGGCACTTCGATGCCGTGGTGCTGGCCCTGGGCGGCGGCAGCTGGGCGCGTCTCGGGTCCGACGGCGCCTGGGTGCCGCGGCTCGCGTCCCGGGGCGTCAACCTGGCGCCGCTGAAGCCGTCGAACTGCGGGTTCCACGTCGCGCCGGCCTGGTCCGAGCACCTGCGCACGCGCCATGCGGGCGACCCGCTGAAGGCGGTGGCGCTGTCGGTGGGCGACGAGTTCCGGCAGGTGGGCGAGTTCGTGCTGACGGAGACCGGCATCGAGGGCAGCCTCGTCTACGCCGCATCGTCGTTCCTGCGCGACCGCATCGCGCGCGACGGGAAGGCCACGCTGTCCCTGGACCTGCTGCCCACGCACACGGCCGAGCGGGTCGCGGCCGAGGTGGCGCACCCGCGCGGGTCGCGGTCATTGTCGTCGCACCTGAAGTCCCGCCTGGGCCTGCACGGCGTGAGGGTCGGGCTGCTGCACGAGGTGCTGGACAAGGCCGCGATGGCCGACCCGGTGCGCCTGGCCGCCACCATCAAGGCGCTGCCGCTCACGGTGGATGCCACCCGGCCCATCGACGAGGCCATCAGCACCGCCGGCGGCGTGCGGTTCGACGGGCTGGACGCGGGCCTGGGCCTCAAGGCCGTGCCCGGGGTGTTCTGCGCGGGCGAGATGCTGGACTGGGAGGCTCCGACCGGCGGCTACCTGCTCACGGCATGCTTCGCCACCGGTCGAACGGCCGGGGAGGGCGCGGCGGCCTGGGTGACGCGCTAAGTCTCCTGGACCAGCTTGTCCCGGGCCGTGGTCACCACGGCCTCGGTGAGCCGGTCCAGCATCGGGATCTGCAGCCGCGCGTGCTGCCAGTGCAGGGCCACCGACAGGTCGGTGCCCGGCACCAGCTCGACGAGCTTGCCGCGCTTGAGCAGGTCGGCCACGAACATCCGCGGGTTCATGCCCCAGCCGAGGCCGGTGAGGGCACCGGCCACGAAGGCCTGCGACGACGGCAGCCAGTGCCGCGGCACCTCCACGGACCGGCCGCACACCTGGCGCAGCCAGTCGGCCTGCAGCGCGTCCTTGCGGCTGAAGGTCATGCAGGGCGTCTCGGCGAGCGATGCCGCATCCACCCCGTTCTTCAGGTAGCGCTTGACGAAGGCGGGGCTGGCGGTGGCCACGTAGGGCATCCTGCCCAGCGGGATGCTGCGGCAGCCCTGGATGGGCTTGGCGCTGGCCGTCACCGCGGCGATCACGGCGCCGCTGCGCAGCCATTCGGCCGTGTGGTCCTGGTCGTCGATGCTGACGTCGACCAGCGCGGCCTCGGTCTCGCAGAAGCGGGCGGCGGCGCCCACGAACCAGCTGTCGAGGCTGTCGGCGTTGACCGCCACCTTGAGCGTGAGGCGCGCGGCCGGGTCGCCCAGCTGGCCCATGGCGGGGAGGGCGCGGTGCAGGTCGTGCTCCAGCATGCCCACCTGCTCGACGTGGCGGCACAGGCGCTGGCCGGCCGCGGTGGCCGTGCAGGGCGTGCCGCGCACGATCAGCGCCAGGCCCATCCGCTCCTCCAGCAGCCGGATGCGCTGGGAGATGGCCGACGGCGTGACGTGCAGGGCGCGGGCGGCCCGCTCGAAGCTGCCGTCGCGCACGACCTGGGCCACGGCGGCCAGCGAGGCGTAGTCCAGCATGATTCAGTTCTCCTTCACGAGATGCAGGAAGTTTAACTTTCCTAATCTCGTACCGCCGGGCATCCTGACGGCATGGATCTCCCCGTCTCGTCTTCCTTCATCACCGGCTTCGGTCTCTGCCTGGGCCTGATCGTGGCCATCGGCGCCCAGAACGCTTTCGTGCTTCGCCAGGGCCTGCGCCGCGAACACGTGCTGCCCATCGTGGTGTTCTGCTTCATCGCCGACGCGCTGCTGATCACGCTGGGCGTGGCCGGGATGGCCCGGCTCATCGCGGCCCACCCGATGGTCGCCACCGCGTTCGCCGCGGGCGGCGCCGCCTTCCTGCTGGCCTACGGCGCGCGGGCCGCCGCCCGGGCCCTGCGCCCCGGATCGATGGCCCTGCCGGGCAGCGGCGCGGCCGCGCCGCTGCGCCACGTGATCCTGCAACTGGCCGGCTTCACGTTCCTCAACCCGCACACCTTCCTCGACACCGTCGTGCTGGTGGGTTCGGTGGGCGCCCAGCAGGCCGGCGCGCTGAAGTGGTACTTCACGGCGGGCGCGGCTTCGGCCAGCGGTCTGTGGTTCGCGGGCCTGGGCTATGGCGCCCGGCTGCTCGCGCCGCTGTTCCAGCGTCCGGTCGCGTGGCGCGTGCTGGACGGCATCGTGGCCGCCGTCATGTTCCTGCTCGCCGGCCTGATGGCCTGGCAGGCGTTCGGCGCCTGAGCCGGGCGCGTCCCGCGGTCGGGAGACCGCCGGCCCCTCACGAAATGACGCATCCCGCAACCGCACGTTACCTCTCCCTCCTCTTGAGGTACGGCATTTCGGGGTCATGTCCTACACGCAGGATGCGACGGTGCTCATACAGTTTGGTTTCCCCGGGGCCGCAGACTCTCTCCCTCCCCAACTACTGCGGTCTCTTCAACGGATGGTGTCTCACGGCACCGTCCGTTTTTTTTACCCGTACGCCTTCTCGCGCGGCCAGCATTTTTTTCAACGGCACCTTGCCGGGACGGCGGACACCTGACTCTGGTCTATGCTTGCCGCCATGGAAAAAGCCAAACCCTTCTCGATGATCCGGGAGTTCCACCTCGCGGACTGGTTCACGCTCGCGAACGCGTTCTGTGGTGTCGGGTCGTTGTTCTCGGTGATGACCTACCTCCAGACCCGCGAGGTGCTGCACCTGTACTTCGCCTGCGCGCTGATCCCGCTCGCCCTGATCTTCGACGTGCTCGACGGCCGGATCGCCCGCTGGCGGCAACGCTCGTCGGCCATGGGCCGGGAGCTCGACTCGCTGGCCGACGTGATCTCCTTCGGTGTCGCACCGGCCGTGATCGCCTACGGCGCGGGCATGCAGGGGTTCTACGACCGCATCGTGCTGGTGTTCTTCGTGGCGGCCGGCGTGTCGCGGCTGGCGCGGTACAACGTCACCGCCGAGGCGCTCTCCGAGGGGGGCGACAAGGTCAAGTACTTCGAGGGCACGCCCATCCCCACCTCGCTGGCCCTCGTGATCGTCATCGCGGTGGCCGCCTGGCAGGGGGCCATCGGCCCGGACCTGTGGTTCGGCATGGTCACCATCGGCGGCTTGAAACTCCACCCTCTGGTGCTGATGTTCGCGCTGTCGGGGTCGCTGATGGTCAGCCGCATCCGGATCCCCAAACTCTGACCGCCCCGGCGGTTCACCATGACCTTCGACAAGATCTTCTTCGCGTTCGTCATCGTGCTCGCGCTGACGTTGAACCTCGGGTTCGTCGTCGGCGACATCGCGAACATCGCCCACCACAACCGGTACGAGCTGTTCGCGTCGCTGGTGGTCAGCCTGGTGGCCACGGTGATGAAGTTCGGCGACCGCTCGCAGCTCGGCTCCACGATGCTCGCCACCAGCCTCGTCGCCGACCTGCAACTGATGGCCGCCGCGGCGTTCTGGGCCTACGCCACGCTCGACGGGTCGTACCCGTCGGTGCACGACACGGTGACCATCGTGTCCCTCGCGATGGGGGCGCTCGCCGCCAACGTGATCTCGGTGGTGCTGCTGATCATCGAGACAGCCAGCCTGCGGCGATGATCGGGCCCGACGGCCGCGCCCAGCACGGCGTCTTCATCCTGCTGCGGCGCCTTCGCGTGCCGCTGGTCCTGCTGATCGTCTCGTACTCCGTGGCCATCGCCGGGTTCACGGTGGTGACGGGATACACGCCGGAGGGCCGGCCGTGGCAGATGAGCTTCTTCCACGCCGTCTACTTCGTCAGCTTCCTCGGCACCACCATCGGCCTCGGCGAGATCCCGTACCCGTTCTCGGACGCCCAGCGGCTGTGGGCGCTCCTGTCCATCTACACGACGGTGCTCGCGTGGCTGTACGGCATCGGCGCGGTGTTCAGCACGCTGCAGGACCCGCTCTTCCGCCGCATCCTCCACGAGAACCGCGCGTTCTCCGGCGTGCGCCGGATGCGCGAGCCGTTCTACCTGATCTGCGGCTACGACGACTCGGGCACGCTCGTCGCGCGAGAACTCGCCGAGGCCGGCGTGCGCACCGTGGTGGTCGACAAGAACCCCGAGCGGGTGGACGCGGTGGAGGTCGACCAGCTGCGCCAGCAGGTGCCCGCGCTCGTCGCCGACGCGAGCGACCCGCGTGCGCTCACCCTCGCGGGCATCGCGAACGGCCGCTGCGCCGGCGTGGTGGCACTCACCGGGGACGACAGCATCAACGTCAACATCGCGCTGGCCGCGCGGCTGCTGAACCCGAAGAGCGAGGTCATCTGCGCGGCGCGCTGGCACCACAAGCAGCCCGAGATGGCGGCCGTGGGTGCCGACCACATCATCAACCCGTTCGACACGTTCGCCGAGCGGCTCGTGCTGGCCCTGCAGGCGCCCAGCCTGCACATCATCTACGAGGCGCTGACCATCCAGAACGCCAACGCGATGGGCACGCCGCGCATCCTGCCGCACGGCCGCTGGATCGTGTGCGGCCACGGGCCGTTCGGGCGCACCGTGCGGCGGCACCTCGAGAAGGCGGGCATCCAGGTCATCGTGATGGAGGAACACGCCGACGACGACCTGCCCGACGGCAGCGTGGCCGGTTCGCCCACCCGGGCCGAGACCTGGCGCGCCGCGCGCGTCGAGACGGCCGACGGCGTGGTGGTGTGCGGGCCCGACGACACCGAGAACCTCACCGCCTGCCTCACGGCCCGCAAGCTCAACGCCGACGTGTTCCTGGCCGTGCGGCAGAACGAACGGCGCAACAGCCCGATGTTCCGCGCGGCGCCGGTGGACCTGAGCGTGTTGTCGGGCTACATCGTGGCGGCCGAGGTGCTGCGCATCATCCGCGCGCCGCAGCTGTCCTACTTCATGCGCCTGGCCCGCCAGCAGAAGGAAGAGTGGGCGCACAACCTGCTGATGTCGATGCGCGAGCACATCGGCGACGACACGGTCGAGAGCTGGTCCGTCACGATGGACCGCGAGGAGGCGCCCGCCGTCGTGGCCGCGCTGAGGTCCGGCCGCGTGGTGCGGGTGGGCGACGTGATGAGCGCGCCCGACAACCGGGACCTGCGCCTCAGCGCCGTGCCGCTGCTGCTGCAACGGGCGAACGAGAAGGTGCTGCTGCCCGGCGACGAGGAGGTGCTGGCCGAGGGCGACCGGCTGCTGCTGTGCGGCCGCGAGGTGGCGACGTCGCGCATGCGCTGGACCGTGCGGGACGACACCGTGCTCGCCTACGTGCTCGACGGCATCGCGTCGAACCGGCGGGTGCCCTGGCCGGCACTCCCGCCGCTGCCGCCCGGCTCCAACTGCTGAGGCTTGGGGTATCGTCGCGGCTGCCTGACCTTCCTGGAGTTCCCCCGCAGTGCAAAGCTCGACCGTCCAGTGGGCCGCCGCCATCCTCTTCGGCATCGCGCTCGCCCACACCTTCGCCAGCCGGCAGATCGACCGCCTGTCGAAACGTTTCCCCCGCCACGCGGGCCTGTTCCACCTGCTCGGCGAGGTCGAGGTGGTGTTCGGCCTGTGGGCGATCGTGCTCGTGGCCGTGCTCGCCATGATCGCCGGTGGCGCCGAAGCCTTGGCGTACGCGGAATCTCGGCACTATGCCGAACCGGCATTCGTGTTCGTCGTGATGGTGATCGCCGCGTCGCGGCCCGTGCTGTACGCCGTGATGCACGGCATGGTGGGGCTCGGGCGCCTGCTGCCGGTGCGGCCCGCCGTGGCCCAGGTGTGGCTCGGGCTGTCGCTCGGGCCGCTGATCGGGTCGTTCATCACCGAGCCGGCCGCCATGACGCTGTCGGCCCTCGTGCTGGCGCCGCTCGTGTTCCGCCCGGAGATGCCCGAGCACCTCAAGTACGCGGCCCTCGGCGTGCTGTTCGTCAACGTGTCCATCGGCGGCACGCTCACGTCGTACGCGGCGCCGCCGGTGCTGATGGTGGCTTCCACCTGGAACTGGGACTCGTGGTTCATGCTGAGCCACTTCGGATGGAAGGCCGCGCTCGCGGTGGTGATCAACGCCACGGCGGTCACCTGGCTGATGCGCCGGCACGTGCCGACCCATGCCACCGCCACCAACCATGCGTCGGCCCCCGTGCCGGTCACGGTGATCACCGTGCACCTGCTGTTCCTGGGCGGGGTCGTGGCATTCGCCCACCACCCGGTGATCTTCCTGGGCCTGTTCGCGATGTTCCTCGGCTTCACGATGGCCTACCACGAGCACCAGAGCCCGCTGATCATTCGCGAGGCACTGCTGGTGGGCTTCTTCCTGGCGGGGCTGGTGGTGCTGGGCGGCCTTCAGCAGTGGTGGCTGCAGCCGATCGTCTCGGGGCTGTCGCCGCTCGGGCTGTTCTTCGGCGCCACCGCGCTGACGGCCATCACCGACAACGCGGCGCTGACCTACCTCGGGTCGCTGATCGAGGGGCTGTCCGATGCCTCGAAGTACATGCTGATGGCGGGGGCCGTCGCGGGCGGCGGCCTCACCGTGATCGCCAACGCGCCGAACCCGGCAGGTGTCGCGCTGCTCAAGCGCGGCTTCCGCGACGAATCGGTGGGGGCGGGCGCGCTGCTGCTCGGGGCGCTGCCTCCCACGCTCATCGCCATGGCGGCGCTGCTGTTCCTCTGACCGGGGGGACAATCGGGGCCATGACCCTGTTCCACATCGCCTTCTACCGGTTCGTGCCGCTGCCCGACGCGGCCGACGTCGCCGAGCGCCTGCGCGGCCTCGCCGAGGGGCTGACCGGCAGCGTGCTGGTCGCGGCCGAAGGCGTGAACGGCACGCTGGCCGGCCCGGCGGAGGCGCTCGACGCGTTCGAGGCCGCCTTCACGGCCGACCGCCGCTTCGAGGGCCTGCTGTTCCGCCGCAGTGCCTGCACCACGCCGCCGTTCGCCCGCCTGAAGGTGCACCACCGGGCCGAGATCGTGGCGGTGGGGCAGGGCACCGCCATGGGGGGCACGGCCGTGGACCCGCTCGCGTGGCGCGCGCTGCTGGACCGAGACGACGTGGTCGTGCTCGACAACCGCAACAGCTTCGAATACCGCCTCGGGCGCTTCCGCGGCGCCATCGACCCGGGCGTGCGCAACTTCCGTGACTTTCCCGCCTACGTGGAAGCCCATGCGGCGCAATGGAAGGCGGAGGGCAAGCGGGTCGCGATGTACTGCACCGGCGGCATCCGCTGCGACAAGACCAGCGGGTGGATGAGCGGCCTGGGCCTCGACGTGCTGCGCCTGGAGGGTGGCATCCTGAACTACTTCGCGCAGGTGCCCGATGCCGAGCGCGACTGGTCCGGCGAGTGTTTCGTGTTCGACAACCGCATCGCGCTCGACACGCACCTGCAGGAAACCGAGACCACGCTCGAACAGGTCTATGGCGACGACCCGGCGGATGCCTGGCGCCTGGCGCGGGCGCGCCGCCTCGATGCCGCGGCCTGAGACGCCGTCCCCCTTGCCCGCCCTCGATGGCGTGGGCGCGAGCTGCATCGCGCTGCCGCCGGGCCCGTGGCCCACGGTGGCCGCGTTCCTCGTCCACCGCTTCCCCGCGGTGACCGAGGCCGCCTGGGCCGCCCGCATGGCACGCGGCCACGTGGTCGACGAGGCCGGCGAGCCGGTGCGTCCCGACCGCCCGTACCGGGCCCACCTCAAGGTCTTCTACTACCGCGACCTGCCCGAGGAACCCCGTGTGCCATTCGACGAGGCCGTGCTGTTCCAGGACGAGCACCTCGTCGTCGTCGACAAGCCCCACTTCCTGCCGGTCACGCCAGGGGGCCGCTACCTGCAGGAGACGGTGCTCGTGCGCGTGCGCCGCAGGCTCGGCCTCGACACGCTCGTGCCGGTGCACCGGCTCGACCGCGAGACGGCCGGGCTCGTGGTGCTGGCCGTGCGCCCGCAGGACCGCGCGGCCTACCACGCGCTGTTCCGCGAGCGGGCGGTCGGGAAGGTCTACGAGGCCGTCGCCCCGTGGCGGCCCGAGCTGCCGATGCCGCAGGTGCGCCGCAGCCGGCTGGCGGAGTCGCCGCAGGCCTTCATGCAGATGCGGGAGGTGCCGGGCGAGCCGAACGCCGAGACGCTCATCGAGTGCCTGGGCCCGTGCGGGCCGGGCCTCGCGCGCTACCGGCTGACCCCGTCGACGGGCCAGCGCCACCAGCTGCGCGTGCACATGGCGGCGCTGGGCTTGCCGCTGCACAACGACCGGATCTACCCGGTGCTGCAGCCCCAGCTGGCCGACGACGGGACGCCGGGGTTCGACCGTCCGCTCCAGCTGCTCGCCCGTTCGCTCGCGTTCGCGGACCCGGTCACGGGCCAGGCCCGGACATTCGAAAGCCGCCGGGTGTTGTCGGACACCATTTTTGGGCATGATGCGGGCTCGCACGAGGAGGACATCGAGTGACGGTTGACGCGACACGCCGGGCCCTGCTGGCCAGCACGCTCCCCGCGTGGGTGGCGGGCTGCGCGACCGCCCTGGGCCGCGAGGTGGACCTGAGCACGGCGATGACCTCGCTCCAGGCCCGCGCGGGCGGCAAGCTCGGCGTGTTCGTGCAGGACACGGGCAGCGGCGACTTCATCAGCTTCAATGCCGAGAGCCGCTTCGCGATGGCGTCCACCTTCAAGGTGCTGCTGGCGGCCACCGTGCTGCAGCGGGTCGACACCGGCACCGTGTCGCTCGACCAGACCGTCGCCTTCGGCCGCCGCGACCTGCTGTCGTACGCGCCCGTCACCAGCCGCCGCGTGGCGGACGGGCGCATGAGCGTGCGCGACCTGCTCGCGGCCAGTCTCGAACTCAGCGACAGCACGGCGGCCAACCTGCTGCTGGGCCTCGTGGGCGGGCCCTCGGCGGTCACCGACTTCGTGCGGGGCACGGGCGACGTCACCACCCGCCTGGACCGCATCGAGCCCGATCTCAACTCGAACCTCGCGGGCGACCTGCGCGACACCACCACGCCCATCGCGATGGCTCGCACGCTGCAGGCCGTGCTGCTGGGCCGGCGCCACCTGACCATCGCATCCCGCGCCCACCTGCAGGCCTGGATGGTGGCGGCCACCACGGGCAAGCGCCGGCTGCGCGCCGGCATGCCCGAGCTCTGGCGCGTGGGCGACAAGACCGGCTCCGGCGACAACGGCGCGTTCAACGACGTCGCGATGGCGTGGCCGCCGGCGGGCGCGCCGCTCGTGTTCTCGGTCTTCATGACAGGCGCCACCGCGCCGCCCGAGACGCTCGACGCCATCCACGTCGTCGTCGCGCGCCTCGCGGTGCGCGAACTGGCGCCGCCCTGACCGTCGCGAGGGTGACGGCGCGGCCGTGGGGCCGCGCCTAGGATGGGTCTTCCAACCAGGGAGACTCAAATGCTCGAACGGATCCGCAAAGTCAACGAGACCGGCGCCTTCAACCGCTGGGCCGGCATCGAGGTGGTGTCGGCTGGCGACGGCCAGGTGGAGTTGCGCCTGCCGTGGCGCGACGACCTGGGCCAGTACGCCGGCTACCTGCACGCCGCGCTGATCGGCGGGCTGATCGACACCGGCTGCGGGTTCGCCGCCGCCACCGTGGCCGGCCCCGTGCTGGCCTCGCATTTCTCGGTCAACTGCCTCGCGCCGGCCGTCGGCACGGCCTTTGTCGTGAAGGCCCGGGTCGTGAAGCCCGGGCGCAAGCAGATCTTCACGGCGGCCGAGCTGCATGCGGAGACGGCCAGCGGGACGAAGCTCGTGGCCACTGGGGAAGCCATCCTCGTGCCCGTCGAGGCCGGGTGACGGGTTGTCCGACATCTCCCGCGTCGCGGGCCCGGGAAAACGAGGCCCGCGGCGCGGGGGTGTCATGCGTGGAACTGCGTATTCCGCAGGTAACATCCGCGCCGTATGACAGCACCCACCGACCCGAAAGCCGGGCCCCCTTCATCGCCGCCGGTGCGCCCGCGCCGAGCCACCGTCAACGATGTCGCCAGCCTGGCGGGGGTGTCGGCCATGACCGTCTCCCGCGCGGTCAACAAGCCGGACCAGGTGCCCGCGGCCACGCTCGCGAAGGTGCGCCATGCCATCGCGATGACGGGCTACGTGCCCAACCTGCTCGCGGGCGGCCTGCGCTCGAACAAGAGCCGCCTCGTCGCGGCGGTGATCCCCACGCTGTCGGGGCCGGTGTTCCTCGAGACGGTCGAGTCGCTCACCGCGGCGCTGGCCGCCAAGGGCTACCAGCTGATGCTGGGCCAGAGCGGCTACGCGCATTCGCGCGAGGACGACCTGCTGGGCGCCATCATCGGCCGGCGTCCCGACGGCATCGTGCTCACCGGCATCACGCACACTCCCGAGGGGCGGCAGCGGCTGCTGGCCTCGGGCATTCCCATCGTCGAGACGTGGGACATCACACCCACGCCGCTCGACATGCTCGTCGGCTTCTCGCACGTCGAGGTGGGGCGCTCGGTGTGCCGCTACCTGCACGAGAAGGGCCGCCGGCGCATGGCCCTGATCGGCGGTGACGACGAACGCTCGCACCGCCGCTGCGAGGCCTTCGTGCAGTGCGCGCGCGAACTCGGCCTGCCCGAGGTCAAGGTGCACCTCGTGCCGGCGCCCACCACGCTCGCGAGCGGCCGCGCCGGCCTGCGCGACCTGCTGGCCGCCGACCCCGCCCTCGACGCCATCTTCTGCAGCTCGGACCTGCTGGCCCTGGGCGTGCTGATCGAAGCGCAGTCGCAGGGCATCGACGTGCCCGGCCGACTGGGCCTGATCGGCTTCGGCGACCTGTCGATGGCGAAGGACCTGCACCCGGCGCTGACCACCGTGCGGGTGGACGGCTCGCGCATCGGCGAACAGGCCGCCCGCTGCATCGTCACGCGCGCCGAGGGGGGTGACGTGGGCGAACGGGTCATCGACATCGGGTTCTCGATCGTCGAGCGCGCGTCGGTCTGACGCACCTCCCGTGGCGCCTCAGCGAGGCGGCGACGCCGCCGGCCGACGCGCCAGCAGCGACGACACGCCCTTGAGGAAGGGCCCGAAGTCGATGGGTTTTGTCCAGTAGGCCGTGGCCCCCGCGGCCCGCGCGGCGTCCACCTCCTCGGGCATCGCGCTGGCCGACAGCGACACCACGGGGATCGTGGCCGTGAGCGGTTCGGTGCGCAGCGCGGCGAGCACCTCGATGCCGTGCATGTCGGGCAGTCGCATGTCGAGCAGCACGAGGTCGGGGGCGTGCTGGCGGGCGAGGGCGATGCCGCTGGACCCGTCGGCCGCCAGCAGCAGGCGCACGCCCGGCCACGGGGCCAGCAGTTCCTGCACGATCAGCGTGTTGGCGGCGTTGTCCTCGATGTAGAGCACGGTGCCGGAGGGCAGCCCCGGGGCGCCTTGCGTCGCGGATTCGCGCGGGGTGCTGTCGGCCGCCGGCGTGGTGCGCACGATGGCCCCGGCCATCGAGACGGTCACCCGCGTGCCGCGCGACGGCGTGCTCTGCACCGTGAGCTCGCCGCCCAGCAGGCGCACGAGCTGGCGCGACAGGGTCATGCCGATGCCGGTGCCCGCCACGGGACCCAGTTCGCGGCCGAGTCGGTTGAACGGCTGGAAGAGCTGGCCCAGCTGCTCGGTGGACATGCCGAGGCCGTCGTCCTCGACGTCGATCTCGAGCATGTCGCCGAGCGAGCGCGCGGCGATGCGCACGTGGCCGCCCGGGCGGTTGTACTTGATGCCGTTCGACACGAGGTTGAGCAGCACCTGGCGCAGCCGGACCGGGTCGGTGCGCAGCGTGACGCCGGGCAGCGGGCCCTGGATGCCCAGCTGCACCTGCCCGGCCTCGGCGTTCGGGCTGCTCAGCTTGAGCACGTCGTCGACGAGGCCCGGGAGCGAGACGTTCTCGAGCGTGATGGCGAGGCGCCCCGACTCGATCTGAGAGACGTCGAGCACGTCGTCGATCAGCGAACGCAGCTGCACGCCGGCGAGGTGGATCAGGTCCAGCTGGTGGCGCTGCGGCGCACCGAGGTGGTCGCCGGCCTCCAGCTGCAGCAGTTGCGAGAAACCCAGCACTGCGTTCAACGGGGTGCGCAGCTCGTGGCTCATGTGGGCCAGGAACTCGGTCTTGGCCTGGTTCGCCGCCTCGGCGCGGGCGCTGGCCTGGCGTGCGACCTCGGCCTCGTGGCGTTCGGTGACGTCCTCGCCGATGCTGGTGATGCCGATGAGTTCGCCGGAGGCCGAACGCAGCGGGGCGTTGGCCCAGCGGATGCGGCGGCGCCGCCCGTCGCGGGTCAGCAGGGAGCCGTCCTGGCGCGGCGGCACGGGGATCTCGCGGGTCGCCGTGGTGCGCAGGCCGGCGAAGATGTCGGTGGCGTCGGCCGGCAGCACGAGGCGCGTCCAGTCGCCCGACAGCAGTTCGTCGGTGCTCCAGCCGGTCAGGCGCGACAGCGCGTCGTTCGCGTACATCAGCCGGCCGTCGAGGGCGACGGTGATGGCGAGGAGGTCCACGCCGTCCAGCATCGCGGCGTAGCGGCGCTCCGATTCGACGAGGCGGGACTCGCTCGCCTCGCGGGCGTCGATCATCGCGTTGAACTCGCGGGCGAGCGTGCGGAACTCCCCGGGCAGCTGTTCGTCGGCGCGCGTGCCGCGGGCGCCGGACGCCCAGGCCTTGGCCGTGCGGCCCAGGCTGGCCAGCGGGCGCGACAGGGTGCGCGTGAAGACCAGGGCGAGGGCCGCCGCCAGCAGCAGCGTGCCCACGGCCACCAGCGAACCGCGGAGCAGGTCCTTGCGCGGGGCCGCGAAGACGTAGTCGGTGGGGACGCCGGCGGCGACCCGCAGGCCGTGGATGCCCACGTCGGCGGTGGAATAGGCGCGCACGATGCCGTCGGCGCCGGCCACCACCACGACACCGTGGGGCGTGTCGCGGCGCACGTCCTGCACGCTGCGGGGCGTGGCCCGGCCGATCCAGCGGGCCGGTTCGGGGAAACGCGTGACGACGGTGTCGCGCTGGTCGACGAGGGTGATGCTGCCGCCCGGCGGGAGACCCGGGGCGAATTGGCGCTCGGCGATGAGGCCCAGCTGCAGGGTGAGCCCGACCAGGCCCACCTGGGCCCCGGTGGCGTCGCGCAGCGGCACCGTCAGCACGGACACCATCGTCTGGGCGACCGACCCCGCCATGGGCGGGCTGAGCCGGGGGGCGTGGGCCTCGAGGGCGCCGCGGAACCAGGGGGCGTCGGACAGCGAGACGACCGGCAGGTCGCGGGGGCGGGGGATGGCCGAGCAGATCAGCGTGCCGTCCGCGCTCACGACGCCGATGTTCGCGTACAGCGGGTCGATGGTGGCGAGGCCGTGGAGCGCGTCGGCGCAGCGTTGGGGGTCGAGCGAGGCCATGTCGGCCCGGGCGGCGATCACTTCGAGCAGGCTGCGGCCGCGTTCCAGCAGTTCCTGCACGTCCTTCGCCTTTTCCGCGGCGCGGTTCGAGACCGACCGGTACGCCAATGCCTCGGCCCGCTCGTACTGCTGGTACAGCGTGCATCCGTGGAGCGCCACCAGGGGGGCGAGCACCACCACGGCGGACGCCAGGAGGCGGCCAAAGAAGTGTCCGGGTCGAAGCATTCTTCATTATTGATAGAAGGAGCCCGCCGCGATGTTGTGGGTATCCCCATTCGTGACAGATTTCGAAAAGCTTGGCGGTGGCGCCGCGACATGAGCACAATCGACAGGCCGCGGTCCCACCCCTCTCCGGAGAAGTCCCGATGAACGTTCTAGACAACCTGGCCCCCGTGGCCCGCAGTGACGACGCGCAGTGGGGGGCCTTGCTGGCCGCTCTGTCGGCGCTGCGCAAGGGGGATGCCGCCATCCGTCTGCCGCTGCACTGGCCGGGTGTGGCAGGCAAGGTGGCCGACGCCTTCAACGACGTCGTGGAGCAGAACGCGAGCATGGCCGAGGAGCTCTCCCGGCTGCGCCAGGTGGTGGGCAAGGAGGGCAAGCTCAAGCAGCGCGCCTCGCTGCGGGAAGCCCGCGGGTTCTGGGGCGAGTCCATCGACTGCATCAACGCGCTGATCGACGACCTGGTCCACCCCACCAGCGAGGTGGCCCGCGTGATCGGCGCGGTGGCCCAGGGCGACCTGAACAAGAGCATGGCCCTCGAGGTCGAGGGCCGGCCGCTCGAGGGCGAGTTCCTGCGCACGGCCAAGACCATCAACACCATGGTGGAGCAGCTCGGCGACTTCTCGGCGGAAGTGACCCGCGTGGCCCGCGAGGTGGGCACCGAGGGCAAGCTCGGCGGCCAGGCCAAGGTGAAGGGTGTGGCGGGCACCTGGAAGGACCTGACCGACTCGGTGAACTCCATGGCCGGCAACCTGACCGACCAGGTGCGCAACATCGCAGACGTGACCACGGCCGTGGCCAAGGGTGACCTCTCGAAGAAGATCGACGTGGACGTCAAGGGCGAGTTCCTGACGCTCAAGAACACCATCAACACGATGGTGGACCAGCTGCGGTCCTTCGCGTCCGAGGTGACCCGCGTGGCGCGCGAGGTGGGGACGGAGGGCTCCCTGGGCGGCCAGGCGCAGGTGGAGGGCGTGTCCGGCACGTGGAAGGACCTGACCGACTCGGTGAACTCCATGGCCGGCAACCTGACGAGCCAGGTGCGCAACATCGCCGACGTGACGAAGGCCGTGGCCGCCGGTGACCTCTCGAAGAAGATCACGGTGGACGTGAAGGGCGAGATCCTGGAGCTGAAGAACACCGTGAACACCATGGTGGACCAGCTGCGATCGTTCGCCGCGGAAGTGACGCGCGTGGCCCGCGAGGTGGGCACCGAGGGCAAGCTGGGCGGCCAGGCCGACGTGCAGGGCGTGGCCGGCACGTGGAAGGACCTGACCGAGTCCGTGAACTTCATGGCCGGCAACCTGACGAGCCAGGTGCGCAACATCGCCGAGGTGACCACGGCCGTGGCCGCGGGCGACCTCTCGAAGAAGATCACGGTGGACGTGAAGGGCGAGATCTCCGAACTGAAGAACACCATCAACACCATGGTGGACCAGCTGCGGTCCTTCGCCGCGGAAGTGACCCGCGTGGCGCGCGAGGTGGGCACCGAGGGCAAGCTCGGTGGCCAGGCCGACGTGCAGGGCGTGGCCGGCACCTGGAAGGACCTGACCGACTCGGTGAACCTGATGGCGTCGAACCTGACGAGCCAGGTGCGCAACATCGCCGACGTGACGAAGGCGGTGGCCGCGGGCAACCTCTCCGAGAAGATCACGGTGGACGTGAAGGGCGAGATCCTGGAGCTCAAGGCCACCATCAACACCATGGTGGACCAGCTGTCGTCGTTCGCCGCGGAAGTGACCCGCGTGGCGCGCGAGGTGGGCACCGAAGGGCGCCTGGGCGGGCAGGCGCAGGTGACCGGTGTCTCGGGCACCTGGAAGGACCTGACGGACAACGTGAACTTCATGGCCGGCAACCTGACGTCCCAGGTGCGCGGCATCGCGAAGGTGGTGACCGCCGTGGCCGACGGCGACCTGAAGCAGAAGCTGACGGTGGAGGCCAAGGGCGAGATCGCGGCGCTCGCCGACACCATCAACAGCATGACCGACACGCTCGCCATCTTCGCGGACCAGGTGACCGGCGTGGCCCGCGAGGTGGGCGTGGAAGGCAAGCTCGGCGGCCAGGCGAAGGTGCCGGGGGCCTCGGGCACGTGGAAGGGCCTCACGGAAAACGTGAACGAGCTGGCCGCGAACCTGACGACCCAGGTGCGCGCCATCGCCGAGGTGGCAACCGCGGTGACCCAGGGCGACCTGACACGTTCCATCACGGTGGACACGCAGGGCGAGGTGGCGTCGCTGAAGGACACCATCAACGAGATGATCCGCAACCTGAAGGACACCACGCAGAAGAACACCGAGCAGGACTGGCTCAAGACCAACCTCGCGAAGTTCACGCGCATGCTGCAGGGCCAGCGCGACCTGGTGGCGGTGGGCCAGCTGATCCTCTCCGAGCTGGCGCCCGTGGTGGGCGTGCAGCAGGCCGAGTTCTACGTGCTGCGACCCGGGGCCGATTCGCACAAGCTCAAGCTCTTCGCGAGCTACGCGTCGGGCGGGCAGCAGATGCACGGCAAGGAGGTGGGCCTCGGCGAAGGGCTCGTGGGCCAGTGCGCGCTCGACAAGCAGAAGGTGCTGCTGACGAACGTGGCGTCCAGCGCCTTCCGCATCGCGTCGGGCCTGAGCGAGAACGCCGCGCTCGACGTGCTCGTGCTGCCGGTGGTGTTCGAGGGTGAGGTGCGGGGGGTGCTGGAACTGGCGTCGCTGCAGCGGTTCAACCCGGTGCACGAGGCCTTCCTCACGCAGCTGACCGAGTCCATCGGCATCGTGATCAACACCATCGAGGCGAACTCGCGCACGGAGAGCCTGCTCGAGCAGTCCCAGTCGCTCGCCGAGGAACTGCAGAACCGCCAGCAGGAACTGCAGCAGACCAACGACGAACTGCAGGACAAGGCCCGGCTGCTCGCCCACCAGAACCAGGAGGTGGAGCGCAAGAACGCGGAGGTGGAACAGGCCCGCCAGGCGCTCGAGGAAAAGGCCGAGCAGCTCGCGCTGACGTCCAAGTACAAGTCGGAGTTCCTCGCGAACATGTCGCACGAGCTGCGCACGCCGCTCAACAGCCTGCTGATCCTCTCCGACCAGCTGTGCCGCAACCCCGAGGGCAACCTGTCGGGCAAGCAGGTGGAGTTCTCGAAGACCATCCACGCCTCGGGCAACGATCTGCTGATGCTGATCAACGACATCCTCGACCTGTCGAAGATCGAGTCCGGCACGGTGGCCGTCGACGTGAGCGAACTGCGCGTCGAGGACCTGCACCGTTCGGTGGAACGCAGCTTCCGCCACTTCGCCGAATCGAAGCACGTCGACTTCCTCATCAACGTGGCCGGCGACCTGCCCAAGTCGCTGGTGACCGACGTCAAGCGCCTGCAGCAGATCATCAAGAACCTGCTGTCGAACGCGTTCAAGTTCACGCACCAGGGGCACGTGACGTTCTCCATCGCGGTGGCGACGGAAGGCTGGTCGCCGGACAACGAGAGCCTGAACCGCGCGACCCAGGTGCTCGCGTTCGCGGTGGCCGACACCGGAATCGGCATCTCGGCCGACAAGCAGCAGATCATCTTCGAGGCCTTCCAGCAGGCCGACGGGTCCACGTCGCGCAAGTACGGCGGCACGGGCCTCGGCCTCGCGATCAGCCGCGAGCTGTCGCGCCTGCTCGGCGGCGAGATCCGCCTCGTCAGCGTGCCGGGGTCGGGCAGCACGTTCACGCTGTACCTGCCGCACAGCCACGTGGCGGCACGCCCGCCGCGCCAGGTGCGCTGGCTCAACGGAGACAAAGGGCCGGACAGCGGGACGCGGCCGAAGCCGCCGGTGCAGCAGTCCCGCGCGGCCCTGCGCCCGGTCGGCGAACTTCACGAGTCGGCGGGCGAGGGCGATGGCGACGGCGAACTCTTCCAGAACCCGGCCGACGACGACCGCGGCGACATTTCGTCGGGCGACCGCGTGCTGCTGATCGTCGAGAACGACCTCGCGTTCGGGAAGGTGCTGCTCGACGCCGCGCGCCTGGCCGGCTTCAAGGGCCTCGTGAGCGGCACCGGCGCGGGCGCGCTGACGATGGTGCGCGAGTACCAGCCCGCGGCCATCACGCTCGACATCTTCCTGCCCGACATGCAGGGCTGGCGGGTGCTCGACCGCCTCAAGACCGACCAGTCGACGCGCCATGTGCCGATCTGCGTGGTGTCCACCGACGAGTCGCGCGAGCGCGCCTTCGCCGCGGGCGCCATCGGTTTCCTGGCCAAGCCGCTGCAGTCGAAGGATGCGGTGGACGACGCGGCGCGCGAGCTGTACCGCTACGTGGAGCGCGGCACGCGCCGCCTGCTCGTCGCGATGCCGGGCTCACCCGCCCGATCGGAGTTCCTGCTGCGGCTGGACGAGGGCATCGAGACGGTGGTGGTGCAGGACGCCGCCGCCGCGCGCGCGGCGCTGACGACGGTGGACGCCGCCGTGATCGACGCCGGGCTCGACGGCCTGGGCCCCGAGGACGTGGCGGAGGCCATCGAGGCACGCGGCGGCGTGTGCCCACCGGCCGTGGTGGTGCACGCGCCGGGCGGGTTGTCCGACTCGGCCTGGAATGTCGCCGGTGGCGCGTTCGCGCTGCGCCGCAGCGACGGGTGGCCGGCCACGTTCGCGCAGGCCACGGCGGTGCTGCACCGCAATCCCGGCACGATGTCCGAGGAGCAGCGCAACGCCATCGACGAGGTGCTGGGCGCCCACCGGTCGCTGGCCGGCAAGAAGGCGCTGATCGTCGACGACGACATGCGCAACATCTTCGCGCTGGCCACGGTGCTGGACAACGAGGGCATGGTGATCGTGTCGGCCGGCAACGGCCGCGAGGCCATCCGGCTGGTGGAGGCCGACCCCACGATCGACATCGTGCTGATGGACATCATGATGCCGGAGATGGACGGCATGGAGACCATGCGCGAGATCCGCAAGCTCCCGCGCGGGCGTGACCTGCCGATGGTGGCGGTGACGGCGAAGGCGATGAAGGGCGACCGCCAGAAGTGCATCGAGGCGGGCGCGTGGGACTACCTCTCGAAGCCGGTGGACCCGATGCACCTGCTGGCAGCGTTGCGAGGCTGGCTGTGCCGTTGAGCAGCACGTTCGGGGGACTGACCCAGGAGCCGGCGGAGCTCGCCGACATCCTGATCGTCGACGACATGCCGGAGAAGCTGCTCGTCTTCGAGACGGTGCTGGAGGAACTCGGGCAGAACATCGTGTCGGTGCGGTCCGGCAGCGATGCGCTGCGCGAGATCCTGCGCCGCGAGTTCGCGGTGATCCTGCTCGACGTCAACATGCCCGACATCGACGGGTTCGAGACCGCGGGCCTGATCCGCCGGTACAAGCGCTCGGCGCACACGCCCATCATCTTCATCACGTCGTACGCCGACGAGGTGCAGACCGTGCGGGGCTATTCGCTGGGTGCGGTCGACTACATCCTTTCGCCCGTGGTGCCCGAGGTGCTGCGCTCGAAGGTCAAGGTGTTCGTCGACCTGCACCTGATGCAGCGCCGGCTGCGCGTGCAGGCCGACGAACGGGTGGCACTGGCGCAGGCCGAGGCGGCGCGGGTCGCCGCGGAGGAGTCCACGCAGCGCGCGGGTTTCCTGTCGCATGCCAGCAGCGTGCTGGGCGGCTCGCTCGACCTCGAGGTGGGCGCGCGGCGGCTCATCGAGCTGGTGGTGCCCGGGCTGGCGGACCGGGCGACGGTGGTGCTGCCGGGCGAGACCGACGACCACACGCAGGTGTTCCGCAGCGAGGGTTCGCCGCCGGAGGTGTCGGGCTGCCCGATGACCTCGCTCGAACCCGACGAGCGCGACGCCATCGCCCGGTCCATGGCCGAGCGCCGCGTGGTGCAGGTCGCCCGGGAGGTCGAGGGCTCCGGCTGGGGGCCGCCGGCCGCGGCCGTGCCGCTGATGATCGGGCAGAAGGTGCTGGGCACGCTGTGGATCGACCCGGTGCGCGACGCCGCGAACCCGCTGCACTGGGGCACGCTGGAGGACCTGGCCGGCCGTGCGGCCATCGCGTTCGAGAACGCGCGGCTGTACCGAACGCTGCAGGTCGAGATCGAGGAGCGGCGGGCCGCCGAGACGAAGTTGCAGGAGTCGAGCCGGCGCAAGGACGAGTTCCTCGCGATGCTGTCGCACGAGCTGCGCAACCCGCTCGCGCCCATCCGCAACGCCCTCGAGGTCATCCGCCGCGTCGCCCCGCCGGATCCGAAGCTGTCGTGGGCCACCGACGTGACCGGGCGCCAGGTCAAGCACCTGACGCGCCTCGTGGAGGAGTTGCTCGACGTCGCCCGCATCAGCCAGGGCAAGATCGCGTTGCAGACCGAGGTGCTCGACCTGCGCACCGTCATTTCGATGGCGCTCGAGACGGCGCGGCCGGCGCTCGAGTCGCGGTCCCACCGCGTCACGCACCGCCTGCCGGACCATCCGGTGCTGCTGCGCGGCGACGCGGCGCGCCTGGCCCAGGTGGTGTCGAACCTGCTGCACAACGCGGCCAAGTACACCGAGTCGGGCGGCGACGTGTCGGTCGTGCTGGAGGTGACCTCCGGCCTCGCGTCGATCACGGTGTCCGACACGGGCATCGGCATCGAGGCCGACCTGCTGCCCAACGTGTTCGACCTGTTCGAGCAGGGCAAGCGGTCGCTCGACCGCAGCCAGGGCGGCCTCGGGGTCGGGCTCACGCTCGTGCAGCGGCTGGTGCGGCTGCACAAGGGCGATGTGTCCGTGACCAGCCGCGGTGCGGGGCAGGGCTCGACCTTCCGCGTGGTGCTGCCGTGCCTGAGCGAGGTGGTGACCCCGCAGGCCGAGCCGGACGTCCCCGCCGCCGAAGCCGCCGCGACCAGCGCGAGCCGGGTGCTGGTGGTGGACGACAACCGCGATGCCGCGGCGACCACCGCGATGTGCCTCGAGATCGCGGGCCACGAGGTGCGCACGGTGCACGACGGGCTGCAGGCGCTGGCCCTCGCACCCACCTTCGCGCCCGACGTGGTGGTGCTCGACATCGGCCTGCCGGGGCTTGACGGCTACGCCGTGGCGGCGCGCCTGCGTGCGCTGCCGCAGACGTCCCGTTCGCTGATGATCGCCGTGACCGGCTACGGCCGCGACGCAGAGCGGCAGCAGGCGCTCGACGCGGGCTTCGACGCCCACCTCGTCAAGCCGGCGGAACCGGTGCGGCTGGTGGAGCTGATCGCCCGCTGGCGCGAGTCGGCCGCGGGCGGCGCCGGCAGCGCCGCGCCGTTCACGGCTTGAAGAACGGGTCGGCGAAGCGCGACTGGGCCGCGGCGGTGGCCGGGTCGCTGCAGCGTTCGGTGACCTCCACCGGCGAGCCGTCGGCCACGAGGTGGGCGGTGAAGCGGCGGCACGGCCCCGAGGTGGTGTCGCACGCGATCTCGTCGTCGGTCATCGCGTTGATGCGGAACGGCAGCGGTTCCGGGGCCGGGCCGCGGGCGCCACGCAGCGCATCGTCGTAGGCGGAGCGCAGGTCGCGCACCTTGTCGTCGAGCCGGCTGCGTTCGGACTCGCTCGGGTAGGGCAGTTCGGCGGTGAGCACCGGCACGGGCAGGTCGGGGTCGGCGCCGGTGGCGTCGCAGGTGAGCAGCGCGGGGCCGCTCGCGGCGCGCACGGCGCTGTCGGAGAGGCGCCGGCTCAGCAGCACGCAGGCGGCCGGGCGGGCCTTGAAGAGGAACCAGGACGTGTCGCTGCCGGTCTCCCCGTCGGGCACGCCGGCCTGCAGGTTGAGCACCTCGCCCGTCACGCGGCGGCCCGGCGCCTCGCACAGCGAGGAGAGGAGGATCACGGGGCAGATCCAGGCCTCGCGGGTGTTGGCACACTGCCAGCCGGTGGGCGAGCCGGCCGAGCGGCTGCAGGTGAGCTGGGCCGCGGCCAGCGCGCGGGCCGCCACGGGCGATTCGAGCCGCTCGAAGGCGCTGTCCGGCCGGAGGCGCAGCGGCGACTCGGCGTGCGGATCGGGCGGGGTGGTGGTGAGCAGCCGGCGCTGGTTGTCGACGGCCCGCCACGCTGCCTCGCGGCCCGCCCGTTCGGCCTGGCGGGCGGCCTCGACCTGGTGGGCGGCGTGGGCGGATTGCACCTGCTCCCAGGTCCAGGGCTGGGCGACGTCCAGCTGCCAGCCGAGACCGGTGCGCCGGAGCAACCCCACGTTGTCCTGCAGCCCGAGCGAGCCGTCGCCGAGGCCGATGAACGCGGCCGACCGTTCGCGCCAGACGGCGGGCGCGGACAGGCGGTCGCGGGGATCCCCGCTGCCGCGGCCGTAGGCGGCGAACAGCACCGGCGCGGCTTCGCCCGGGCGGGTGACCCGCAGCTGGCACTGGCCGGCCGGCGGCTGCGCGTCGGCGAGGGGCTTGCCGATCTCGGCGGAGGTGAGGGGGCGCAGCTGGCTGGCGCGCACGTCCTGCGGGCCGGGCGGGCTGGTGTGATGGTGGCGGGTGAGGCGGTCCCACTGGCCGGTGGCGGGCACGAGCACCAGCCACGCGAGGGCCATGACCTGCTGCACGCGCGGCCAGGCGCCGGCCTTGCCGCGCTGGAGCAGCCCGACCGCCACCAGCATCGCGACCCCGACGGTGGCGACCGACAGCGCCTGCCAGGCGACCGCGGACGCGACCCACGTGGCCGGCCGCTGCCCGAGGGCGACGGACACCGCGGCGCCCACGGCGAGCGCGAGCACGGTGAACGCCACGCCGGGGAGCCAGCCCTCGGACTGCAGGCGACGGCGCGACGAGAACCACGGGAGGAAGAGTGTCTTGAGCAGGAACAGGCCCCAGAGCACCACGAGGCCCGTGACGACCGGCCGGTCCATCCCGATCGGCTGAGCCTGGGCGAGCGGCGGCGCCAGCGCGGCGAGGGCGCAGGCGGTTCGGCGGAGCAGGGCGGAGGTCGGCGGTCGGGCCATGGGGTCAGGAAGCATCGCGACCGCGGATTGTGGCCGAACCCGGACGTCCGGGTGGGGTGTTCCGCTGTGGCAAACTTCGCCGCTTTCCTGCTTCATGCCCGTTCCGAGGGCCCTTCGTTTTGGACAAGATCCTCCTGCAGATCGCCGCCGAGCTCAAATGCCGGCCGGCACAAGTGAATGCCGCAGTGGAACTGCTCGATGGTGGTGCAACGGTCCCGTTCATCGCCCGGTACCGCAAGGAAGCCACCGACGGCCTCGACGACATCCAGCTGCGCGAACTCGAATCGCGCCTGGGCTACCTGCGCGAACTCGAGGACCGCCGCGCCGCGGTGCTCAAGAGCATCGAGGAACAGGGCAAGCTGACGCCGGAGCTGCGCGCCGCGGTCGAGGGCGCGCCCACGAAGCAGGAACTGGAAGACATCTACCTGCCGTTCAAGCCGCGCCGCCGCACCAAGGGCATGATCGCCCGCGAGGCCGGGCTGGAGCCGCTGGCCGACAAGCTGTTCGCCGACCCGACGCTCGACCCCGCCGCCGAGGCCCCCGCCTTCGTCAACGCCGAGGGCGGCTTCGCCGATGCCTTCGCGGTGCTCGACGGTGTGCGCGACCTGCTCAGCGAACGCTGGGCGGAAGACGCGGTGCTCGTGGGCAAGCTGCGCGAGTGGCTGTGGGAGGAAGGCCTCTTCCGCTCCAGGCTCATGGACGGCAAGGACGAGAACAACGCCGACGTCGCGAAATTCCGCGACTACTTCGAGTACGACGAACCCATCGCGCGTGTTCCGTCGCACCGGGCACTGGCCGTCTTCCGCGGCCGCACGCAGGAGTTCCTCGACGCCAAGCTCGTCCTCGACGAGGAACTGCAGCCTGGCCAGCCGTCGAAGGCCGAGGGCCGCATCGCGATCCACCTGGGGTGGAGCCACGCCAAGCGGCCGGCCGACGACCTGATCCGCAAGACGGTGTCGTGGACCTGGAAGGTCAAGCTGAGCCTGAGCCTCGAGCGCGACCTGTTCTCGCGCCTGCGCGAGGAAGCCGAGAAGGTCGCCATCAAGGTGTTCGCCGCGAACCTGCGCGACCTGTTGCTGGCGGCCCCCGCCGGCCCGCGCGTCGTGATGGGCCTCGACCCGGGCATCCGCACCGGCGTGAAGGTGGCCGTGGTGGACGCGACGGGCAAGGTGCTCGACACGAACACCGTGTACCCGCACGAGCCGCGCAAGGACTGGGAAGGTTCGATCCACACGCTGGGCCGCCTGTGCGCGACCCACGGCGTCAACCTGATCGCCATCGGCAACGGCACGGCCAGCCGCGAGACCGACAAGCTGGCCTCCGACCTGATCAAGCGCATCCAGCAGATGGCGCCGGGCACCGAGATCCAGAAGGTCGTCGTGAGCGAGGCCGGCGCGTCGGTGTACTCCGCGAGCGAATACGCGAGCAAGGAACTGCCCGACCTCGACGTGAGCCTGCGTGGCGCGGTCAGCATCGCGCGCCGCCTGCAGGACCCGCTGGCCGAGCTCGTCAAGATCGACCCGAAGAGCATCGGCGTGGGCCAGTACCAGCACGACGTGAACCAGAGCGAACTGGCGCGCAGCCTCGATGCGGTCATCGAGGACTGTGTGAACTCGGTGGGCGTGGACCTGAACACCGCGTCGGCGCCGCTGCTGTCCCGCGTGTCGGGCCTGAGCACCGCGGTGGCCGGCAGCATCGTGCGCTGGCGCGACGCCAACGGCGCGTTCCGCAACCGCCAGCAACTGCTCGACGTGAGCGGCCTGGGCGCCAAGACCTTCGAGCAGAGCGCGGGCTTCCTGCGCATCCGCAACGGTGACAACCCGCTCGACCAGTCGGGCGTGCACCCCGAGACCTATCCGGTCGTCGAGCAGATCCTCACCACGGTGAAGAAGCCTGCGGGCGAGGTGATGGGCCGCAGCGACGTGATCCGCGCGCTCAAGCCCGAGGCCTTCGCGACCGAGAAATTCGGCGCCATCACGGTCAAGGACATCCTCGCCGAACTCGAGAAGCCGGCCCGCGACCCTCGGCCCGACTTCAAGGTGGCGCGCTTCAACGACGGCGTCGAGGACCTGAAGGACCTGCAGCCGGGCATGACGCTCGAAGGGACCGTGAGCAACGTCGCCGAGTTCGGCGCGTTCGTGGACCTGGGTGTGCACCAGGACGGCCTCGTGCACGTGAGCCAGCTGAGCAACAAGTTCGTCAAGGACGCCCGCGAGGTGGTCAAGACGGGCGACATCGTCAAGGTGCGCGTGCTCGAGGTGGACCTGTCGCGCAAGCGCATCTCGCTGACGATGAAGCTCGACGCGCCGGTGCCGTCCCGTGGCGACCGTTCGCACGAGAACACGCACCGCCCGGCCGGCCGCAACGAACGCGCGGGCGGTGGCGGTGGCTACCGCAGCGCGGCGCCGGCCCAGCCGGCGGGCGGTTCGGCGATGGCCGCGGCCTTCGCCAAGCTCAAGCGCTGAACGAGGCGGTCCGATGAAGGCCCTGCAGGTCCACGCCGGCCCGCGCGCGCTCGCGCACCTGCGCGAGCACGGCCTGCGGCCCGGCGACGTGCGCGCCATCCCCGGTGCGGCCGGCGGGCCGAAGGGCCTCGTGCTCAACCCGCTCGACCAGTTCATCTTCGGCGAGTGGCTCGCGGCCACGGACCACCCCGTGCACCTGCTGGGCGCGTCCATCGGCGCCTGGCGCATGGCGAGTGCCTGCCTGCCCGACCCGGCGAAGGCGCTGGCCCGCATGGGGCACGACTACATCGTGCAGGAGTACCCGCACGAACCGGGACGCAAGCCCACGGCGCGGCAGGTGTCCGAGGCCTTCGGCGAGAAGCTCGGCGAACACTTCGGCGGGCGCGAGGCCGAGGTGCTGGCCCATCCGCGCTTCCGCCTGCACGTGTTCACGAGCCGTGGCCGGCACCTGCTGAAGCGGGAAGGGCGGGCGCTGTCGAAGGTGACCACGCCGCTCGCGTACGCCGGCGCGTTCGCCACCAACGTGCTGAGCCGCCGCGCGATGGGCGCGTGGCTCGAGCGGGTGGTGTTCTCCGACGCCCGCGACCCGCTGCCGGTGCGCCTGCAGGACTACCGCACGCACACCACCCCGCTGGACGCGACCAACCTGCGCCTCGCGGTGCTTGCGAGCTGCTCGATCCCGTTCTGGCTGGACGCGGTGCACGACATCCCCGGTGCCCCGCGCGGTGCGTACTGGGACGGCGGCATCACCGACTACCACCTGCACCTCGACTACGCGTCGATGGCCGACGGGCTGACCCTCTACCCCCACTTCCAGAAGAGCGTGATCCCGGGCTGGCTCGACAAGGCGCTGCGTCATCGGCACCGGGCGAGCCCGCTGCTGTCCAACGTCGTCGTCGTGTCGCCGAACCCGGAATGGATCCGCACCCTGCCGAACGGCAAGTTGCCCGACCGGAACGACTTCGTGCACTATGGCGAGGACCTCGCCGGACGCACGGCCGCCTGGACGAAGGCCGTGGCCGAGAGCCAGCGCCTGCGCGACGAATTCGCCGAGCTCGCCCAGGGCGCGCCGGTGCTGGCCGAACCCCTTTGATTTCCCTCCGGACCCCACCATGGACCTGCCCAACCACCAGCTGACGATGACGGTGCTGATGTCGCCCGACATGGCGAACTTCACCGGCAACGTGCACGGCGGCGCCATCCTGAAGCTGCTCGACCAGGTGGCGTACGCCTGCGCCAGCCGCTATGCGGGGCGCTATGTGGTGACGATGTCGGTGGACCAGGTGACCTTCCGCCAGGCCATCCACGTGGGGGAGCTGGTGACCTTCCTCGCGTCGGTGAACCACACGGGCCGCACCTCGATGGAGGTGGGCATCAAGGTGATCACCGAGGACATCCGCACCCAGACCGTTCGCCACGCCAACAGCTGCTTCTTCACGATGGTGGCCGTGGACGACGACCGCAAGCCGGTCGAGGTCAAGCCGCTGGTGCCCGAGACGGCCGAGGAGATCCGCCGCAGCAACGCCGCCCAGGTGCGCCGCCAGCTGCGCCAGGAGCTCGAAGCCCGTTACCAGGCCGTCAAGACCTGATCTACAATGTCGGTTCAATCCACGAGCAAGAGCGAGAAAGGCACCCTGGTTATGACACCGCGAACTCCCACTGGTGAGGTTCTCGTCTAAGTCGGCCGCGGCTCGTTCGTCCATTTTTCTCGTCTTGTTCTCGAAAGCGCGGCTCACCCCGCGCTTTTTTGTTTTCCGGAGCTTCCGATGATTTCCGTTCAATTGCCCGATGGTTCGAAGCGTCAGTTCGACAACCCCGTGACCGTGGCCGAGGTGGCCGCGTCGATCGGCACGGGCCTCGCCAAGGCCGCCCTGGCCGGGCGCGTGGGGCAGGGCGATGCCGCCCGGGTGGTCGACACCAGCTACCGCATCGAGCAGGACACCGCGCTTGCCATCATCACCGAGAAGGACGCCGAGGGCCTCGACGTGATCCGCCACTCGACGGCCCACCTGCTGGCCTACGCCGTGAAGGAGCTGTTCCCGGACGCCCAGGTCACCATCGGCCCGGTCATCGAGAACGGGTTCTTCTACGACTTCTCGTACAAGCGCCCGTTCACGCCCGAGGACCTCGAGGCCATCGAGGCGAAGATGACCGAACTCGCGAAGAAGGACGAGAAGGTCGAGCGCCGCGTGCTGCCGCGCGACGAGGCCGTCGAGTACTTCAAGGGCATCGGCGAGGCCTACAAGGCCGAGATCATCGCCAGCATCCCGGCGAACGAGGACGTGTCCCTGTACCGCGAAGGCAAGTTCGAAGACCTGTGCCGCGGCCCGCACGTGCCCAGCACCGGCAAGCTCAAGCACTTCAAGCTCATGAAGGTGGCCGGGGCCTACTGGCGCGGCGACCACCGCAACGAGATGCTCCAGCGCATCTACGGCACGGCCTGGGCCACGAAGGACGACCTCCAGAAGTACCTCACGATGCTGGAGGAGGCGGAGAAGCGCGACCACCGCCGCCTCGGCCGCGAACTCGACCTGTTCCACATCGACGAACACGCGCCGGGCGTGGTGTTCTGGCACCCGAACGGCTGGACCGTGTGGCAGGCGGTGGAGCAGTACATGCGCGCCGTGTACCGCGACAACGGCTACCAGGAGGTCAAGGGCCCGCAACTGCTCGACCAGGGCCTGTGGGAAAAGACCGGCCACTGGGGCAAGTACCGCGAGAACATGTTCGTGACCGAGTCGGAGAAGCGCGACTACGCGTTGAAGCCGATGAACTGCCCCGGCCACATCCTGATCTACAAGCAGGGCATCAAGAGCTACCGCGACCTGCCGCTGCGGTTCGGCGAGTTCGGCCAGTGCCACCGCAACGAACCCACGGGCGGCCTGCACGGCATCATGCGCGTGCGCGGCTTCACCCAGGACGACGGCCACATCTTCTGCACGGAAGAGCAGATCCTCGAGGAGTGCGCGGCCTTCACCACCCTGCTGCAGAAGGTCTACAAGGACTTCGGCTTCACCGACATCATCTACAAGGTGGCCACCCGCCCGGACGCCCGCATCGGCTCCGACGAGTCGTGGGACAAGGCCGAGTTCGCGCTGATGGAGAGCCTGCGCCGCTCCGGCTGCGAGTTCGAGGTGGCGGCGGGCGAGGGTGCCTTCTACGGCCCGAAGGTCGAGTACACCCTGAAGGACGCCCTGGGCCGCCACTGGCAGTGCGGCACGATCCAGGTCGACCCGAACATGCCGGAGCGCCTGGGCGCCGAGTACGTGGACGAGTCCGGCGAGCGCCGCACGCCGCTGATGCTCCACCGCGCCATCGTGGGCAGCCTGGAGCGTTTCATCGGCATCCTGATCGAGCAGCACGCCGGCGCGCTGCCCGCCTGGCTGGCCCCGAAGCAGGTCGCGGTGCTCAATATCACGGACGATCAGGCCGACTACGCCCGGGAAATCGCGAAAACGCTGCAAAAACAAGGGGTTAGGGTGTCGCTTGATTTGCGCAACGAGAAAATTAACCGTAAAATCCGCGAGCATTCCATGCAGAAGGTTCCGTATCTCCTCGTCGTCGGCGACAAGGAGAAGGCAAACGGGGCCGTTGCGGTGCGCGCCCGAGGCAACCAGGACCTCGGTGTGATGCCACTCACCGACTTCTCCTCGAGAATCGCCAGTGACATCGCCCAGCGGGTCTGAAACAGGAACCCGGGGCGCGTGAACAATTTTTTTTGGGTCCCGTTGCCTCGGGGTCCGCTGAAGGATCAGAACTATCGCTACTTTTGCTGACCGCCGCGCTCCCAATGTGGAGCGCAAGCATCGCCTGAACCGTGAAATCATGGCGCCCGAGGTCCGACTCAACGGAGTCGACAATGAACCCTTGGGCATCGTCAGCACGCAGGAAGCTTTGCGCATGGCGGGCGACCTCGATGTCGACCTGGTTGAAATCGCCGCGACGGCCGACCCCCCGGTCTGCCGCCTGATGGACTACGGCAAGTTCAAGTACCAGGAGCAGAAGCGGGCGGCGGAAGCCAAGTCCAAGCAGAAGGTCATCGAGATCAAGGAAGTCAAGTTCCGCCCGGGCACGGACGAAGGCGACTACCAGATCAAGATGCGCAACCTGCGCCGCTTCATCGAGGAAGACGGCGACAAGGGCAAGGTCACGCTGCGCTATCGCGGCCGCGAGATCACCCACCAGGACATCGGCATGCGGTTGCTGGAACGCATCCGCGACGACCTGGCCGACGTGGCCGTCGTCGAGAACATGCCGAAGCTGGAAGGGCGCCAGATGATCATGGTGCTCGGCCCGAAGAAGCGCTGATCCGACCGAAGAGCGATCTTCGAAGAGTTTCGCGAGTTCGATGCCCTGGTTTGGTCACCAGGGTGTCGCCAGAAGCCTCTGCAGGCCAACAAGACGGCAAGTTTGTTTGCCGGCGCCTGCAGGAGCAATCAACAAGGAGCAGTCATGCCCAAAATGAAGACCAAGAAAAGCGCGGCCAAGCGTTTCCGCGTGCGTCCGGGCGGCACCGTCAAGCGGGGCCAGGCGTTCAAGCGCCACATCCTGACCAAGAAGACCACGAAGAACAAGCGCCAACTGCGTGGCGCCGTCAACGTGCACGAGACCAACATGGGGCACATGAAGCAAATGCTGCCCTTCGCTGGCCTTTAACCGCTTCTCAGGAGATACCGCATGCCTCGCGTCAAACGTGGTGTAACCGCCCGCGCCCGTCACAAGAAAGTTCTCGCACTCGCCAAGGGTTACCGTGGCCGTCGCAAGAACGTGTTCCGCATTGCCAAGCAAGCAGTCATGCGCGCTGGGCAATACGCCTACCGTGACCGCCGCACGAAAAAGCGTGTGTTCCGTCAACTGTGGATCGCCCGTATCAACGCGGCGAGCCGTGGCCTCGGACTCACCTACAGCAAGTTCATGGCTGGCCTGAAGAAGGCTTCGATCGAGATCGACCGCAAGGTCCTCGCCGACATGGCCGTGAATGATCCTGCCGCCTTTGGCAGCATCGTCGAGAAGGTGAAGGCCCAGCTCGCTTGATGTCGTGCCGCGCCGGGGTGACCCGGCGCTGCGGCAACCCCGTGCGGTGACCATTCCGTCCGGGTGACAAGCCCTCAAGGCCGATCCTTCTGGTTCGGCCTTTTTTGTTTTCTGCGATTCATTTTCTGCGTTGGCGAACTGATGAACGACCTCGACCAATTGGTGCAAGAAGCGCGAGCCGATTTCGCGCAAAGCGCGGCACCGGCCGATCTGGAAAATGCCAAGGCGAAATACCTCGGCAAGTCGGGGCGGTTGACCGAGCAGCTCAAGGCGCTCGGGGCCCTGTCGCCCGAGGACAAGAAGGCGCGTGGCGCCCTCATCAACGCGGCCAAGCAGCAGGTCGAGGCCGCGCTCACCGCGCGCCGCCAGGCCCTCGCCGACGCCGAACTCGATGCCCAGCTCAAGGCCGAGGCACTCGACGTCTCGCTGCCCGGCCGCCAGCGCGGCACCGGCGGCCTGCACCCCATCTCGCGCACCATGGAGCGCGTCGAGGCCATCTTCGGCTCGATGGCGTTCGACGTGGCCGAAGGCCCCGAGATCGAGACCGACTGGTTCAGCTTCACGGCGCTGAACAACCCCGAGAACCATCCGGCGCGGTCCATGCAGGACACCTTCTACGTCGACATGAAGGACGACGAAGGCCGCTGGCTGAACCTGCGCCCGCACACCTCGCCCATGCAGGTGCGCTACGCGCGCGCCCACGCCGAGAAATACCGCGGCGTGAGCCCCATGCCCGAGATCCGCGTGATCGCCCCGGGCCGCACCTACCGCGTCGACAGCGACGCCACCCACTCGCCCATGTTCCACCAGGTCGAAGGCCTGTGGATCGGCGAGAACGTGAGCTTCAAGGACCTGAAATCGGTCTTCACCGACTTCTTCCGCACCTTCTTCGAGGCGGACGACCTGCAGCTGCGGTTCCGTCCGTCGTTCTTCCCGTTCACCGAACCGTCGGCCGAGGTCGACATCGCGTTCGCGAGCGGCCCGCTCAAGGGCCGCTGGCTCGAGGTCGCCGGCTCCGGCCAGGTGCACCCGAACGTCGTGCGCAACTACGGCCTCGATCCCGAGCGCCACATCGGCTTCGCGTTCGGCATGGGTGCCGACCGCCTGACGATGCTGCGCTACGGCGTCAGCGACCTGCGCGGCTTCTTCGACGGCGACCTGCGTTTCCTGTCGCAGTTCAAGTAAGCAGCCCACGCCCCGGACGAGACAGGAACCCCTGAGATGCAATTTCCCGAATCCTGGTTGCGCGAGTTCTGCAACCCTCCGCTGTCGACGCAGGCGCTGGCCGACACCCTGACCATGGCCGGCATGGAGGTGGAGGAACTCCGCCCCGTGGCCCCGCCGTTCAGCCACGTCGTGGTGGGCGAGGTGCTCCACGTCGAGCGCCACCCGAATGCCGACCGCCTCAACGTGTGCCAGGTCAAGGTCGGCCCGGACACCGTGCTGAACATCGTCTGCGGCGCACCCAACGTGGCCGTGGGCATCAAGGTGCCGTGCGCGCTCGTGGGCGCCGAACTGCCGCCGGCGGAGGAGGGTGGTGCACCCTTCGTCATCAAGCTCGGCAAGCTGCGGGGCGTGGAGAGCCAGGGCATGCTGTGCTCGGCCAAGGAACTCAAGCTGTCCGACGAATCGTCGGGCCTGCTGATCCTCGGCGAAGACGCTTTGGTCGGCAACTCCATCCGCGACCACCTGCGCCTCGACGACACGCTGTTCACGCTCAAGCTCACGCCGAACCTCGGGCACTGCCTGAGCGTGGCGGGCATCGCCCGTGAACTGTCGGCGCTCACCGGCACGCCGTTCACGCGTCCCGCGGCGCCGGCCGCCAAGGTCTCGCAGGCCGACAAGCTGCCCGTGAAGGTGGTCGACAGCGACCTGTGCGGCCGCTTCTCGGGCCGCATCATCAAGAACGTGAACACGAAGGCGAAGACGCCGGCGTGGATGGTCGACCGCCTTGCGCGCTGCGGCCAGCGTTCGGTCACCGCGCTCGTCGACATCTCGAACTACGTGATGTTCGAGGCCGGTCAGCCCAGCCACATCTTCGACCTCGACAAGATCCACGGCGGCCTGACGGTGCGCTGGGGCCGCGACGGCGAGACGCTCAAGCTGCTCAACGGCAACACCGTCACGCTCGACACGAAGACCGGCGTGATCGCCGACGACCACGCCGTCGAATCGCTCGCCGGCATCATGGGCGGCGACGCCACGGCCGTGTCCGACGACACCCGCAACGTCTACGTCGAGGCCGCCTTCTGGTGGCCCGAGGCCGTGGCCGGCCGCGCGCGCAAGTACAACTTCAGCACCGACGCCAGCCACCGCTACGAGCGCGGCGTCGACGCTTCCCGCACGCTCGACCAGGTCGAGCGCGTGACGCAGCTCATCCTCGACATCTGCGGCGGCGAAGCCTGCCCGCTCGACGACCAGTCGCCGAACGTGCCCGTGCGCCAGCCGGTCGAGCTGCGCATCGCGCGCGCCTCGAAGGTCATCGGCATGCCGGTGACGCAGGACCAGTGCACGAAGATCCTCGAAGGCCTCGGCCTGTCGGTCGCCGTGAAGTCCGAAGGCGTCCTGAGCGTCACGCCGCCCGCCTGGCGTTTCGACGTGACCCTCGAGGAAGACCTGATCGAGGAAGTGGTGCGGGTCATCGGCTACGAGAACCTGCCCGGCACGCCGCCGCTCGCGCCGGTCACGGCCCGCGTGCGCCCCGAAGCGCGCCGCGGCCTGCATGCCGTGCGCCGCGCCATCGCCGCGCGCGACTACTTCGAGACCATCAACTTCAGCTTCGTCGAAGAGCGCTTCGAGCACGAGCTGGCCGGCAACACCGATCCCATCAAGGTGCTGAACCCCATCGCCAGCCAGCTGTCGGTGATGCGCTCCTCCCTGTTCGGCAGCCTGATCGGCGTGCTGCGGCACAACCTCTCGCGCAAGGCCTCGCGTGTGCGCCTGTTCGAGGTGGGCCGTGTGTTCCGCCGCGATGCGTCGGTGACGTCGTCGCTCGCCACGGTCGCCGGCATCGACCAGCCGATGCGCGTGGGTGGTCTCGCCTACGGCCCGGCGGATGCCGTGCAGTGGTCCGTGAAGGACCGCGCCGTCGACTTCTTCGACGTGAAGGGCGACATCGAGGCGCTCTTCGCGCCCCGCGTGGCCACGTTCGTGGCGGCCGAACACCCGGCGCTGCACCCGGGCCGTTCGGCGCGCATCCAGGTCGACGGCCGCGACGTGGGGTTCGTGGGTGAACTGCACCCGCGCTGGCGCCAGGCCTACGAACTGCCCGGCGCGCCGGTGCTGTTCGAAGTCGACGCCGAGGCGCTCGTCCAGCGCGACGTGCCGGTGGCCACACCGGTGCAACGCCAGCAGTCCGCGTGGCGCGACATCGCCGTCATCGTCGGCGAACACGTCACCCACGACGCGCTGATCGACGCCATCGTCTCCGCCGACCGGGCGCTCGTGCGCTCGGCCAAGCTGTTCGACATCTACAAGCCGGCCGCAGCCAGCGCCGACCTGGCCGCTGGTGAACGCAGCCTGGCGGTGCGGCTCGAGCTGCTCGACGACACCACCACCCTCACCGACGAACGCATCGAGGCAGGCGTCGCGGCGGTGCTGGCGGCCCTGGCGGCCCGCCTGGGCGCGCGCCTGCGCGGATGACCTGAGCGAAAGACACCATGACGACCTTGCCTCCCGACCTGCCCCCCGATCAACCGCCGCCCGAGCGGCTGATGCTGCCCACGCTCGAGACGCCCACGCTCACGAAGGCCGAGCTGGCCGAACTGCTGTTCGAGCGCCTGGGCCTCAACAAGCGCGAGTCCAAGGACATGGTCGAGGCGTTCTTCGACATCATCCACGGGACGCTGGTGAAGGGCGACGACGTCAAGATGTCCGGCTTCGGCAACTTCAACATCCGCCGCAAGGCGCCGCGTCCGGGGCGCAATCCCCGGACTGGGGAGTCCATCCCGATCAAGGCCAGAAATGTTGTTACTTTTCACGCAAGTCACAAATTGAAAGGTGTTGTGCAAGGCGACATCCCCGTCGGGGAGGACTTCGAGTAAAGTCTTAGCTTTCGGCCTCGATCTCATTGATTTCAATGGAGAAAGCGCTTCCCGCCATTCCAGCCAAACGTTACTTCACCATTGGTGAGGTGAGCGATTTGTGCGGCGTGAAGCCGTATGTGCTCCGGTACTGGGAGCAGGAGTTCACGCAGCTCAAGCCGATGAAGCGCCGGGGCAACCGGCGCTACTACCAGCACCACGAGGTGCTGCTCATCCGGCGCATCCGCGAGCTGCTGTACGAACAGGGCTTCACCATCAGCGGCGCCCGCAACCGGCTCACCGAGCTGGTCCATGCACGCGGCGGTGCCACGCCACCGGTCGTCGAGGAACCTCACGACGACAGCGAACTGCCCGAGCCTTCATCCTTCGGCCCCGATGCCGAGGTGCCCGAGGCATTGCCCGAACCCGATACCAGCGAACTCACCACCGAACAGCTGCGCAGCGAACTGCTGTCCATCCGGTCGTTGCTGAGTTTCTGACAGTCATCGAAACGGCACATCGAAATACCGCACGATCAGTGCTCACAATCTCGAAGTTTCCGGATATACTAGTGGGCTCAGTCGGGGCGTAGCGCAGCCTGGTAGCGCACTTGCATGGGGTGCAAGGGGTCGCGAGTTCGAATCCCGCCGTCCCGACCATTTATTCAAAGGGCCAGTTCTCACAAGGAACTGGCCCTTTTGTATTTCCGGACCGCGAATCTCGCCGATCAGCGGGCCGGGTCGACCCCGGCCAGCCTCAACGTCGAGACGAGCATGCGGTCCAGGCTGTCGACGGCCTTGGAACTGCGCGAGGCCTGGCTGCGGTACACCGCCACCTGCATCGGCGCCATCGGCCCCAGTCCGTGCGCTTCGCCCAGCACCTCGACTTGCGCGGGCGCGCTGCATTGGGTGAGGGCGGCGACCGCGAGGCCGCTTTCCACGGCCGCCACCTGGCCGGCGAGGCTGCAGCTGCTGCAAGACCACCTTGCAGGGGCGCCCCTGCTGCGCGAGCGAGTCGATCGCGCTGCGCCGGCCGAGTCGCAGCTGAGCTGGATCTCCTCGGCGCCGTGGCCCCATGCTCATGATCGCGGCGCGATCGATCGGCGCGAGTCTGCTGCTGGCCGCGCTGATGTGGTGGCGGGGCGAGACCCCGACGCGCCACCGCGGGCGGGCGCGGTGGCCGGTGCCCTCTTCGGGCTCGAGAACCTGCTGGTGGCCGAGGCCCTTCGGCTCACGCTGGCCTCGCACGTGATCGTGTTCCTCTACGCCGCACCGCTCTTCGCCGCGCTGGGCCTGCACGCTTGCGGGGCCGGGGGCCCTCAGAAGAGGATGACGTCGCGCATCGCCAGGCCCGTGGCGAGCCGGTCGAGGCCCCGGTTGATGTCGTCGAGCCGCAGCACCTCGCCCATCAGGCGGTTCACCGGCAGGCGGCCGTTGCGGTACATCGCGATGTAGCGGGGGATGTCGCGCGAGGGCACCGCGGAGCCGATGTAGCTGCCGCGCAGCGTGCGTTCCTCGCCGACCATCTGCACCGGGGAGAACGAGAACCGCTTCTCGGGGTTGGGCAGGCCGGCCGTGACGGTGCTGCCGCCGCGCCGGGTGATGGCCCAGGCCGTGTCCATCGCGGGGATGGCGCCGGCCATCTCGAACGCGAAATCCACGCCGCCCTTCGTGAACTCGCGCACCTGCGCCACCACGTCGGGGCTGCGGGCGTTGAACGTGGCGGTGGCGCCGAGGTCCTTCGCGAGCGCGAGCTTCTCGTCGCTGAGGTCGATGGCGACCACGTCGCGCGCGCCGGCTGCGACCGCGGCCAGCAGTGCCGAGAAGCCGACTCCGCCCAGGCCGATCACCGCGGCCGTGGTGCCGGCCCGCACTTGCGCCGTGTTGAACACCGCGCCCACGCCGGTCAGCACGGCACAACCGAAGAGGGCGGCCTCGGCGGGCGGCAGGTCCTTGTCGATCTTGACGCAAGAGCGGCGCGACACGATGCATTCCTCGGCGAAGCAGGACACGCCCACGTGGTGGTTCACCAGTTCGCCATTCAGCCGGATGCGGCGGGTACCGCCGAGCAGCGTGCCCGCGCCGTTGCTGGCGGCGCCGGGTTCGCACAGGGCAGGGCGGCCTTCGGCACAGGGCAGGCAGCCGCCGCAGCTGGGCATGAAGACCATCGCGACACGGTCGCCGGGCGCGAGGTCGGTGACCCCGGCGCCCACCTCAAGCACCTCCCCGGCGGACTCGTGGCCGATCACCATGGGAAGCGGCCGCGGCCGGTCGCCGTTGATCACGGAGAGGTCGGAGTGGCACAGGCCGGCGGCGAGCACCTTCACGCGCACCTCACCATGGCCCGGTGGATCGAGTTCGACGTCACGGATGACGAGGGGGCGGCTCTCGGCGTACGGGGCGGGCAGGCCCATCTGTTCCAGCACGGCGGCGCGAATGGTCATGGAGTCTCCTGGTGTGGTTTGCCGGAGTATGGCGCAGCGCGTCCGGTGTGCGGTCCCGTCACGCCTGTTTCGCGGCGAGCACCACCGGGTCGCGCTGCCGTCCCCGGATCAGCAGCACGGCCGTTGCGGCGAGCAGGCAGGCGGCCCCCGCGGCGTACACCGCCGGGTCGTACGACGCGAGGATCGAGCGCGACAGGCCCGCGCCGTACGTGGCGGTGGCGGCGCCGAGCTGGTGGGCGGCGAAGACCCAGCCGAAGACCACGCTCGCGCGTTCGGGGCCGAACTCCGCGGCCGCCAGCTTCACGGTGGGCGGCACCGTCGCGATCCAGTCGAGGCCGTAGAACATCGCGAACAGCGAGAGGCCCATCAGCGTGAAGTCCGAGTGCGGCAGCCAGAAGAGGGAGAGGCCGCGCAGGCCGTAGTACCAGAACAGCAGCTTGCGGTTGTCGAAACGGTCCGACAGGTAGCCGGACAGGGTGGTGCCGACCAGGTCGAAGATGCCCATCATCGACAGCACGGACGCGGCGGGCACGGGTCCGAGCCCGCGGTCTGCGCACAGCGAGATGAAGTGCGTCTGCACGAGGCCGTTCGTGCTCAGGCCGCAGATGAAGAACGTGCCGGCAAGCACCCAGAAGGTCGGCACGCGGGCGGCGCTGGCGAGCGTGCGGAAGGGCAAGGCCCAGTCCGGTCGCGGTGCGGACGGGGCGGGCGGTGCGTCGGGGGCGGCGCCGTACGGGGCGAGGCCCAGCGCGGCCGGCGTGTCGCGCATGAACAGCAGCACGAGCACCAGCACCAGGACCGACGCGGCGACGACCGGCACGAGGGCCCAGCGCCAGCCGTACTGTTCGATGAGCCACGCGGCCAGCGGCAGGAACACCAGCTGGCCCGTCGCGCTGCTGCCGGCCAGCAGGCCCATCACGAGGCCCTTGCGCTGCACGAACCAGCGGTTGGCGACCATCGCGCCCAGCACCATGGCCGTGAGGCCCGTGCCGATGCCGAGCGTGAGGCCCCACAGCGCGAACGCCTGGCCGAGGCTGTGCATGAACTGGCCGAGGAGCAGCGACGTGGCGATCACGCCTGCGGCGAGCGCGACGACACGCGAGACGCCGTAGCGCATCAGCACCACGGCTGCGAAGGGGCCGAGCAGGCCGTACAGCGCGAAGCGCACGGCGAAGATGGACGACAGCTCGGTGGTGCTCCACCCGAACTCGCGGGACAGCGGCTGCATCAGGGCACCGGGCAGTCCCAGCGCGGCGGAGGTCACCAGCATCGCGAGGAACGTGATGGCGGCGATGGCCCAGGCGTAGTGGATGCCCCGGCGTTGGAGGAAGGCGGAGAGGCGGACGGCTAACATGTTCGAGCGTCTTTCAGGAAGGGCTTGGCGGCCCGGAAGACAGGTGCCAGCAGGGGCTTGTTGGCATCGGCGAAGGCATCAATGATAATGATCGCAATCAAAAACTGTCAACGGAATCCCGCACGATGAAAGTCACGAAGGAACAGTCCCAGCAGAATCGCCAGGCGCTGCTGGACGCAGCGGCCGTGATGTTCAAGCAGCACGGCATCGACGGCGTGGGTGTGGCCGACGTGTGCCGCCAGGCGGGGCTGACGCACGGGGCGCTCTACAAGCACTTCACGGACAAGCAGGACCTCGCGGCCCAGGCCTTCGGCCAGGCGTTCCGCACGGGCCATGCCCGCATGGGCACGACCGAAGGCGGCGAAGCCCCGTCGCTGGCGCGGTACCTCGACGCCTACCTGAGCCGGCGCACGCGCGATGACCTGACGCTGGGGTGCCCGCTGGTCTCCACCGCATGCGAAACCGCGCGCCAGGGGGCGCAGGTCAGCCAGGGGTTCACGGATGCGTTCGTGGCGCTGCGTGCCGGCATCCGCGACACGCTGCCCGACGACGAGCGGCAGATCGACCGGGACGCGGTGGCGAGCCTGGTGGTGGCCGCGCTGATGGGCGCGATGGCGATCTCCCGTGGGGTGGCGAAGACAGACCGGGCGCTGGCCGACGAAGTGCTCGGCCACGTGCACCAGGTGTTGGGGAGCCTGTCGGTGCCGCCGAAGGCGCCCTGACGTTCAGCGCCGGCGCCAGCGCAACGGCCGTTCGCGTACGACTTCCTCGTCGTGCAGGCCCTGCGCGGGCTTCACGAGGTCGCTGCGGCTCACGAGGCCCACGAGGCGGCGGTCCACCGGGTCGTCCACCACCGCGAGCCGTTCGATGTCCAGCGCGGCCATGCGCAGCGCGACGCTGCGGCACGTGTCCTCGGGCAACGCGACCGGCGCGTCGGCCGACGCGAAGAGGTCGCCCGCGGGCGTGTCCGGCGGGCCGCCGAGATGGGCGCGGTCGACGAGACCCACAAAAACGCCGTCGGCCCGCACCACGGGGAAGGCCCGGTGCCGCTGGGCGGGACCGAACCAGCGCGCGGCCACGTCGCGCAGCGGTGTCTCGGCGGGCACGCAGTCGGGCGACCGGGTCATCACGTCCCCCACGTGCGCGCGCTCCTGCGGGTCCACGCCGTACTCGCGGTAGACATGTCGGCCGCGGCGTGCGATGCGCTCGGTCATGATCGAACGCGGCATCAGCAGGACGCTGACGCCCTGTGACACAGCGCAGGCGAGCAGCAGCGGCAGCAGGGCGTTGCCGTCGCCCGTGAGGCCGAACGCGAACGCGGTCGCCGTGAGGGGCGCACCGAGCACGCCGGCCAGCACCGCGGCCATGCACACGAGCGGCCACAGCGACGCATCGCCGCCAGGGAGCACGAGCGACAGCACGAGACCGAGCCCGGCGCCGATCATCAGCAGCGGCGCGAGCACGCCGCCCGAGGTGCCGGAACCGAGCGCGACGACCCAGATCACCGCCTTCGCGGCGAGCAGCGCGAGCGCCGCGTCGACGAGCAGGCGGTGGTTCAGCAGGTCCGCGATCACGTCGTAGCCCACGCCGAACGCCCGCGGCTGCCACCAGCCGCCGAGGCCTACGACGAGACCGCCGATCGCGGGCCACCACATCCAGTGCACGGGCAGGCGGTGGAACAGGTCCTCGACGGCGTAGAGCGCGCGGGACATGCCGGCCGACAGCAGCCCTGCGAGCGCGCCCGCCACCCCACACGACAACATCGCGGGCCACGCGACCGGCGCGGTCTGCAGCGGGAAGAGGGGGCCGGCGTCGAGCAGCAGCGGGCGCGTGAAGCCGGCCACCGCGCACGCGATGGCCACGGGCAGCAGGCTGCGCGGGCGCAGCTCGAACAGCAGCAGTTCCACCGCGAGCAGCACGGCCGCGAGCGGCGTGCCGAACACCGCGGTCATGCCCGCCGTGGCGCCGGCCACGAGCAGCGTCTTGCGTTCGGCGGCCGAGAGGTGCAGCAACTGCCCGAGCAGCGACCCCACCGCACCGCCCGTCATGATGATCGGCCCCTCGGCACCGAACGGGCCGCCCGAGCCGATGACGATGCCGGAAGACAACGGCTTGAGCACCGCCACCTTGGGCGACATTCGGCTCTTGCCGAACAGGATGGCCTCGATGGCCTCGGGAATGCCGTGGCCGCGGATCTTCTCGGACCCGTACCGCGCCATCAGCCCGACGACGAGGCCGCCGACCACCGGCAGCGCGATCACCCAGAGGCCCAGCGTGTGCTCAGCGGGCGACCGGTCGGCCACCGAGAGCGTCTGGAAGAAGAACACGTTCGTGAAGAAGCGGATCAGCGTCAGCAGCGTGTAGGCGGCCACGGTGCCGAGCCCGCCCAGCACGGCGGCGAGCGCGGCCATGCGCAGCAGGCGGGGCTGGGCCGCGTAGTCGCCCGGTTGGGGCCGGGGCGCGGCACCGGCGTTGACCGGCGCGCGGGCCGACCCTAAGCTCTGCAGCCGTTGCGGCAGCGTTGGATTCATGAGGCGTTCGTTCTGGACCGACAATCCCGAATTACATCACGGCATGATCTATTGAGGCGCCCGACCCCTCCATGACCCCACGACCCCCCGCCCTCACGAAAGCCGATTTCGAAGCCCTTTCCGAGTTCCGCTACCAGCTGCGGCGCTTCCTGCGCTTCAGCGAGGACGCGGCGCAGGCCGAGGGGCTCACGCCGCAGCAGTACCAGCTGCTGCTGCACGTGCGCGGGTTCCCGGGGCGGGACTGGGCCACCATCGGCGAACTGGCCGAACGCCTGCAGACGCAGCAGCACGGCGTGGTGGCGCTCGTCGCGCGCTGCGTGGCGGCGGGCCTCGTGACCCGCGAGCCGGGCGAAACCGACCGGCGTCAGGTGATCGTGCGGGTCACGCCCGAGGGCGAGAAGTCATTGCGGCGCCTGGCGCAGCGGCACCGCACCGAGTTGCAGGCGCTGTCCGACGTGTTCCAGGTGGCGCACATCTCCGCGTTCAACGACCGCGGCTGAGCCGCCGTCAGGCGAGCAGGCGTTGCACCACGCGGTGCACGTCGGGCGAGGGCAGCGCCGCTGGCACGGGCGCGTCGGCATGGGTGCGCACGAGGCGCACCAGCGTCTCGCGGTGCGGCGTGAGGGGGCCGTAGAAGACGGGCATACCGCCGACGGCGATCAGCAGGGTCGGGAAGTTCTCCACGTCCAGCGGGTCGACCAGGTCGGACTCGTCCTCGATGTCGATCCAGCGGAACGTGGCCTCCGGGAACGCGGCCTCCACCGAATCGAACGTGGGACGGTACTCGCGGCAACTGCCGCACCAGGCGGCGCAGAGGCAGGCGACGAGCAGCGGTCCGGTCGGTGAGGAGGGCGAATGCATGGGTGCGAATCATCCCAGACGAACGCCCCGTCCGCTGGCGGCCCCACCGAAATCCTTGTGTCGGCGCAACGCATGTCGCGTGCGCGACGCCGGGCCAACCCTAGGTGACTGAACGTACGTTTAGTTCAACAATCCGTTTCACTGAACGCTGGTTCAGTTATGTGTGCCAGAACGAGAACGGAGCAGTGATGAACAAGTCGATCGGTTGGGCGACGGTGGCGGTGGTGGGGGCGATGGTGATGGGATGCGGCGGGGACGACGACGAGGTCGTCGCCGCCCCGGTGGCGCCGGCCGCCGTGGTGGATCCGTGCCCCGCGCTCGAACCCGCGGCGGGCGCCGTGCCCACGGCCAGCGCCACGGGCGCGTACCTCTGTGCCGCCAACGTCGGCGTGGCCGACCTCGAACGTGCCGTCACGTTCTACAAGGCCCTGGGCATGCGCGAGAAGGCGCGGCTGAAGCGCACCGACCGCGACGAGGTGGTGATGGCATCCGCCGACGCGCGTGGCTCGCACCTCGTGCTCTTCAAGCACAGCGACACCACGGCCCGCGACTATTCGAAGAACCCGGGCAAGATCGTCTTCTACGTGAAGGACCCGGCGGCCTTCGGCGCGGCGCTGGCCGCCGCCGGCGGCACGCTGACGAGCCCCCCGGTGCTGTTCCAGGGCACGATGGTCGGCTTCGGCCGTGACCCCGACAACAACCTCGTCGAGATCGCCGGCAGCGCGGTGGCCACGCACTCGTACCTCAGCGCCTTCGGCATCGGCGTGACCGACCTGGAGGCCGCCCGGGCGTACTACATCGACGTGCTCGACTTCAAGCAGACGCTCAAGCTCTCGGTCACGAAGCCGAATGGCGCGGGCGGTGTCACGCCCTGGTACGACGAGTACATCCTGTCGTCGCCCACCGCGAAGGGCTCGGCCGTCGTGCTGATGCACTACACGGACGGCTCCGCCAAGAACTACACCAACAACCCGGTCTCGCTGAGCCTGCGGGTGAGCGACCCGGTGGCGTACGCCAAGCGCATCACCGATGCTGGCGGCACCGTGCCCGCGGCGCCCGCGAAGTCGGCCGAGGCCGTCCTCGGCGGCATCGTCGCCAGCACCGCGAAGGACGCCGACGGCACGCAGCTCCACCTGTACAAGTCGCCCCAGGCCGCCCCGTGCGGCACGGCAGCGATCACGTCGGCGTCAACGTCGACCACCGGGGCGTACCTGTGCTCGGCCGGCGTGGGCGTGACCGACCTCGAGAAGTCGGTGGCGTTCTACAAGGCCGCCTTCGGCATGACCGAACGCGTGCGCCTCACGCGCACCGACCGCGACGAGGTGGTGCTCGATGCCGCCGACAAGCGCGGCGCCCAGCTCGTGCTCTACAAGCACACGGACGGTTCGACCCGCAACTACAAGCAGAACCCCGGCAAGATCGTGTTCTACGTGAGCGACACCCCGGCGGCCGTGGCCGCGGTGGTGGCCGCCGGCGGCAGCGCGTCCACGCCCGCGAACTTCAACGGCAGCATGGTCTCGTTCTCCCGCGACCCCGACAACAACCTCGTCGAAATCGCGAGCAGCGCGGCCGCCACCACGCCGTACGTCAGCGCCTTCGGCATCGGCGTGGCCGACCTCGAGGCGGCGAAGACCTTCTACGTCGACACGCTGGACATGAAGCTCGTGGCGCCGAAGCTGTCGATCGCGAAGGCCGCGAACACGCCCTGGTACGACGAGTACATCCTCGGCTCGAAGGCCGGGCGCGGGGCGAGCATCGTGCTGATGACCTACACCGACGGCACCGCGAAGAACTACAAGGACAACCCCGTGACCCTCGGTCTGCGCGCCGACCGCCCGGGCGACTACGCCAAGCGGATCTTCGACGCCGGCAAGACCGTCACCCGCGCCCCCGCGGCCGCCACCGAAGCCGCCCTGGGCGACGCGCTGGTCGGCTACGCGAAGGATGCCGACGGCACGGTGCTCGAGATCCTCAGCTCCCCGAACTGATCCCAGGAGGACCACCCCATGAGTGCACAGACCCAGTTGCTGGAGATGATCCAGACCGGCCAGGCGTACGCCCCCGACCTGATCTTCCCGCTGTATGACCAGCTCGACCCCATCTCGATCGAGGAGATCCTCGGCACGTGGAAGGGCGGCAAGTTCGACGGCGGCAAGGACCCCGACCCGATCAAGTGGTACGGCAAGCGTTTCGTATCGGCCGACTACTGCGAGCCGCTGCTGTGCCGCAGGGACGACGGCTCCGTGTACGCCTATGACAATCTGGGCGCGGCGCAGATGCGGCTGATGGCCTGGCGCGGCAAGGTCTCGGCCTCGCTGATCTACGACAAGCAGCCCATCATGGACTACTTCCGCAAGGTCACCGACGACGTGATCATCGGCCTCGGGGACGTGAAGGGGAAGCCCACGGACTTCTTCTTCCACCTCACGCGCCAATGACCCGTTGACGCACCGCGACGGTCAGCGCTGCATCCCCCAGCGCCGCACCGTCGCGCGTTCCAGCGTCACGAACACGAGGCTCTCGACGAGCAGGCCGATCACGATGACCATCGCGAGGCCCGCGAACACGCGGTCGGTGTAGAGCTCGTTGCGGTTCTGGAAGATGAACCAGCCAAGGCCGCCCTGGCCGCTGTTGGTGGTGCCGAACACCAGTTCGGCCGCGATCAGCGTGCGCCACGCGAAGGCCCAGCCGATCTTCAGTCCGGCCACGATGGCGGGCAGCGCCGCCGGCACGAGGATGAACAGCACGTAGCGCAAGCCGCGCAGGCCGTAGTTGCGGCCCGCCATGCGCAGCGTCTCGGGCACCGAGCGGAAGCCGCTGTACGTGTTGAGCGCCAGCGGCCACAGCACCGAGTGCACCAGCACGAACACGAGGCTGCCCTGGCCCAGCCCGAACCACAGCAGCGCGACGGGCAGCAGCGCGATGGCGGGCAGCGGGTTGAACATCGACGTCAGCGTGTCCAGCAGGTCGCGGCCCAGCTGCGTGGACGTGGCCAGCGTCGTCAGCACGAAGGCCGCGGCGATGCCCAGGAGATAGCCGCGCAGCAACACGGCGAGCGACATGCCGGCCCGGTGCAGCAGTTCGCCGCTCCACAGGCCCTGGCCGAAGGCGATGGCGGTGTCGACGAACGTGGGCAGCAGCAGGTCGTTGGCCTTCAGGCGCGCGGCCACCTCCCACAGGCCGGCCATCACCAGCAGCAGCACGGTCTTGCGCACCCACCCCTGCTGCCACAGGCGAGCCGAGAGCGGCAGCGGTTGCACGACCTCGTCGTCGCTCAGCGGCGGCAGGTCGCGTTCGTATTCGGGGCGGACAAGGGCGGCGGTCATCGTCAGGCGGCCGCGAGCGACGCGGCGGGTTCGTCGAACAGCAGGCGGTGGATGCGCTGCGACGTGGACTGGAACTCGGGGCTGCCGAGGCTGTGCAGGCCGTAGGCCTGTGCGTCGAGTTCCGCGCGCACGCGACCCGGGTGCGGCGACAGCAGCAGGATGCGGTTGCCCACCACGAGGGCTTCCTCGATCGAGTGGGTGACGAACAGCAGAGTGAAACGGAATTCCTCCCACAGCGACAGCAGTTCCTCCTGCATGCGACGGCGCGTGAGGGCATCCAGCGCGGCGAACGGCTCGTCCATCAGCAGCACGCGCGGCTGCATCGCGAGGGCGCGGGCGATGGCCACGCGCTGCTTCATGCCGCCCGACAGCGTGTGCGGGTACGCGTCGGCGAAGTCGGCGAGGCCCACCTTGTCGAGGTAGTGCAGCGCCCGTTCCTCGGCCTGGCGCCGCGACAGCAGGCGCGACGCCCGCAGCGGGAACATCACGTTGGCCTTGACCGTCTTCCACGGCGGCAGCTGGTCGAACTCCTGGAACACGACGATGCGGTCCGGTCCGGGTTCGCTGACCGTCGCACCATCGAGCCGGATGTGGCCCGAGCGGGGCGTGACGAAACCCGCGGCGGCCTTCAGCAGCGTGGACTTGCCGCAGCCCGAGGGACCGAGCAGCACGAAGCGGTCGCCTTCGAGCACGTCGAAGCTCACGCGGTCGGTGGCGCGCACGACCCGCTCCGGCGTGCGGTACTCGATCGTCACGTCCTCGGCCTGGAGCGTGGGCACGTCGCTCGTGGCACGCGGCTCGCGGGGCAGTGGTGGCGGCACGACGCGCAGGAACGGGATGCCCATGGTCAGTCTCCTCGGGCGGTGGCCGGGTGGTCGGCGAAGAAGTAGTCGTTCGCGGCGCGCGGCTCGTTCTTGAGCGCGCCCACGCGGTGCAGGAACTGCGCGAGGGCCAGCGTGTTCTGCGGCGCGATCTTGTACTCCACCTGCGGGTTCCTGATGATCTTCACCAGCAGGTCGCGGTCGATCTTCGCGTTGTTCACGCGGATGTAGGTGTCCGCGGCCTTCTCGGGGTTCGCGCGCACCCAGCGTGCGGCCTCGTCCAGCGCCTCGATGAACGCGCGGTAGGTCTTCGGATTGGCGCGGCGGAACTTGTCGGTGGCGTACAGCACGGTGGCCGACGCCGGCCCGCCCAGCACGTCGTACGAGTTCAGCACGATGCGCGCCTTCGGGTTGCCGGCGAGCTCCTGTTCCTGGAACGGCGGGTTGCCGAAGTGGCCGGTGATCTCGGTGCCGCCGGCGATGATGGCGGCGGCCGCGTCCGGGTGGGGCAGGGTCTGCGTCAGCCGGTCGAGGCGGTTGAACTCCTTGTCGCCCCACTGCTTCGCGGCAGCGAACTGGAGGATGCGGGCCTGCACCGACACGCCCACCGCGGGCAGCGCGATGCGGTCCTTGTCGGTGAAGTCGGCGATGGTCTTGACGTTCGGGTTGTTCGAGACGAGGTAGTACGGGAAGTTGCCGAGGGAGGCGATGCCCTTGACGTCCTGCTTGCCCTTCGTGCGGTCCCAGATCGTGAGCAGCGGGCCCACGCCGGCGCCGGCCACGTCGATGGAACCCGACAGCAGCGCGTCGTTGACGGCGGCACCACCCGACAGTTTCACGAACTCGACCTTGATCTCCTGGCCGAGCGCCTTGCCATGCTTCTCGATCAGCTTCTGGTCCTGCGCCACGTTGAGCAGCAGGTACACGATGCCGAACTGCTCGGCGATGCGGAGCTGTCCCTCGGCACGCGCCGGGGTGGCGAGGCCGAGGGCGGACAGCGCGAGGCTGGAACTGGCAGCGAGGGCAACGAGGCGGCGTCGGATCGTCATGGAAGAGGTTCGTTTCGTGTGGTCGAGGACTGCAGTAAACCGGCCCCCGGCGTCCACGACAACGAAGCTTTTCGAATGACGATCCTCACCCCCTCAGACGGCCGCGAGCGCCTGGTCGAGGTCGGCGATCAGGTCGTCGATGTGCTCGATGCCGACGGACAGGCGCACGGTGTCCTCGGTCACCCCCGTCTTCTTCAGCTCCTCCGGGTTCAACTGGCGGTGCGTGGTGGACGCGGGGTGCGTGGCCAGCGACTTGGCGTCGCCGATGTTGACGAGGCGCGTGAAGAGCGCCAGCGCGTCGAGGAACCGCGCGCCCGCCTCGCGGCCCTGGCCGGCCGGGCTCTTCACGCCGAAGGTCAACAGCCCCGAGGCCTTGCCCGAGAGGTACTTCTTCACCAGCGCATGGTCCGGATGCCCTTCGAGGCCCGCGTAGTTGACCCAGCCCACCTTCGGATGGGTCGACAGGTGCTGCGCCACCTTGACGGCGTTGTCGCTGATGCGGTCCAGGCGCAGCGCGAGTGTCTCGATGCCCTGCAGGATCTGGAACGCGTTGAACGGTGACAGCGCCGCGCCGGTGTTGCGCAGCGGAACGACGCGGGCGCGACCGATGTACGCGGCCGGGCCGAGGGCCTCGGTGTAGACCACGCCGTGGTAGCTCGGGTCGGGTTCGTTGAGGCGCTTGAAGCGGGCCTTGTGCTGGGCCCACGGGAACTTGCCCGAGTCGACGATCGCGCCGCCCACGCTCGTGCCGTGGCCACCGAGGTACTTCGTCAGCGAGTGCACGACGATGTCGGCGCCGTGTTCGAACGGGCGGCTGAGGTAGGGGGAGGGCACGGTGTTGTCGACGATCAGCGGCACGCCGTGGCGGTGCGCGATCTCGGCGACCCGGGCGATGTCGGTCACGTTGCCGGCCGGGTTGCCGAGCGACTCGACGAACACCGCCTTCGTGCGGTCGTCGATCAGCGCCTCGAACGAGGCGGGGTCGCGGTGGTCGGCGAAGCGCGTGGTGATGCCGTATTGCGGCAGCGTGTGGGCGAAGAGGTTGTACGTGCCGCCGTAGAGCGCGCTGGACGAGACGATGTTGTCGCCGGCCTCGCTGATCGTCAGGATGGCATAGGTCACCGCGGCCTGGCCCGACGCCAGCGCCAGCGCGCCGATGCCACCCTCGAGCGAGGCGAGCCGTTGCTCCAGCACGTCGTTCGTCGGGTTCATGATCCGCGAGTAGATGTTGCCCGGCACCTTGAGGTCGAACAGGTCGGCCCCGTGCTGCGCGTTGTCGAACGCGTAGGCCACGGTCTGGTAGATGGGCACCGCGACGGCCTTCGTCGTCGGGTCCGGCGAATAGCCGGCGTGGATGGACCGTGTTTCGAAGCGCCAGGAAGCTTGGGACATGAGGGTCTCCTCGAAGTGGAGCGCGCAGGCTACGAAGCGCATGGGCCGAAGAGAAATACGCAATTGCGATAAGGAAAGGCGTTCTTCTTCGTTCCGCGAGCAACGACGTCTCCTTATCGTCACGCCATCGACACCACGCTCGTCTCGGCTTCATGAAAATCGTCGGCATCCTGGGCAGTCCGTCCGCCACCTCCCGCTCCGCGGCCCTGCTGCAGCACGCCACGGCCTCGCTGCGGCACGTGGCCAGCAGCCTGCACACCATCTCGGTCCGTGAACTGCCCGCCGAGGCGCTGCTGCACGCCCAGTTCGACCACCCGCTGATCCGGCAGGCGCTGAACGAGGTGAACGAGGCCCAGGTCGTGCTGGTCTCCACCCCGATCTACAAGGCGGCCTACAGCGGCCTGCTGAAGTCGTTCCTCGACCTGCTGCCGCAGGACGGCCTGCGCGAGAAGACCGTCGTGCCGCTGGCCACCGGCGGCAGCATCGCCCACCTGCTGGCCCTCGACTACGCGCTCAAGCCCGTGCTGTCGGCCCTGGGCGCGCGCGACATCCTCGACCCGGTGTTCGCCACCGACCCGCAGATCCCGAAGCACGAGACCGAAGGCTACCGCCTGTTGCCCGAGGTGCAGGAGCGAGTCGCGCGGTCGCTGCAGACCGTCATCGACCGCAACGACGAGTTCCAGCGGCTGGAGGACGCGGCCCGCGAGCGCGAGGCGCTGCTGTCGCGCCTGCAGGCGCCGCAGGCCGGCGAGTCCACGCGCTGGGCCCCGCGCGACGTGCGCTGGTCCACCTGAGTTTCCCTTTCGCTGTCATCCCCTGGAGAAGAACATGAGCATCACCGCCATCAACGTCCGCAACCAGTTCCGCGGCAAGGTCAAGGAAATCATCGAAGGCCCCGTCGTCTCGGAGATCGACGTCGAGACGCCGTCCGGCCTCGTGGTCACGTCGGTCATCACCACCCGCTCCGTCAAGGAACTGGGCCTGAAGCCGGGGCGCGACGTGGTCGCGCTGGTGAAGTCCACCGAAGTGTCCATCGCGACGCTCTGACACGGGGCGGGCCATGGGCTTCAAGGGCGATCCCGTCCGTGTCCTGGTGGTGCCGGGGCTGCACGACAGCGGCCAGGGCCATTGGCAGACCTGGCTCGAAGGCCACTTCAAGCGGTCGACGCGCGTGCGCCAGGACGACTGGACCCGCGCCGACCTCGAACGCTGGGCCGACCGCATCGACGTGACACTGTCGCGCGAGCCCGGCACGCGCTGGGTGGCCGTGGCGCACAGCTTCGGCTGCCTCGCGCTCGCGCGCTACCTGGCCCATGGCGGGCAGGGCGTGCACGCCGCGCTGATGGTGGCGCCGGCCGACCCCGAGAAGTTCGCGGCCGGCCCGTTCCTGCCGCAGTCGCAGCTGCCGATCCCGAGCGCGCTGCTCGCGAGCGAGAACGATCCGTGGATGCGCCTCGACAGCGCCCGCTCGTGGGCGCGCATCTGGGGCTCGCAGTTCATCAACCTCGGGGCGGTCGGACACATCAACACCGAGTCCGGCTTCGGCCCGCTGCCGCATGCGAAGACGTTGGTGGAGCTGATGATCCAGCGGGTCGAGCGCCAGCGCCGATCGGCACGGGCCCATCCGCTGGAGTTCTCGTTCGCCATCTGACGGCGCCTCATGCGGCCGTGACACACTCGCGGCCATGAAACTCCTGACCGTGTGGTGGCTGGGTGTCCTGGGGCTGGCGGGCTGCGCGCAATCGCCGCCCGCCGCCGACGTGCTCGGCATCGACTTCGTCCGCATCCCCGCCGGCACGTTCCAGATGGGCAGCGACGAGGCCCCCGCCGCACTGGCGGCCGCGTACCCCGGGCTGGAGCCGTCGCGGTTCACGGGCCTGGGTGACGAGGCCCCGGTCCACACGGTGCGCATCACGCGCGCCTTCGAGATGAGCCGCCACGAGGTCACCGTGGGGCAGTTCCGGCGCTTCCTCGAACGGTCCGGCCACGTGCCCGAATCGGTCGCGGACGGCACCGGCGGCTACGGCCACAACCCGGCCTACGACCCCGCCACCACGAAACGGGGCGACGCCTTCGAGGGCCGTTCGCCGGTGTACTCGTGGCGCAACCCGGGCTTCCGGCAGGGCGACGACCACCCGGTCGTCAACGTCACCTGGAACGACGCCGTGGCACTCGCCCGGTGGCTCAGCCAGCAGGAGGGGCGCCGCTACCGCCTGCCCACCGAGGCCGAGTGGGAGTACGCCTGCCGCGCGGGAGCACGCACCCGGTACCAGCACGGCGACGACCCGGCGGGCCTGGTCGCCTCCGGCAACACCTTCGACGAGGACGCGGCGGTGAACTGGCCGAAGTGGCGCGACCGGGCCGTGCCGGGCCACGACGGCCACGCCTTCACCGCGCCGGTGGGTTCGTTCGCGCCGAACGCGTTCGGCCTCTCGGACATGCACGGCAACGTGTGGGAGTGGGTGTCCGACTGGCATGGCGACGACTATTACGCGCAGTCGCCCGTGGACGACCCGACCGGCCCCGCCACCGGGGAGGTGAAGGTGCGCCGGGGTGGGTCGTGGCACACGTGGCCGCTGTATGCCCGCTGCGCGTTCCGCAACTGGAACACCCCCCAGACCCGGTACACCCTGGTGGGCATCCGGTTGGTCCGGGAGACGAAACCCTGACGACCGGGGCCGTCACACTCGGAGACACACCTGCCCGTTTATGACAGGAAACGGGTCGGCCAACGAAATTGGTCACCCGCCCGGACCGGACGGTCCGGGAGCTTCGGGCGGTGAGAACCGCGATGGAATGTGGGGTCCGTCCGGTTTCGCGGCCACGGACGCCCGCGGCCGCTTCGGTGGCTCGGAAGTTGCGTTGCAAGGGCATCTGCCCAAAAGTGACATGAGCCCCACCTCCGTGTTGACCCGACTTCGCCGCGCTGCCGTTGCCCTGTTCGTGCTGACTTCGGCGGCCGGTTGCACCACCACGTCCCTGGTGCTGGGCGTGGCCGGCGTGGCCACGGACACCAGCGTCACGTGGGAGATCGCGAAACACCTGCACGCCCAGATGACCGACGGCGATCCGGTGTCCTGCCTGCGGATGAACAGCGTCGAACGGGCGCTGACCGCACGCTGCGGCCACTTCGTCGCCGGCAGCCTGCGCACCGAGGACATCGCCCGCAATGAACTCCAGGGCTGCCACCTGACCCTGGCCGCGCGCGACCCGCGCCTGTGGCCGGTGCTCCCCGAACTGCTCAACAAGGGCGCCCAGCCCGAGTCCTGCCCGGTGCCGCCGCTCGTCGCGCTGGCCGCCGTCCAGCCGTGCCCCGACTTCCAGTCCGCGTCGCCCGCGGTGCGCGAATCCCTCGTGTGGCTGGCCGAGGCCGACGCCCGGTCCGTGCGCCACGACGTCGTGCGCATGTTCAGCTGCCCGAACGCCCGCCAGGCCGGTCTCGACCGGGTGCTCGACACCTGGCTGGTCGCCGGCATGCTGCAGCGGGACACCGCCGGCTTCGGCGTGCTGGGCGCGCTCCACCCTGACTACCTGCTGTCGCCGTTCGGGCGCAAGCTCGAGAGCCAGGGGCACACCGCGGCTGCCTCGCTCGGCACCGTCGATGGCCGGCAGACGTCGGGCTTCGAGGAGGCCCTGCGCACCAGCAACTTCGAGGCGGTCCAGTGGTGGCTCAACCGCGCCCCGCAACTCGCGAACCGCGTGCCGCCGTCCCAGGGCGGCCGCCTGCCGTGGACCCCGCTCGCCCGCGTGCTGCTGCCGGGTTTCCTCGCCGACCCGGCGCGCCAGCAGGAAACGGTCGAGTTCCTGCTCGCCCGCGGCGCCGACCCGTGGAAACCGATCCCCGGGGGCGTGCACAACTCGGTGGTGGGCTACGCGAGGGACCTGAAGAGCCCGCTCGTGCGCCTGCTCGATCCGCCGATCGTCGCCACGGCCGATGCGCCGAAGCGCCTGGTGGCGCAAGCCGGCGACGCGGCTCCCCTCGCCAACGACGTGGCGACGAATCAAGGGCATTGACGCCCCGGCAGCGCTGGGTTCCACTTTGGCGGCAGGGTTCCGGGTCCGGAACCCGGGAAACGCTCCGCCGATGTCGTCTGTTCCACCCGTTTCACCCGACCCCGGGCCGACCATCGAGCCGGTCCTGGCCAGCGCCGTGCAGGCCGAGTTGCCGGTCAACGAGGTGGCGCGCCTCGCGGCACTGAACCGCTACGGCGTGCTCGACACCCCCGCCGAGCAGGCCTTCGACGACATCACCACCGTGGCCGCGGCGCTCTGCAACGTGCCCATCGCGGTGATCACGCTGGTCGACGAGCACCGTCAGTGGTTCAAGGCCGTCGTGGGCCTCGACGGCACGACGGAAACACCGCGTTCCGTGGCATTCTGCGCGCATGCCATTCTGGAACCCGACCAGATCCTCGAGGTGCCCGACGCCCTCGACGACCCCCGCTTTGCGCGCAACCCGCTCGTGCTCGGTGAGCCGAACATCCGCTTCTATGCCGGCGCGCCGCTGGTGTCCCCCGACGGGCAGGCCCTCGGCACGCTCTGCGTGATCGACCGCGTGCCCCGGCACCTCTCGCCGCGCGAACGCAACGCGCTCGCCTCGCTCGCGCGGCAGGTGGTCGCACAGCTCGAGCTGCGGCACCTCGTCGCCGACCTGAGCCTGCGCAGCACCACCGATGTCCTCACCGGCGCGTGGAACCGGCGCGCCTTCGACCAGCGGCTGGCGGCCGAATGGAACCGCCATGCCCGAACCCGCTCCCCTCTCGGACTCCTGATGATCGACGTGGACCATTTCAAGGACTTCAACGACCGCTTCGGTCACCCGACCGGTGACGGCGCGCTCGTCCAGATCGTGCAGTCGTTGCTGCAGCCACTGCGCAGCAACGACTTCCTCGCACGCTTCGGCGGCGAGGAGTTCGTCGCCATCCTCCCCGATGCCGACGCCACCGGCGCCAGCGAGGCCGCCGAACGCGTGCGGGCCGCCGTCGAAGGCACCGCGTGGACTTTCCACCCGCTGACCGTCAGCATCGGCGCCGTGGCAGCGCAGCCTGAACACGGCATCGACCCCCACACGCTCGTCGCCCAGGCCGACCGCGCGCTGTACCGGGCGAAGCAGGCCGGACGGAACCGCGTGCACCTCTTCGAGCGCTGGAATTGAACGCGCCGCTGAAGCCCGCGGAGGCGGGGGTGCTGGCCGGCCCGAACCGGCCCGACCTGCTGCGCGGCGAGGTGCTCGCCGATGTCTTCGAGGCCACCGTGCGGCGGCGTCCCGATCACCCGGCGCTGGTGTTCGGCGACCGGTCGCTCACGTACGGTGAACTCGACGCGCTGGCCGACCGTGCCTGCGCGCGCCTGATCGAGGCCGGCGTGCGGCCGGGCCAGATCGTGGGCCTGTGGCTGCCGCGGGGCATCGACCTGCTCGTGATGCAACTCGCCATCGCGAAGACGGGTGCCGCCTGGTTGCCCTCCGACGCCGACAACCCGGTGGACCGCATCCAGGTGTGCCTGGACGACGCGGAGGCCGCCGGCATCGTCACCGATGCGGCTTCGGCTCCGCGCCTGTCCGGCCTGGGCCGCCCGGTGTGGACGGCGGAAGGTCTGCTCGATGCGGCACCGGCGCCCGCGCGGCGGCGCGAAGGCGCGCGGCCGGAACATCCGGCCTACGTGATCTACACGTCGGGCTCCACCGGCAAGCCCAAGGGCATCGTGGTGGGGCAGGGCAGCATCTGCCACTTCCTGCGCAGCGAGAACGAGGTGCTGCGCGTGCGCGAGACCGACCGGGTCTACCAGGGCTTCTCGGTCGCCTTCGACATGTCGTTCGAGGAGATCTGGATCAGCTACCTCGTGGGCGCCACGCTGTGGCTCGCCCCGAAGGCGCTGGCCGCCGACCCCGAGTCTCTGCCGAAGGCTTTGGCTGCGGCCGGGGTCAGCGTGCTGCATGCCGTGCCCACGCTGCTGGCCCTGTTCGCGGAGGACGTGCCCAACCTGCGGCTCATCAACCTCGGCGGCGAGATGTGCCCCGAGTCGCTGGTGGCCCGCTGGGCGGTGGGCGGCCGGCAGGTCTTCAACACCTATGGCCCGACCGAAGCCACGGTGTCGGCGAGCCTCGCCGAACTGCATGCCGGCGAGCCGGTCACCATTGGCACGCCGTTGCCCAACTACGGCCTGCTGGTCATCGCCACCGACGTGGAGAACGGCCTGCGCCTGCTGCCGCCCGGCGAGACGGGCGAGCTCTGCATCTTCGGGCCCGGCGTCGCGGCGGGCTACCTCGGCCGCCCGGACCTCACCGCCCAGAGGTTCCTCGAGAACCCGTGGGCCACGGCCCCGCAGGACGGCCGCCTGTACCGCACGGGCGACCTCGCCCGCATCGACGAACACGGCCAGGTGCAGTGCCTGGGCCGGGCCGACGACCAGGTGAAGATCCGCGGCTTCCGCGTCGAACTCGGCGAGATCGAGGCGGCGCTGGCCGCGCTGCCCGGCGTGGGCACCACGGCCGTGCTGCTGCGCAAGGACGGCGGCGTGGACCAACTGGTGGCATACCTCGTGGCGGAAGCTGCGGGCGCGCCGTCGGACGCCGAGCTGCGCGCCGCGCTGTCGGCCAGCCTGCCGCCGTACATGGTGCCCACGCGGTACGAATGGCTCGACGAAATGCCCCGGCTCACGTCCGGCAAGATCGACCGCAACGCGCTGAAGGCGAGGGCGCTCGCGGTGGCCGCGCGGGCCGAAGGGTCCGACGTGGCCGAGACACCGGCCGAGGAGGTGATGTTCGCCGCGCTCGAGACGCTGTTCCCGGGCCAGGCCATCCGGCGCGAGGCCGACTTCTTCTCGGACCTGGGCGGCCACTCGCTGTTCGCCGCGCGGCTCGCGTCCGCGCTGCGCGCGAATCCCCGCTTCGCCCACGCCACCGTGCGCGACATCTACACGCACCGCACGCTGGGCGCCATCGCCAGCGCGCTGGAGGCGTCGGCGCAGGAACCGGCCGACGACGTGCCGGCCTGGACACCCCCCTCCGCATGGCGCCGCTGGCGCTGCGGCTTCTTCCAGGCGCTGGCGGTGCCGCCGCTGCTGACGATCCGCATGGGCCAGTGGCTCGCGCCGTTTTTCACGTACCACTTCCACACGGGCAGCCCGGGCGACTCGGTGCCGTTCGCGGTGGCCATGTCCATCCTCGTGTTCCTGTTCGCGACGGTGCTCGAGTTCGCCATCGCCATCGCGGGCAAGTGGCTCATCGCCGGGCGCCTCGCCGCGGGCACGTACCCGATGTGGGGCTTCGTCTACTACCGCTGGTGGGTGACGGACCGCCTCGTGGAGGCCGCGCCCACGTACCTGATCCACGGCTCCTCGCTGCACGCGTGGTGGCTGCGGGCCCTCGGCGCACGTGTGGGCCGCGATGCCACCATCGGCTCCATCACGCTGCGCTCGCCCGACCTGCTGACCGTGGGTGACCGGGTCAGCGTGGGCAACGCCGTCAACTTCGAGAACGCGCGCGTGCACGAGGGCCGGTTCGTGCTCGGCCCCATCGACCTCGGCCACGACACCCATGTGGGCTCGTACGCCGTGCTGGAAGGCGACACCCGCCTGGACGACTGGGCCCACCTCGACGCGCAGTCGGCGCTGCGCAGCGGCCAGGCCGTGCCGGCCGACCGCCTCTGGACCGGCTCGCCCGCACGCGATGCGGGTCCGTTCGACCGCAGCTCGCTCAAGCCGCGCCCGCCGGTGTCGGCGGCCCGCCTGCGCGGCGAGGCCGCCTTCTTCGTGTTCGGCGCGCTGCTGATCGCCACGCTGTTCTTCATGCCCGTGTTCCCCACGTTCATGGTGATCGACTGGCTGGACGACAGCGAGGTGTTCCCGGCCCTCTCGGCGATGTTCCAGGGGCTGCCGCTGCTGAAGTACTTCGTGCTCGCGCTGCCGGCCAGCGCCGTGATGATCGTGCTGACGGCGCTGCTGTCGGCCGGCATCCGCTGGTCCGTGCTGCCGCGGCTGCGCACCGGCAGCTGGCCGGTGCACAGCAACGTGTACTGCGGCAAGTGGCTCGTGAACCAGATCCAGGAGTCCAGCCTGCAGACGCTGCACGGCCTCTACGCCACGGTGTACGCGCCGGCCTGGTACCGGCTGCTCGGCGCGAAGGTCGGCCGCGACGCCGAGATCTCCACCGCGCTGGGCGTGGTGCCGGACATGCTGACCCTGGGCGACGAGACCTTCATCGCCGACGCCGTGCTGCTGGGCGACGAGGAGATCGACGGCGGCTGGATGACGATGCAGCCCACCGTGGTGTCGCGCCGCAGTTTCGTGGGCAACGGCGCCTACATCCCCGACGGCACCACGCTGCCCGAGAACGTGCTGGTGGGCGTGCTGTCCCGCGCGCCCGAGGCCGGCCGCATGAAGAGCGGCGACACGTGGCTGGGATCGCCCGCCATGCACCTGCCGGCGCGCGAGACCGTGGCCGGTTTCCCCGAGTCGCTCACGTTCCGGCCGTCGCCGTGGCGGCGCCTGGCGCGCGGGCTGATCGAGGCCTTCCGCATCGTCGCGCCCCACGCCATCGTGATCTCCGCCGGCTACGCCATCGTGCTGGCGGTGATGCCCACCGCGGGCGCGGGCCGCTGGGACGAGGTGGCGTGGGACCTGACCCTCTACGGGCTCTGGTTCGGTCTGGCGACCTATGTGTTCGTGGCCGTGTTCAAGTGGCTGCTGATCGGGCGCTACAAGCAGCGCGCGGTGCCCATGTGGACGCCGTTCGTGTGGCTGTCGGAAGCCACCACGAACCTGTACGAGGGCATCGCCGTGCCCAACTTCATGCGCTACCTGCGCGGCACGCCGTGGCTGCCGTGGGCGCTGAACCTGCTGGGCTGCCGCATCGGCAAGGGCGTGTACCTCGACACCACCGACATCACCGAGTTCGACTGCGTGCGCATCGGCGACCACACGGAGCTGAACGCGCTCACGTGCCCGCAGACGCACCTGTTCGAGGACCGCGTGATGAAGATCGACGAGGTGCGCATCGGCCGGCAGGTGAACATCGGCCCGCGCACCACGGTGCTCTACAGCGCGTCCGTGGCCGACAACGTGCAGCTCGGGCCCATGACGCTCGTGATGAAGGGCGAGTCGTTGCCGGCGGATACCCGTTGGACGGGGAATCCGGCGGCGCCGGCCCTGCGCGCCTAGACGGGCTCCGCGTCCGCATGCATACCGTCGAAACCGTGCTGCTCGTGCTCCTGCTCGGGGCGATCACCGGCATCGCTGCGCGGTACCTGCGCGCCATTCCTCTGCCCCTGATCCAGATCATGCTCGGCGCGGCGTTGTCCTGGCCCCAGCAGGGCCTGCACATCGCGTTCGATCCCGATCTTTTCCTGCTCCTGTTCATCCCGCCGCTGCTCTTCGCCGACGGGTGGCGCATCCCCAAGCGGGAGTTCTTCTCGCTCCACCGGCCCATCCTGCGGCTGGCGCTGGGCCTGGTGCTGTTCACCGTGCTGGGGCTGGGCTACCTCATCCACTGGATGATCCCGACGATGCCGCTCACGGTCGCGTTCGCGCTGGCTGCCGTGGTGTCACCCACCGATGCGGTGGCGGTCGCGGCCATCACGCGCAATCTGGGCATGCCGGCCAAGACCATGCACGTGTTGCAGGGCGAATCGCTGCTCAACGACGCCTCGGGCCTGGTCGCGCTCAAGTTCGCGGTGGCCGCCACGGTGACGGGCGCTTTCTCCTGGGCCGACGCGGGCCAGGAGTTCCTCTGGGTGGCCTTGGGCGGCCTGGCGGTCGGTGCCGCGCTGGGCTGGGCATTCGCCGTGGGGCGCGAGAGCGTCACGCGGCGCGTGGGCGACGTGGCCGCCACGCAGATGGTGCTGCTGCTCGTGCTTCTGCCGTTCGCGGCGTACCTGGTGGGCGAGAGGGTCGGTGTCTCGGGCATCCTGGCCGCGGTGGCGGCGGGCGTCGCGACCAACTTCGCCGACCTTCGGCGGGGCGAGTTCCTGGCTGAGCGGATGCAGACCGAGGGCATCTGGAACATGGTCGAGGCGGCCTTCAACGGTGCCATCTTCCTGCTCCTTGGCCTGCAGCTGCCCTCCATCGTCGGGGACACGCTGGCTGCCGCCGGTGATGACTGGTGGCGACCGGCGGGCCACGCCGTGCTGATCACGTTGGCCCTGCTGGGCCTGCGCTGGATCTGGCTCACGCTGGGGGTGCGCGGCAGCCTGTGGCGTGCGCACGAGCGCGGTGCGATGGCGGAGAAGCCCTCGGCGCTGCTGGATCTGGCGACGACGCTGGCCGGCATCCGCGGCGCCGTGACCTTGGCCGGTGCCTTGTCGGTGCCGCTCGTGCTGCAGGGCGGCACACCGTTTCCTGCGCGCGACCAGCTCGTCTTCCTGGCCACGGCCACCATCCTCCTGACCTTGGTGATCGGCAGCGTGGGCCTGCCCCTGGTGCTCCGCCTGCTGCCCCCCGCCGGCGAGCCGGTGGCGCTAAAGGAAGAGCGCTGGGCACGGGTGGCGGCTTGCAACGCGGCCATTTCGCACATGGCCAGTCAACTGTCGACCACCAAGGACCCGGTGCGCCAGGCCCAGGTGCAGGAAGCCGTGGGCCGCCTCACGCAGGACTACCGCAAGCGCATCGACATGCTGGAGTACCCCGCCGCGCCCACCCCCGAGGCCCAGGCCGAATGGCCGCAGGCCGTGCGCCAGCGCCGCGAGCGCTACTTGCTGGAGATGGAGCTGCGCCTGAGCGCGCTGCATGTCGAGCGCAGCGCCTTGTACGTGGAACGCCAACACAACCGCATCAACGACGAGTCGCTGCGAGCACTGGTGGCCGAGCTGGACCTGTCCGAGATCTCGCTGCGCAAGCGCCTCGTGGTCGCGCGCCGTGCTGTCGGGGACATGGAGGACGGCCAGGGGCCGCTCCAGGAATGAGCGCGGCCTCCCGGGGTGCCACGGCTACAGCGCGGCCACCTGCACGGCCACGCCGCCCAGAACCGCGTTGCCGGACAGCGGGTCGCGCAGGGTCTCGTCCAGCACGTCGTTGAGGTTCACGCCCGGCCGCTCGGCCGCCACCGAAAGCTTCACCCCCGGCAGGCCGTGGCCCCAGCCGTGGGGCAGGCTGATGACACCCGGCATCACCTCGTCGCTCACCGCCACCTCGGCGTCGATCGACGTGGTGTCGCCCCGCGCGATGCGGGCCCGGCCGCCGTCCACGAGACCCAGGCGGGCCGCGTCGGACGGGTGGACGAGGGCGGTGCAGCGGAACGGTCCCTTCGCGAGCGTGGGCAGGTTGTGCATCCAGCTGTTGTTCGAGCGCACCTGGCGGCGGCCCACGATCACGAACTCCGGCGCGGCCTGCTGCAGGTCGGCCAGCGCACGCGGCAGGTCCGCCAGCAGCATCGGCGGGGCCAGTTCGACCTTGCCCGACGGCGTGCGCAGCAGGCCCGGCAGCCGCGGCTGCAGCGGGCCGAAGTCGATGCCGCTCGGGGCGGCCTTCAGCTTCGCGAGCGTCAGGCCGTCCGGCTTCGCGCCGAAGCCGTCGCCGTACGGGCCCGTGCGCAGGGCGAGTTCCAGGTGCCGTTCGGGTCCGACGAGGGGTGCCAGCGCGGCCAGCAGTTCGTCGGCCTGGTCGCCCGCCGATTTCGCGAGATCGGCCCGCAGCATCTCGGTGTCGAGCGCGACCACGTCGGCGCGTGCCCCCAGGCCCTTCGCGATGGCGATGAGCTTGAGCAGGATCTGCCACTCGGGCACGTGCCCCGCGGGCGAGGGCAGCACCGCTGCGCTGAAGCGCGCGGCGTTGCGGTAGGCGAGCTGGTGGAACGCGACGTCGTAGTGGGCTTCCTCCAGCGGGGCGAGGCCCGGCAGGATCACGTCGGCGTGGCGCGAGGTCTCGTTCAGGTAGATGTCGAGGCTCACCATGAACTCGAGGCCTTCCATCGCCCGGGACAGGCGCGGCCCGTTCGGGGCCGACAGCACCGGGTTGCTGGCGATGGTGATCAGCGCACGCACCTGGCCGTCGCCCGGGGTCTCGATCTCCTCGGCGAGGCACACCATGGGCAGTTCGCCGAACACCTCGGGCGCGCCGCTCACGCGGGCATGGTGCCGGCCCGTGACGATGCCGCGGCCGCTGCCGGGCTTGCCTTCGCTGTTGGCCTGGAATGCGGGCGCCCGCGGGAACATCACGCCGCCGGGCTGATCGAGGTTGCCGGTGAGCGTGTTGAGCACGTCGATGAGCCAGCTGCACAGCGTGCCGAAGGGCTGGGCGCAGGTGCCCATGCGGCCGTAGACGATGCCCCGCGGCGCGGCCGCGAGTTCACGCGCGAGCCGGCGAATCTGCTCGGCCTCGATGCCGCAGCGCGCGGCGACCGCCTCGGCCGGGAACGGCGCCACGGCCGCGCGCACCTCGTCCACGCCGGTGACGTGGGGGGCGGCCGCACCGAGGTCCACGAGGTCCTCCTCGAACAGCGTGGCCACCATGCCCAGCAGCAGGTACACGTCGCCGCCGGGGCGGATGGTGAGGTGGCGGTCGGCCAGCTCGGCGGTTTCGGTGCGGCGCGGGTCCACCACCACGAGCTGGCCGCCGCGCGCCTTGAGAGCCCGGGCCTTGCCGCGGAAATCGGGCACGGTCCACAGGCTGCCGTTGCTGGCGACCGGGTTGGCGCCGAGCACGAGCAGCCAGTCGGTGCGTTCGATGTCGGGCACGGCGATGGACAGCCAGTGGCCGAACATCAGCCCGCTCGACAGCTGCTTGGGCATCTGGTCGAGCGTGGAAGCCGAGTACGCGTTGCGCGTGCCCATCGCCTTGAAGAGGCGGCCGTAGTACAGCATCAGCCCCATCTTGTGCGACGACGGGTTGCCCGCCGTGACGGCCACCGCGTGCGGGCCGTGTTTCTCGCGGAGGGGCACGAGGCGGCGCTCGATCTCGTCGAACGCCTCGTCCCAGGAGGCGGGTTCGAACACGCCGTTGCGCTTGATCAGCGGCGTGCGGAGCCGGTCGGGGTCGTCCTGCAGGTCCTTCAGGGCCACGCCCTTCGGGCACATGAAACCGGCGCTGAAGACGTCGGCATCGTGGCCGCGGACCGAGGCGACACGCCCCTGGTCGTCGAGGCGCACCTCGAGGCCGCAGCAGGCTTCGCAGAACGGGCAGATGCGGTGGGCGGGGGTGGCAGTCATCGGCTTCTCCTTGTCCCTGGGTGAACCCCTGTTTTCCGCGCAGTCTACTCAGGTGGTCATGCCACGCAGTGTCTCGGCCGTGACGCGATCTGCAGGGAAGAACGTCTCGAGCGCCAGCTCGGAGAGGGTGATGTCGACCGGCGTGCCGAACACGGTGGTCGTGCTGATGAAAGAGAGCAGGCCCGCGGGTGTCCGGAACTTCAGCGGCACGGCGATCGCGTTCGGCTCCAGCGCGGCGCCGCCCGCGTCGGCATCGTCCGCCTCGGGTGCCGGGTAGGCGCGCAGTTCCTGGAGCAGGGCGGACAGCACGGGGTCCGACGTGGCCTCGATCTGCTGTTCCAGGCGTTGGAAGAGGTGCGCCCGCCAGCTCACGAGGTTCGCGATGCGCGGCGCCACACCCCCGGGGTGCAAGCTCAGGCGCAGCACGTTGACCGGGCCCTGCAGCAGCGCGGCGTCCACGTCCTGCAGGAACAGGGGCACGGTGGCGTTGCTCGCGAGCAGCGTCCAGTGCCGGTCCACCGCCAGCGCGGGCCACGGCTCGTGGGCCTTCAGCACCTGCTCCACCACGGCGCGGGCCGCATCCAGTGCGGGGTCGGCGAGGGGGCGCTCGCGGTACAGCGGCGCGAAGCCCGCGGCGGCCAGCAGCACGTTGCGCTCGCGCAGCGGCACCGAGAGGCGCTCCGCCAGATGCATCACCATCGCCCGGCTGGGCGCCGCCCGCCCGGTCTCGACGTAGCTCAGGTGACGGGTGGAAATGTCGGCCTGCATCGCGAGGTCGAGCTGGCTCAGTCGGCGGTGCTGGCGCCATTCGCGGATCAGGTCGCCGACCGATCTGGCCGCCGCGGCCGGGGTGGGGTGGAGTGATGTGCTCATCGTGGCAAAACGATAACGCAGCGGGGCCGGGCGGCCCATGACCTCCCACGTCATGGACCGGAAGCCTTCCGTTTTCGAAACTGCATCCCAAGCCGGACACGGCGGCGCGGCCAAGGGGGCCGGGCCCGTGGCGGCGCCCAGGAGATCACCATGTCCCAAGTGTCCTCGTCCATCGCTTCGCTGTCGTTCCTGCGCAAGGTGCTGTTCGCCGATGCGGCCGTCAGTGCCGCGTGCGGTGCCCTGATGGCCGTCGGCGGCACCCCGCTGCAAGGCCTGCTGGGCCTGCCGGCCGGCGTGCTGGTTCCGGCCGGGCTCAGCCTGTTCGTCTACGCCGCGTTCGTGGTGTGGCTCGCGCGCCGCCCGGTCATCCCCCGCGCGGGGGTGTGGGCCGCCGTGCTCATCAACCTCGTGTGGGCCGTCGACTGCCTGGCCGTGGCCTTCGGCCCGTGGTTCGCGCCCACCGGGCTCGGGCAGGCCTTTCTGCTCGTGCAGGTGGTGACCGTCATCGCCTTCGCTGAACTGCAGGTCATCGGCCTGCGGCGGGGCTGAAGAGGAGGGGGGAACGAAGTTGGGGATGGCCGTCCAGTGAATATTCACCAGAATCCCCCCAAAAGAGCGGGTCCCTGCGAGGGATGTTCATCCCCCGGGTCGCGGCGAACAATGCAGCCATGTTGTCCAGTGCTGATCGGAGTACCGCCATGACCCCCCTCGCTGCCCCCGTCTCTGCCCCTCGTCCTTCTCTCGCGGTTCCGAAGAGCCGGGTGCAGGTGCTGAACGGCCTGCTCCGGGCCTGGGGCTACGACGACGAAGACTTCGTGATCCAGGAAGAACACTCCGAGGAACTGGCCAGCCTGTTCGGCCTCAGCGGCGGGGTCGTCAAGGTCAGCCGCCGTTCCACGGGTGAGTACCGCATGTACGCCACCGGCATCGAATCCGCATGGATCAGCTCCCTCCTGCTCGACCTGGCTCGCGGTTATCTGGCCGATGCGCCCGAGACCGCACCGGCCCCGCTGGTCGACGTGCCCCTGGACGCCCGCCGGGCGTGGTCCATCCGGTGACGGCCCGTGCGGGGCGCCGGCTCACCGGCGCATGTGGGAACGCCGTGGCCCCCGTCACGGCCGATCGTCCGCCGGCCTTGTGACCCGGCACCAGCACGAGACCGATGTACCAACTCCAACACACACCTGACACCTCCACCACCCTTCGGCTGGACGACGACACCCCGTCGCGTCCGGCCGAAGCCGTTGTGGCCCCCGACCTCCGCCTCGAAGTGCGCTGGGCCGAAAGCGAGGCCGACGTGCGCGAAGCCCAATGCCTGCGTCACCGCGTGTTCGTGGGCGAGATGGGCGCGCGGCTCACGGTGCCGCACGGCACGCCCGCAGGCCACGACGCCGACCGTTTCGACCCCTTCTGCGAGCACCTGCTGGTGCGCGCCGTCGCCCCCGGTGACAGCACCGGCCCGGTGGTCGGGACCTACCGCCTGCTCACCCCGTCGGGTGCGAAGCGCGCGGGCGGCGGCTACACCGACACCGAGTTCGACCTGTCGTCGCTGGCCGCGCTGCGGCCCCGCGCCGTCGAACTGGGTCGCTCCTGCGTCCACCCCGACTGGCGCCGCGGCGGCGTGATCCTGCTGCTGTGGACAGCGCTCAGCCGCTTCATGGTGTCCCACGGACTCGACACGATGATCGGCTGCGCGAGCATCGCGCTCGACCGAGATGGCGATGGTGCGGAGGCCAGCGCGCTGTGGCACCGGCTGCGGCGAACGCACCTGGCGGATTCGCCGTGGGTTGCGGTGCCACATCATCCGTTGCCGTTGCATCCTTCGTCTGCGGCCGATGCACGGGTGGTCGTGCCGCCGCTCATCAAGGGCTATCTGCGCTGTGGCACGAAGGTCCTCGGCGCGCCTGCGTTCGATGCCGCGTTCAACGTGGCGGACCTGCCGATGATGGCGCGGTTGGAGGACTTGCCGGCGCGGTTCCAGCATGGGGCGGTGAGCGGCTGATGAGTCGCCGAAGTGGCCGTTTCGGCCACTGTCTGCTGCTGTCCCCCTAACTTTCAGGCTGTCAGAGCTTGCAGGTTCACCCTCGAACCGAGGCTGTTTCCATGGTGTTGTAGGGGGGTGTCGCGCGCGGCGCCATTCCAGAATCGGTGCACCCGATTTTCGGATGCCCGTCACGTGGACACCACACACCGAACCCTTCCCTTGCTGCCGTCGCGGTCGCGCGATGCGAAGGCGGCGTCGCGCAAGGCCCGTGGCGACAAGTCGTCGCACCGCCCGTTGCGCAACACCCCGCCGGTGGCGCTCGCCAACGTGCGGCTCTTCGCCGAACTCTTCGGTGATCCCCAGGTGCATGCCGCGCGCTGGTTCGTCGTCTCGGTCGTGCTGGCCGTGGTCGTGGCCGCGCAAGGCCTGGCCATCGTGCGCATGCTGCCGCTCAAGCAGGTGGTGCCGTACGCGGTCGAACACTCAGCCGACGGCGCGGTGGTGAAGGTCGTCGAGGCTGCCGCGTACAAGCCGGGTCCGGCGGTGCTGAAGTCCGAGCTGGCGCGCTGGGTCGAACGCCTGATGGTCCTCGATCCCTACCTCACGCGCGAGAACCTTCGTCTCTCCATCCGGCCGCTGCGGGGCAAGGCCGTCTCGCAGCACAAGGAGTTCGTCGACACCGAGGCGCCGTTCAAGCGACTGCTGGCCACGCCGTCGCTCGTCCGCACGGCCCGCACGAGCGGGGTCGACGTGTCGCAGGACGGCATCGCGTTCGTGTTCGTCACCACGCTGGAACGTTCCGGCGCCGGCGAACCGCTCACGCGCAAGTGGCGTTTCACCGTTCACTACGTGCTGTCCACGCCCGACACCGAGGACGAAGTGCTGACGAACCCCGCCGGCCTCAACATCACGCACTTCGAGCGTGTGGCGGACCTCTCATGAGCAGGCTGCACACCTTCGTCTCCGCGGTGGCGTGCCTGCTGCTGTCGCTGAATGGGGCTGCACCGGTGCAGGCCCAATCGCCGCTCGCGCCCACGCCGGTCACCGGCGAAGCGCGCATGGTCACGTTCGATTTCGACGATGACCGCATCTACAAGGTGCTGGTCCGCCCGAGGAACACCACGCAGCTCAAGCTCGCGCCCGATGAACGGGTGACCTACGTGTCCGCCGGAGACGCCTCCAGCTTCGCCGTGAACGTGCCGTCAAGCAAGGCCTTCGTGGAGGTGAAGCCGAAGTGGGACAACGTCTCCACGAACCTCCTCGTGGTGACCACGCGCCGCGCCTACCACATCGAGCTGCAGAGCACGGCCGAAGGCCGCAAGTGGTACACGCGGGTCGCCTGGACGTATGCCAACGCCGCGCTGCTCGACCAGACCCAGGCCGCGCAGGGTGACGACGCCGGCCCGGCGCGGTGGGCGGGGGCGAGCCGCGCCGAGCCGCCCATCAGCGGGGTCGCGGTCGACAAGCTGTACTTCAAGTACGACATCGACGGCGAGGCCCCGTTCCGGCCCACGCAGGTGTTCGACGACGGCACGCACACCTTCATCCGCCTCCCGGACGATCTGCAGGAACTGCCCGCGCTGTTCATGCTGACGCCCGACAGTGGGGACACCGCACTCGTCAACTACAGCGTCACGCCGCCGTACCTCGTCGTCCCGCGCACGATGGAGAAGTTCGTGCTGAAGCTCGGGAAATCGAAGGTGGAGGTGCTGCGGCATTCGTCGAAGCCGGGGCTGTTCTCGCGCCTCGGTTTCGGCCGGCGAGGGACACCCTGATGGCCGACCTCCTGATCTCTCCCGAGGGCTACACCACGCCCGGTGGTGTGCCGCGCAAGCTGCTGGCCGGCGTGTTCCTGGTGGTCAGTGCGGTGGCGATGAGCGTGTTCCTGATCACCTCACCAGATGCGCCGCTGATGACCGGTGACCAGAAGGCCCGGGCCGAGCTGAAGAAGCCGGAGCTGATGCTCGCGCAGCAGAAGGGCAGCGTGCAGTGGGTCGATGAGGCGGCCAGCAGTGCCGCGGCGGCGCGTGGGGTGCGGGTTGCCGACGGCGCGCCCCCTTCGGCCCGGCCGTCCGACGAGCGCTCGGGCGTTCCGCCGGCGAATGCGTCCGTGCCGCAGCCGTCGCCGCAGGCTGCCTTGCCGACGTTCGATTCGACCCCGCAACGGGCGGGGCCGCCACCGTCGCCTGTCGATGCGGCGGCGGTGGAACGTGAACGGGCCGCCCGATCGGCCGCCGCGACGGTGTTCGACGAGGGTGGAACAGCTCTGGGACAAAAGGGCGAGTCCCCGCTCGAGCAGATGCCGGCCGGACTGGTGCGGCGTCTGGGTGGCGGCGGGCCGGCGATTGACGCGATCGCACCATTGGCGGACGCCATCAAGGGAATGGGGGCGCCCGCCCCGGCACCCAGCCGGGCCGATGGGGAGCGCCAATGGGCCCGGGAGCAGGCGGCTCCGCAGAACGCCACGGTGCTCCATGCGAAGGCTCCACCCGACGCCTTGACGCTCGACCAGGGGACGGTGATCCCCTGCGTGCTCACGCGCCGCATCAACAGCGACCTGCCCGGGGTGGTCACCGCCCGCGTGGCCATGGACGTCTACGACTCCCGCACCAGCCGGCACCTGCTGCTGCCGAAGGGCGCGCTGCTGTCCGGCGCCTACAACAACGACGTCCGCCATGGCCAGAGCCGGCTCCAGTTCGCGTTCACGCGGCTGCGGATGCCGGATGGCACCACGTTCGACCTGCCCGGCGCCACCGGAGCAGACGCCGCGGGCCAGGCTGGCATCGACGGCGACGTCGACCGCCACTTCTTCCGCAGCTTCGGGGCCGCGCTGCTGCTCGGCGTGCTCGCCGATCAGGTGACCCGCGTCGCGGCGCTGCCGAACGGCGGCACGTCGGGGCAGGGCGGGGTGTCGGCCACCGGGCAGGTGTTCATCGACACCGCCCGCGCCGAACTCGAGCGGCACAAGTCCATCCCGCCCACGGTGACGGTCGAGGAAGGCTCGCGCATCAACGTGGAAGTGGTTCGCGACATGGCGTTCGATACCGCATTCGAAAGGAGTCGCCGATGAAACCTTGGGGACTGCGCGCCGCGTTCCGACGCATGGCTGTCGGCCTGATGAGCTGCGTCGTCGGTTCCGGGGCCTTCGGTGCGGCCGACGCCTACGATTTCGACTACCGCATCTCGGGCCACACGTCGGCGCGTCCGGTGCAGGTGTTCGCCGACACCGAGCGAACGTATTTCCAGTTCGTCGAAGGGCAAGCCGTTCCGCTGATCCTTGCCGGGCAGGCCGGCGAGCGTGTCGTGCCGGTGCAAGAGGGCCCGTACCACGTCGTCGCGGGGCGTTCCCACGAGTACACGCTGCGGCTGGCGGGGCGTCGGGCGCGTGTCGAACACGCAGGCAAGGTCTGGCTGCCGCCGTCTGCCCAGGGTGCGGGGCCGTCGGCGCCCTTGAAACTCGGGGCCGACGATCGCACGCTCAGCAGCTATGCCACACCCGTTCGGGGCGATGTCATCGAATGGGTCGAACCCGAACAACGGGTGGTGCGCAGCGTCGTGTTCGCACCGGGCGCCAGCCTGCTGCCGGTCGACGACGCCGACTTCATCGCGAAGGTGTCGGCCCGGATGGGGTCTGACGTGAGGGTCGAAGTTCAGCGAGAGGGCAACGCCCGACCACGGGCACTCGCCGAAGCGCGCTTCCGTCGAACGGCGCAGGCACTCGTGCGAGCCGGTGTCGCGCCCGCGCGGATCGAGTCCGCCGCGGCGTCCGGGCGTTGGCCTCCCGACACGCTCCAGATCGTCTGGCTTCGCGCCGTCGAACCGGTGCGCAGGACGTCCACAGCGGGCGCACCGCCGAGCCGCGACCTCGCCTCGATGGGCCGCCCCGTGCGCGGCAACTTCGACATCCTGCTGTCCGACGGCACCGTCGCGACCAGCCTGCGTCGATGGGCTCAGGACTCCGGCTACCGGCTCGAGTGGGACACCCCGATCGAAGCGCCCATCGTGGGTGACCTGACGCTGGACGCCCGTCGCTTTCCCGAGGCGGTCGACCGCATCGTCACGGGACTGCGTGCGTCCGGCTACCCGCTTCGCATGGAAATCGAAGACGGCCAGGTGGTGCGCATCAAGCACGAGCCGCCACGCTGAACCCCGGTGCGGCTCAGACCAACACATCGAATTCATGGAGGGAGACTGATGAAAAGAAGTGCGACGAAACGCTGGGGGGCGCTGTGCCTCGCTGCAACCTGCCTGGGAGTCCAGGCGCAGACCTCGCCGGAGCAGCTTCCGGTCGCGCCGTTCGGTGCGGCTTCGTCCCCGGGGGCCAACGAGCAGCGGTGGGAAGTGAAAGCGTCCGACGTGACGCTGGCGAAGACCCTCGAGCGGTGGGCTGCCGCGGGAGGCCACAAGCTGAAGTGGGACGCCTCCCGCAACTTCCTGATCGGCGCCCCCGACCTCTACGTCGGCACCTTCGAGGGTGCGTTGCAGCACGTGCTGAGGTCACCCGGCATCCGCTACTCCGACTACCCGCTCGAGGCCTGCGTCTACGCCAACACGCCTCCGCTCGTGCGCATCACCCGGCAGGGTGAACAGAGCCGCGAATGCTCGCCGGCGTCCGCCCCATGAACCACAAGAACGAGATCCAACCGATGAAACTTCTGATGCTGGGCGGAGGCCTGTTGCTGCTGGCAGGATGTGCCATTCCGAGCCTCTCCGAACGTGTCGCCGGCGACCACGCGGACCGCGCCCGCAACGTGGCGCCCGTGCTGGGTGGCCCGTCCATTTCCACGGACGCCCCCGGGGACGTCCAGGGCGGTGCCATCGATGCGGACCGTCGGGCACGCGAACAGGCATCCCACGTGGTGCTGCGTCGCTCGAACCGGCCCTGGGTGGCCTCCGTGAGCGTGCCGATGGGGTCGAACGAGAAGCTGCCGTCCGTGTTCCAGGAGCCGGTCCGGCTCAGTTTCAACGACCTGGGAACCGGCGGCAAGGTGGGCCTTCGCACGGTGGCCGAACGCATCACGGCGGTGACTGGTGTGCCGGTGCGGGTCAAGCCCGATGTGTTCGGCGATGCCGTGGGGGGAAGTCGGTCCTCGGGCTTGGCGGCGGCCAGTCAGTTCGCAGGCACACCCGCCCAACCCGCGCTGTCGAATGTCGGTGCGTCGTCACGCGCGCCATCGGCATCCCTGTCTCGTGCACCGGAGCTTCACGCCGTCGCCATGCGGTGGAGCGGATCGCTCGAGGGGTTCCTGAATCACGTGACCGATCTCACCAACCTCTCGTGGGAGTACCGCGACGGCGTCGTCGTCATCGAACGCTTCCGCACGGAGTTCTTCGAGATCGCCACGCTCGATGGAGAAACCCAGTACGCGATGGGCCTGACCGCCAGCGACCAGGGCAGCACGGGCAACAGCGGGGGCATGGGCAGCTCGGGTGGGATGAGCACCAGCAACGGCAGCGCCGACGTCTCCGAGAAGGGACGGGCGGCCACGGTGCCCACCTTGATCGCCACGGTGAACCAGATCGTCGCGTCCGTTCCCGGTTCCTCCGTGGTGCGCGCCGATGGCTCGGGGCGCATCGCCGTCACGACCACGAAGGAGGCGATGACGAAGGTGCGGGACTTCGTCCGTGCCGAGAACGAGTCGATGCTGCGGCAGGCACAGATCCAGTTCGACATCTACTCGGTGCGCCGGGAAGAGAACGACGAGCGGGGCATCGAATGGGGTCTTCTGATCCAGTCCGTGGCGAAGGCCCTCCGCATGGGCGTCGTGTCCCCCACCACGCTGGCGAGCGAGGCCGTGGGCGCGGTCAACTTCACGGTGCTGGGCAGTCCCCCGTCCAGCAACGACCTGTCGCGCATCGCGGGCGGCAGCACGGTGGTGCTGCAGATGCTCAACCAGTACGGCAACTCCACGCAGCACCGCCCCGTCAGCCTGCTGACGTTGAACCGCCAGTGGGCACGGAAGGCGTCGCTGGGCAGCAAGGCCTATGTCAGCGAAACCGTTCCCGGTGCCGCATCGACGCTGGGCGCCGGCGCGCCGGGCCTGAAGACGGCCACCGTGACGACGGGAGACCGCTACCTGGCCCAGCCGTACATCATGGACAACCACACGGTGGTGCTGAAGTTCGGCGTCGGCCTGTCGTCCCTCGTGCAGATCGCCAACTTCACGAGCGGCACCGGCCCGACCCAGCAGACGGTCCAGACTCCCGAGATCAGCAACCTGATCGACCAGTCGACCGTGGCCCTGAAGGCGGGGCAGTTGCTGGTCATCACCGGGCTCAGCCGCATCGTGACCAACGACGACACCCGGCGGCTGACCGAAGACGCCCCCCTCGCCGCGGGCGGCAGCCGCAAGCTGGGGCGCCAGCGCGAGGATTTCGTGATCTTCGTTCGCCCCACCATCCTGTGAGGCGGCGGTCATGACCATCGAACGCATCCTCGCGAACAGCAGCGCGGGCCCGCTGCTGGGCGGCCTGAGCTGGCGGCCACCGGCCGGCGGGAAACACACCATGCGCCGGCTCCACGAGGCTCGCAACCTCACCACCGACGCCACGCACTACGCACTCCTGTCCACCCACCAGACAGTGGTCTACGGTCTGTTCCAGCCCCGGGCCTCCGAAGAGTCGATCCGGCTCGCCAAGGGGGCACAGGCCGCGGCACATTGTTTCGCAACGCAGGTCGGCGCCGAGGCACCCAATGGTGCGCTGCTCCTGACCGTGCCGGCGGACGGGCTGCGGAAGGATGAGCGTGTCTACGTCGTCGTGCTGGAAGACGGCGTGCCCGTCGTCGACTCGCTTACCACGGAGATGGAGGCCCGGAACGCGCTGGGCTCGGAAGATCGTCCGATCTGGTCCGACACGCCTTCGCTCTATCCGAACTGCCAGCCGGTGGACTTCGAGTGGCTGGCCCGAGGTGCGAGCAAGGCCTCCCGCATGGCGCCGATCCCGCTGAACCCCTGGCCGCTCCTGATGGTGTTGGTGTTGGTCGGGGCGGGCTTCACCACCTGGTTTTCGGTGCGTGAAGCCCGGCGTGCGGAGGCCGCAAGAGAGCAGGCCCGGCTCGTCGCGGAGAACGATCCGGTGCCGAAGTACCTCGCGGCGCTGGCGGCGCGGTCGAAGGACATGGTGTTCGATCGCCAGGCTTGGCTGGGCGCGGTCGACGAGATGTTCGACAGGCCCGCCATGGTGCCGGGGTGGCGCATGAAGTCGACGGAGTGCAATGCCTTGTCCCTGCGTTGCGAAACGGTGTGGGCGCGCACGGGGGGCACGTACGACGAACTCAAGGCCGCCGTTCCGAACGAGACCCTCGGACTGCAGGGTGTCGAGGCGGGTGCGGTGCCGGCACTCGATGTCGCTCACACGTCGACGCCATGGCGCATCGACCGGCTGCCGTTGGGCACTGCGGGCGAGCACCTTCCGACCTTCACGGAGGCCATCCGCACGGCGGGCTCGCTGTTCCAGGTCTGGCGCACCGCGGACCTGTCGATCGAGATCAAGGCGCCTCGATTGTGGCCACGGGTGGAGACCGTTCCGCCGCAGTTCGAGCATCCGAAAGCCCTGATGAGCGGGGTGATCACGCTGAGCGACGTGCCAGGGCCCTTCGTCCTCGAAGCCTTGCGCACCGCGCCGGACTGGATCAGCTGGGAATCCGTCCGAGCGGACATCGGTGAAGGCGACGTCGTGTCGCGTCTGAAATTCAAAGCCACGGGGGTCTACTATGTTTCGCTGCGCTGATCTCGTTCCGTTCGCGGTGGTGTCCGGGTTCATTTCCCTCATCGCACCCTTGCAGGCCCATGCGCAAAGCATCGGCGACTACAGCCGCGCGCAACGGGCGGTCATCGAGTCGGCCATCGCACGCAGTGGTGTCCGTCCGCCCGTGGACCTCCCCGCACTGCCTCCGGCGTCACCTGGCAGGGAATCGCCTCCAGCTGCTGCGCCCCTGCCTCTGCCTCCTGCGGCAAAGGCACCGGAGCCTGAGGCGCCTGACATCGTCGTGACGGGCGTCGTCATCTCGTCCGCGGCCGTGCTCACCGAGGTGTTGGTCGACGGCACACCCTTTCTCCTGTCCCAGGGGCAACGTGTGCCCGGCACCCGATGGCTGGTCTCGCGCGTCGACGCAGGTCAGGTGGTGCTTTCCACGGAGCCGCGCTCGAAGGGGGCGAAGCTGGCGACACGCACCTTCCTGCTGTCCACCTCGGGGTCGTGACATGAAATGGTTCGATCGAGCCGTGCCGGTGCTCGGCACGCGACCGGGGGAGCTGGATCAGGTCAGTTCGGAGGCGCCGCTGCACCGCCGATCCGAATTCGTGGCCACGGAGCCTCTGCGATTGGCGGAGGTCATCGACAAGTACGCGGACGTCCCTCCGTACCAGCGGCTGCTGACGGGCGGAGACGATCCGGTGTATCGCCTGCCACCTGAACAGCAGGAGCGGTTGATCGCGACCGACATCGGCGGCAAGCGCGTCCACGTGATCTGCGCGGCCATGCCGGAGGCCCAGTTGCAACAGTTGCAGTGGCAGGTGCGCGCCCTGAAGGGTGACCTGCGGGCCAAGGGTTACCAGATCGTGCAGGAGCTGGTCGCCACACCGGAGGTGATGCGCATCGTCATGCGCAACGTCGGGCTCAGCACACAGTCGCGAGGACGGGGAGAGCCGCTCCGGCTGTTCAACCACTGGATCGAACTCGCGGCACGCGCCGATGCGACGGACCTCCACGTCGATGTCAGCGGCAACGTGGCCCAGGTCCGGGTGAGGGTGGACGGGCGGCTGGAAGTCCTGCCCGACGGACACTGCGGGAAGTATCCGCGCGGCGAGGCGGTCGATGCGCTGGCCGCCGGCTACAACAACACCCGGCAGGGCAACAACGTCTCGCAGTACACCGAAGACAAGTTCGTCTCCTGCATGATCGCACTCAACCTGCCGGGCCTGAGCGGGCAGCTCCGCTACCAGAACTTCAAGGGGAGGGCGGGCCCCAAGGCGGTCATCCGGATCCTGCGCTCGGGCGAGGAAAACGCCATCACCTTCGAGAAGGCCGGCTACGCACGCAGCCAGCTTCGCCTGTTGCGCGAGGCCGCGCGGTCGGGCAAGGGCATCGTCCTCATCGCCGGCGTCACCAGCTCGGGAAAGTCGACCAGCCTCAAGTGCCTGATCGAAACCCTGCCGAACCTGCAGGCGAAGTCGATCTACACGGTGGAAGACCCGATCGAATACGAGATCGCAGGGGCACATCAGATCGAGGTCTTGCGGGATCTGGCGGACGACGAACTCACCACGTCGCGCTATGCGGATGCCATGCGGGCGCTGATGCGCGGTGACCCGGACGGTGTGATGATGGGCGAGATCCGCGACCGGCTCACCGCCCTGTTCGCGCTGCAGATCGCGGAGACGGGCCACCTCGCGATGGGGACCGTCCACGCGCACCTCATCAGCACGATCATCCCGAGGCTCACCAACGACCAGATCGGCTTGTCGCGCCAGGCGCTCACGGGTCCGAACATCCTCAACCTGCTGGTGTACCAGGCCCTCGTGCCGCGACTCTGTGCCCATTGCGCGGAGACGACACCGGTTGCCGCCTCGAGGGATGCGGACGTCCGGGACATCGTCGACGTGCTCGCTCAGCGCTTCCGGGTGCCGACGCACCGGCTGCGCTGGGAGCATCCCGGAGGCTGTGCCCACTGCAATGGCCGGGGCACGAAGGGCAAGACCATCGTGGCCGAGATGCTGCGGCCCGACCGGACCTGGCTGCGACGGGTGAGGGACAACGATGACGACGCCGCGGTGATGCACTACCGGGCGGCATCGGACGGTGACTTCCTGAGCCCGGACATGACGGGCAAGACGGTGTTCGAGCACGCCTTGTGGAAGGCCCTTCAAGGCGAGATCGACGCGCGGAACTGCGAAGAGTTCGACGCCTTCTCTCGGTTCGAACTGCCGCCGAAGAAGGGCGGGGCCACATGATCTTCAGGCGCTTCATCCAGTGGTGCTGGATCTTCGTGTTTCGCCCCCAACGAGCCGAGTTCTACCGCGACCTCGCCGACATGTTCCGCCGCAACGAATCCATGATGGGATTCTTCGAGGGGGAGATCGCCAACGCGGTCCGGACGCGGCAGAGGGCGCGCGCCGCGGCGCTTCGAATGATGCTCGCGCGCTTCCAGGGCGGCCATCAGGCGGGGCGGGTCGGGCACTTGTTCGAAGGCGTGATGCCCGCGAGCGACATGATGATGATCGTCGGCGTCGACCACGCCGACGACAAGGCCCGCGCGCTGCTGTCGCTGGCGGACGCCGTCGAGGCTCAAGGCACCATGCGGACCACGGTGTTGAGCTACGCGTTCTTCCCGCTGGTGATGCTGCCGTTGAGCTATGTGCTGATCCAGATCCTGGCCGACGTGATCCTGTCGATCGACCGGAGTGCGCCCGACTGCGTCAAGGATGAACTCTGGAGCGGCAGCAACGGCTGGGCGCGGCAGATGGCGATCCTGATGGACCAGTTCGGCTTGCCGATGGTGACCCTGCTGGTGGGCTTCCTTGCGGCGGCCTTCGTGTCGCTGCCGCGCTGGAGGGGGAGGGCGCGCCTGTGGGTCGAAGGGTGGCCGGTCTACGGTCTCTACCGCGACTTCCAGTCCGGCCTGCTGTTCTCTGCGCTGGCCATGCTGCTGTCCAACGGCAGCACCCTCAAGGGGGCGCTCGAGGACATCGCGCAAGGCTCGTCGAGCTGGATGCGCTGGCACCTCACCCGCGTGCTCAGGTCGCTCGACGACAACCCGACCAACACCATCGAGGCGTTCAGCCGCGGAGTCCTCTCGCCTTACATGCTGGCCAGGGCAGCAACCCTGCAACGCACCTCCGCGACGTTTGCCGAAGTGCTCATCGAACTGGGAACGCGAGAGAGCGAACGCGTGCTCAAGGGCGTCCGGCGCGCCGCGGTGATCGCCAACGTCGCCATCGTCGGCGTGCTTCTGTCCGTCTGTACGTTCATGGGATTGTCGACCCTGACCGTGCCCGGCAGATTCTCGGCGCTGATGGAGCCGTCCACGTTGATGAGCCTGAAACAGGCCCATGAGGCAAAGAACGCTTCGCGGCGATCGAGCAGCATTTCAACAACCCGGCTTGACGAGAGCAAGCCATAAGGAGGAGAGAGCCATGAAGAAAGCCGAACGTCCCTGCACAGCCCCTTTGCGTCGCCGATCCCGTGGCAATGCGGTCCTGTTCACGCTGTTGTCGATGGTGATCGGCGGGATCGTCGTGGCCATCGGCGTCACCCAGTACCAGGACGCCGATCGAGCAGCGACCGTGCAAGCCACGGTGGCCGAGGTGAACACCATCATCGGCAACGTCAAGCAGAACTACGGGCAGTACTCCTACTCCGGCCTGACCACCGGCATCGCCGTCGGTTCGCGCGTCATTCCAGAGGGGCTGCAGGTGTCGGAAACCGCCGCACGCAACAAGTTCGGTGGAACCATCGAAATGCGCGAACGAGGGACAGGGACGGGCACCGCCGAACTGGTCTACCCGAACATCCCTCGAGCGCTCTGCTCCAGCGTGATCAACGGCACCCAGGGCCTCGCCCGGGAAATCCGGATCGGGACGACCGTGGTGAAGGAGGCCAACCGTGCGGTCGACGTGGCCGCGCTCAACACCGGCTGCTCGTCGAACGCCGCCGCGGACATCACGTGGGTGATCGGACGCACATGACCTTGCGCAAGTCCCGACGGCGACCCGGTGCCCGCCAGCAGCGAGGCAACGCACTGATCCTTGCGCTGCTCGCCCTGGTGGTCACCGGGCTTGCGGCCGCGACAGCGCTGGAAGCGAGGCAGATCGAAGCGAAACGCGCATCCGGTCTCGCCGAGGCCTCCGTCCTGGAAGCCCTGCGCAACGCCGCGCAGGCAGCGGTCTACGAGCATCTGAACACGATCCAGCAAGGGCAGCCCATCGAAAAAGGCGGAATCGTCGTCACCCCCTCTTCCGAAACGGGCGAACTGACCTGGTCCCCCACGGTCAGCCAACTTCGAGGTATGGGATACCTCCCCTCCGAATGGTCGGCCATACGCTCCACGCTGAACGACGGCCCGTACCGCATCGCGTTCCACCGCATCCCCGCGGGCTGCCCGCCCCCAGCCTGCGATGTCCAGGGCATGGTCGTACTCGGTGCCCCCGTCCTGGACATGGGCCGAACCTCGGCAGTGGACGGCGTCGTCATCGGCCCCATCCTCACCAAGGCGGGTGCTGACGGGGGAGTGTCACTCCCAACGGCGCCCGCGACGATCTCCGGATTTCACGGCACCTGGACCGCACCAAATCCGCTAGCAGGCAACCCGCCTGGCGTAGTCGCCATGCGATTCGGAACCCAGACGGGCGGTTTCAACCAGTTTGTTCGCGTAGGCGATTTGCGGGATCCATTGCTGAGAGGAAACCTAAGTGCCGAAGGCAACTTGACCGTAGCGGGGGACGCAACGGTTCGAGGAGCTGCGTCATTTGACGGGGGCGTTCGTGTCGGGCCGGCTTTGGATCCGTGCATCACAGCCGCCCCAAACGGAATTCTTACTGTCAGATGCAGTGGTTTGATTAATAGTAGAGACGGGATATTCCAGAACGAACTAGGGAATTATAGCCAAGTTGGCCCCTCGGGAGTTTCTACTTCTGAACGAATCAATGGATTCTCCGGACTGCAAACTGCGTCTGGGAGCTTGTTTGATCGTTCCGATCCTAGCGCGATTCGCTCGGAATCCGGAGAGTTGTTCGTTCGAGGCCCATCGGGTACTCTCGCTACTTTGCGCGCTGAAGGCCTTTTTGTTCCCAATGCATTGGTCTCAGGAAGCATTCACCTTACTCGCGCAGCAGAAGAAGGTGCAGCGTGCGAAGAAGCCGTGGGCTCCTCACCTGGGATAGGTTTGGGAGTAACCGCCGACCATTCACTTACTGTCTGTATTGGCGGGCGCTGGATCATCGGGCTGAGAATGTCGAGGGCAGGGGCTTCTTGTGCGCCTGATGGAATGAGCGCCACGGACCTTGATGATCGGCAGTCTCTAATTTGTCGCCATGGTTCCTTCCTAAGGACTTCCACGCTAATTTCCAACTTTACGCTGATAAATTCGATGGCCCTGAATATGTCGGGCGGTGCAGTCCGGGTGGTTAAGCCCATATGTAACTCAAGTGGAGGCCGTGCGGCGGAAGCACTTATTATCTTGTCGCCAAATAATGAAGACGTACCTGCCGTTGGGTCATCTACCATTTCTGGAATAAATCGCTTTGCGATCGATGAGGGCGAAGCGTGGACTGTTGTACTTGAACGATCGTCAGATCGCGTGCCAATGGCCGGAAATTTGATCGCTCTAGTTTACTGTCATTATCCTTCGTAGGAGGTAAGATGGAAAAAAACTTTCTGGCCGCAGTCATTGCGCTGGCGGCCGCGGGGAGCGCATGCGCAAAGCCGGGAGATTCTGTTGATAGTGGGTATATGCGCGGGAGTTCGGGTGTTGCCCTAGGGGGCGGTGCGGAATTGAAGTTGTATCCGCTTTATGAAAATGTGTGGCTGGGGTCTCAGTCTGATGGCGACTACTTCACTGACTACGGGCCGTTTGTGAATAAATCTGCTGCAATGATTAAAGTGACTCTTGCGCATGCGGGAGGCGCTCGGCATGATGGAATTACAGCAACTGTAGATGGTGCTGTGGTGGCTAGGGATAATAGGTACATCGCATTCATTGTTATGCCGGGGCAGACATTTGGATTTGCTGTGAAAGATTATGCTAATATTTCGGCGTACGCAACAAATTCACGCCTCTATCCTTCTGATGTGGGGCTGCCTAGTGCAACGGATTTTAGTAGTCCAAAAGCGAAGTTTTACGCTTGCTACTACGACATTCCTGGGTACACGGCGGAGGTCGGTGATATTTTTGTGACGCAGTATTTGTACTTCCCGGGTAGCATGTCGGATTCTTCTTCGCGGTCGATCGATTTGTATTGGAATGGCTACCTTTTGGGGCCGAAACCGACATTCGATGTGCAGTGCGAAAAATATGTTCAGTAGCTCGTTCACGTGAGTTAGGGAATGTCTGCAAAACTCGCCCGATTCTTGCGTAAGTTGATTCGGTGAGCAACGAGGAGGCGGCGAGCATGAAGCAACTAGGACTTGGATTGGACCTGTCGACGAAGAAGACTCGCAAACGCGCGTTTCTCGAGGAGATGGAGCGCGTCGTGCCCCGGGTCGTGCTGGTTCAGATCGTCGAGCCGTACTACCCGAGGGCCAAGACGGGCCGGCCGCCGTTTGCCATCGATACGAGCTGCGCATTCACTACCTCCAGCAGTGGTTGGCGTTGAGCGACCCGTCGATGGAAGAGGCGCTGTACGACATGCCGGTGTTCCGCGAATTCGCCAAGCTGGGCGACGGGGTGGCGCGGCTGCCCGATGAAATGACGATTCTGAGGTTTCGCCACCTGCTGGAGAAACACGACCTGGCCACCGACATGCTGCGCGTGCTCAACGACATCCTGCAGGCCAAGGGCCTGCTGATGAAGAAGGGTACGGTGGTGGATGCCACGTTGATCGCGGCGCCGAGTTCGACGGAGAACGCCGACGGCGAGCGCGACCCTGAGATGAAGCGGACGAAGAAGGGCAATCAGTGGTACTTCGGCATGAAGGCGCACATCGGCGTCGATGCGGAGTCGGGACTGGTGCACCGCGTCATCGGCACGTCGGCCAACGTCAACGATGTGGCGCAGGCCGGTCGCCTGCTGCACGGAGAGGAGGAAGTCGCCGTCGGGGGAAGCGGGCTATCGCGGGGTCCACAAGCGGGCTGAGGCGCAGGGGCCGCAATGGCACGTGGCGATGCGGGCGACGGAGCGACGCAAGCTCAATCCCGCGTCGGACTACGCGCGCGAACAGCTCGAGAATCTGAAGGCGAGCGTGCGAGCCAAGGTGGAGCACCCCGTTCGGCGTGCTCAAGCGGCAGTTCGGCTACAGCAAGGTTCGCTAGAGAGGTCTGGCGAAGAACGCGGCGCAGATCGTCACGCTGTTCGCGCTGTCGAATCTGTGGATGGCACGGCGAGAATTGGCGAGAGCAAAGGGATAAGTGCGTCCGGAATGCGCCTGACGCGGCCTCGGGCGGCCGCGATGAGCACTCGCAGTGACCTCGCGTGCCGTTGACCGAGCAAGAAAGCCGTTGGCCTACCGGCCAACTCGTCCGCGTGCCGACTGTCGTCACGTTGTGGAGACCTTCCTTAGGGTGATTTGACCGCTGGGCTGACAGCACACAAGATCCCCACAATTTTGTGTCGGCTTGACTCGGAGGCTTGTGATCCGTCCGCGCGCGGATGAACGGCGCTACGGCGAAGAAGCCGCCCCGTCAAGGTTGTCGCCAATGCGCGGAGGATGGCGGGCGCACGTATTCGCCGTGCGAGTGCTCCGCCATAGCTTCCGGCGACGGGTTCGTGGCAGGCGTCCCGGATGGGGTCTTGCGTCCGCTCTCGCGGAGGGTTCGGGGGGCGTGCGCGCAGGGCGACATCCCGGAACGGGGCGGGGCGTCCGGAGCGCCGCCGGTCGTCACCAGCGGTGATGCACCTCGCCCTTTGCGAACCGCTCGTACACCGCGTTCACCGCGTCCATCTGCGCCGCGGTCAGCGATGGCAGGTCGGCGGCCGAGACGTTGTCCTCGACCTGTGCCACCTTGCGCCCGCCCGGAATGGCGCACGTCACCGCCGGGTGCATCGTGAGCCAGCGCAGCGCGAACTGGGGCAAGGTCCAGCCGGCCGGAACCAGTGGGCGCAGGGCTTCGACGGCTTCCAGGCCCTTTGCGTAGTCGAGGCCCGAGAAGGTCTCGCCCTTGTCGAAGGCGGCGCCTTCGCGGTTGAACTGGCGGTGGTCGTCGGGGCTGAACGTGGTGTCGCGGGTCATGCGGCCCGACAGCAGGCCCGACGACAGCGGCAGGCGCGCGAGGATGCCCACGCCGCGCTTGGCCACTTGTTCGAACAGGAGGTCGGCGGGGCGCTGGCGGAAGATGTTGTAGATGATCTGCACGGACTGCACACCCGGGTACTCGATGGCCTTCAGCGCCTCCTCGACCTTCTCGACCGAGACGCCGTAGTGGCGCAGCTTGCCGGCCTTCACGAGGTCGTCTAGCACGCCGAACACCTCGGGCCGGTAGTACACGTCGGTGGGCGGGCAGTGCAGCTGCAGGAGGTCGATCGCTTCCACCTCGAGGTTGGCGAGGCTGCGTTCGACGAAGGTGGTGAGGTTCTTGCGGTCGTAGCCGTCCGCCACGTGGGGCGACAGGCGGCGGCCGGCTTTCGTGGCCACGTAGAACGGGTCCTTGCGCTCGCGGCGCAGGCGGGCGATCAGGCGTTCGCTGTGGCCGTCGCCGTACACGTCGGCGGTGTCGAAGAAGTTGACGCCGAGGTCGAGTGCGCGGTGCAGGGCGGCCATCGACGCGGTGTCGTCCACCTGGCCCCAGGTGCCGCCGATGGCCCAGGCGCCGAAGCTGATCGTCGAGACCTTCCAGCCGGTGCGGCCGAGTTCGCGGTATTCCAAGGAGGTTCTCCCTCAGGCGCCCGAGGCGCGGGACCGAGATCGTACGCAGCGGCGGCGTGAAATCCCAATGACTTTCCGGAACGCCGCGATGCCAAACCGGGCATCCCCGCGGCGGAGCGCGGGGTCGTTGATACAGTCGAGGCCGTTCCGACTGACGCGTTCCATGCCCGTTCCGCTCCTCGCCCCTCCGTCCAAGGCCGCTTGCGTGGCCCGTGCCGCATGCTGCGCGGCCTGGGAGTCGGTGCGGTGACGGCGGCCGTGTTGACAGGCGGGCCGGAAAAACCGGTCCGGCGCGACACGCTCGCGCAGTTCCTCGTGCTGTCGATGCTGCTGCACCTGCTGGTCATCGTGGTGTTCGGCAGCGCGGAGGGCGACGGCCAGGCGCCGGCCCGAAACGCCACGGTGTGGGGGCCGCTGACCATCGTGCTGGCGCCGTCGCCGGTTCCCGTGCCGGCCGCCCCGGTTCCGGCCGAGCCCGAACCCGCGATGCCGCCCCCGCCCGAGCCGCTGGCACCCGCGCCGCGCGCGCCGTCGAGGGAGATCATCCAGCTGCCGCCGACCCGGGACGTGCCCGAAGCGCCGCGGCTGCCGCCGGCCGAGCGCCGCCCGGTGGCGACAGAACCGCGTCCCGCGCCGACCGAGTTCGCGGCATCCCAGCCGGCGCGGCCCGTACCCGTGCCGCTCCCGCCGCCTCCCGTGCCGGCGCCTCCGCCGCCTGAGCCTGTCGTGCCACCGCCTGCGCCTGCGCCTGTCCCGCCGCCTCCGGCCCCGGTGCCGCCACCGCCTGCGCCTGTCCCGCCGCCTCCGGCCCCGGTGCCGCCACCGCCTGCGCCTGTCCCGCCGCCTCCGGCCCCGGTGCCGCCACCGCCTGCGCCTGTCCCGCCGCCTCCGGCCCCGGTGCCGCCACCGCCTGCGCCTGTCCCGCCGCCTCCGGCCCCGGTGCCGCCACCGCCTGCGCCTGTCCCGCCGCCTCCGGCCCCGGTGCCGCCGCCGCCTGCGCCCGTACCACCGCCTCCGGCCCCGGTGCCGCCGCCGCCTGCGCCTGTCCCGCCGCCTCCGGCCCCGGTGCCGCCGCCGCCTGCGCCCGTACCGCCGCCTCCGGCCCTGGTGCCGCCGCCGCCTGCGCCCGTCCCGCCGCCTCCGGCCCCGGTGCCGCCGCCGCCTGCGCCTGTCCCGCCGCCTCCGGCTCCGGTGCCCGCACCGCCCGCCGCGGTCCCGGCGCCCGCGCCCGTGGCGCCGCTGCGTTCCTCACCGGCCCCGGCCGGCAGCGTGGACCTGCGCGGTGGATCGCCCGCCGGACCGCCGCCGGCGCGCACTGCGCCGGACGCCGCCTCGCCGCTGCCGGCCGGGACACCGCCGCCGCTCAAGCTCGACCTCAACCCGTCGATGCGTGGCAGCGGCCTGCCGTCGAACCCGGGCTCGCGTGGCGCGCTGAACCTGATGCCGCCGCCGCCGGAGCGCAAGTCGAAGCTGGCCGACGACATGCAGAAGGCCGGCAAAGGCGACTGCCGGACGGCCCATGCCGACAAGGGCCTGCTGGGCGCGATCCCGCTCGCCCAGGCGGCCTTGGGCGGCGACGCCGACTGCAAGTGGTGAACCACGGCGGTGCACGAGGCGAGGGCGGGGATGCCCTCGCATAAAATCCCGCATCCTTTCGACCCGGAGCGCCCGACCGCATGAGTTCCCCCGCAGACGACCACGCGATGCGCATCGCCATCGACCAGGCCCGCAACGCCTGGCTCGTGGGCGAGGTGCCGGTGGGGGCCGTGATCATGCGTGCCGGGCAGGTGATCGCCACCGGCTACAACCGGCCCATCACCGAACACGATCCCACGGCCCACGCGGAGATCGTCGCGCTGCGCCACGCGGCCACGCTGCTCGGCAACTATCGCCTGCCCGAGTGCGAGCTGTACGTGACGCTCGAGCCGTGCGCGATGTGCGCGATGGCGCTGATGCACGCGCGGTTCAAGCGCGTGGTGTTCGGCGCCACCGACCCGAAGACCGGCGCCGCGGGCTCCGTGGTGAACCTGTTCGGCGAACCGCGCCTGAACCACCACACGCAGATCGAGGGCGGCGTGCTGGCCCACGAATGCGGCCAGGTGCTGCGCGACTTCTTCGCCGAGCGGCGCGCCCTCTACAAGCAGCGCCGCGCGGTGCCCGAACCCGCGGCGGCCCCGCCCGCGGCCGACGAATCCGACGACACGATCCCGACCGGCGATGCCGTCGAGGTCGACTCCTTCATCCCCCCCATCTGAGATTCCTGCCGATGACCTCGCTGACCTTGTTCACCCCGTCCGGCGTCGTCGCCGAGGCCGCTCCGCTGAAACGGGCGGCCAAGCGGCTCGCCGGCTGGGGTTTCGACGTGACCGTCGACGAGGCCGCGCTCGCGCGCCACCAGCGTTTCGCCGGAGACGACGACCAACGCCTCGCGACGCTGCACCGTCTGGCCGCCGAACGCCCGTCGGTTGCGCTCGCCACCCGCGGCGGCTATGGCCTCACGCGGCTGCTCGACCGCATCGACTGGAAGAAGCTCGTGCGCAGCGTCGAGCACGGCACCCGCTGGGTGGGCTACAGCGACATGACGGCACTGCAACTGGGCCTGCTCGCACACGGCAAGGCGCCGTCGTGGGCCGGCCCGCTCGCGTGCAGCGACTTCGGTGGCGACACGGTCGACGAGGTGACCCCGGATTGCTTCGTCGAAGCGATGACCGGTCAGCTGGAAGCGGTGGGGTTCCGCACCGAGGAAGGTTTCGACGGCGTGGAGGCCACCGGCAAGCTGTGGGGCGGCAACCTGTGCGTGCTGAACTCGCTGCTCGGCACCCCGCACTGGCCGAAGGTGAAGAACGGCATCCTGTTCCTCGAGGACGTCAACGAACACCCGTACCGCATCGAGCGCAACCTGCTGCAGCTGCACCAGGCCGGCGTGCTCGACAAGCAGAAGGCCATCCTGCTCGGCTCGTTCACGGATTTCAAGAAGTCGCCGCTCGACCGCGGCTACACGCTCAAGACCGTGGTGGCGCACCTGCGCTCGCTGACCCGCACGCCGATCCTCACGGGCCTGCCGTTCGGCCACGTGCCCACGAAGGTGTGCCTGCCGGTGGGCGTGAAGGCCACGCTCGCGGTGCAGGGGCGCGACGCGTTCCTGGGCTGGGCCACGCCGCACGACCACGATCACCACGATCACGATCATCACGATCATCACGGCCATGACCACGACGGTCATGACCACGCGCACGACCACGGCCACGCCCCGGCCAAGCGGACGAAGCGCTCGCGATGACGTCGCGCTGGCTGTGGGCGGTCTTGCTGGTGTGCCTGGCGGGATGCGACAACAGCCCGCACCCGCGCGGCAGCGAGCGCACCAACACGCTGTTCATGGCCTTCCAGGAGCGGTCGCCCCGCTACCTGGACCCGACCGCCTCGTACGCCAACAACGAGACCCCCGTGGTCTACCAGGTGTACGAGCCGCTCTACGCGTACCACTACCTGAAGCGGCCGTACGAGCTCGTGCCGAAGCTGGCCGAGGCCGTGGTGGCGCCGCACTTCCTCGACGCCAACGGCCACCCGCTCCCGGACGATGTGCCCGGTGAACGGGTGGCCGAGAGCGTCTACGACATCCCGATCCGCAAGGGCGTGATGTACGCGCCGCACCCGGCCTTCGCCCGCGACGCGTCGGGCGCGTACCGCTACCACCACCTCACCGAGAAGGACACCGAGGGCAAGCGGTCCCCGTTCGACTTCCCCGAGACGGGTACCCGCGAGGTGGTGGCCGACGACTTCGTCTACGCGTTCAAGCGCCACGCCACGCCGCGCATCGAGGCGCCGGTGTTCGGCGTGTTCTCGGAGTACGTGGTGGGCCTGAAGGCCTATGGCGAGACCATCCGCGAGGCCGACCGGCACCTGCGCGCCGGGCTCGACCTGGCCGCGCGCGACCGCCCGTTCCTCGACTTCCGGAAGTTCCCGCTGGAGGGCGTGCAGGCGCTGGACCCGCACACGCTGCGCATCCGCATCAAGGGCAAGTATCCGCAGTGGAAGTACTGGCTGGCGATGACCTTCGCCGCGCCGGTGCCGTGGGAAGCAGACGCGTTCTATGCCCAGCCCGGGATGGCCCGCAACGGCCTCGCGCTGCAGCGCTGGCCGGTGGGCTCGGGGCCGTACCGTCTGCGCGAGTACGAGCAGGACCGCCACCACGCGCTCGAGCGCAACCCGCTGTACCGCAATGACCCGTACCCGTGCGAAGGCGAGCCTGAGGACCGCGCGGCGAAGCTGCTCGACGACTGCGGCAAGCCCATGCCCTTCATCGACCGCGTCGAATTCAACGTCGAGAAGGAGCGGGTGCCGCTCAAGTCGAAGTTCGCGCAGGGCTTCATCGACATCCCCGAGATCGAACGGGCCGACTGGGGCGTGGAGTTTCTCGCCGACATGAACGACGCCGACGCCACGCGCGCCCGTTTCGACGACCGCGGCTTCCAGTTCCCGCAGACCGTGGACCTGACCACCTGGTACATGGGATTCAACATGCTCGACCCCGTGGTGGGGAAGGGCGACACGACTGCGCGCCAGGTGAAGAACCGCAAGCTGCGCCAGGCGCTGTCCATCGCGATGGACTGGGAGGAGGGCTATGGCCGCATCTTCCTCTACAAGGCCGGTGAGGCCGCGCACTCGCCGGTGCCGGCGGGCATCTTCGGCTCGCGGCACGGCACGGTCGAGGGGCACAACCCGGTCACGCACGAGGTGAAGGACGGCAAGGTGGTGCGCCGGTCCATCGACGAGGCGAAGCGCCTGATCGCCGAGGCTGGTTATCCGGACGGGCGCGACGCCGAGACGGGTCGGCCGCTCGTGCTGAACTACGATTTCCAGCGCGCGCCCACGCCCGAGATCAAGGCCGAGCTCGACTGGACCATCCGCCAGTTCGCCAAGCTGGGCGTTCAGCTCGAGATCCGCGCCACCGACTTCAACCAGTACCAGGAGAAGACCTTGCGCGGCAAGCACCAGATCTTCTTCGGCGGGTGGGTGGCCGACTATCCCGACGCCGAGAACTTCCTGTTCCTGCTCTACGGACCGAACGCGAAGTCGAAGCACGAGGGCGAGAACATCGCGAACTACGAGAGCCCGGCCTTCGACAAGCGCTTCAAGCAGCTGCAACTGCTCGACGACGGGCCCGAGAAGCAGAAGGTCATCGACGAGATGGTGGCCATCGTGCGCGAGGACGCGCCATGGATCTTCGGCTACCACCCGTATGCCGCCGGTGCCTACGCGCCCTGGGTGTCCAACGGCAAGCCGGGCGTGATGGGGCGCGACATGGTGCGCTACCACCGCATCGACCCGGTGATGCGCACGGCGCGGCAGCACGAATGGAACCGGCCGGTGTGGTGGCCGCTGGTGCTCGTGGCGGCCGGTGCGGTGGCGGTCGCGGTGCTCGGCTGGCGCGCATGGCGGCGCCGCGAGTCCGCGGTCGCGCTGGCGGGGGAGGGCTGAAGATGGGCCGCTACCTCGTCCGCCGCGTTCTCTACGGCCTGCTCGTGCTCGTGGGCGTGAACCTGCTCACCTTCGCGCTGTTTTTCACCGTCAACACGCCCGACGACATGGCACGCCTGAACATTGGCGGCAAGCGGGTCACGCAAGACCAGATCGACAAGTGGAAGGCCGAGCGCGGCTATGACAAGCCGCTGTACGTGAACGCGAAGGAGACTGGCCTGCGCCAAGTGACGAACACGGTGTTCTGGGAGCGGTCGGTGTCCCTCTTCGCATTGCAGTTCGGGCGCTCGGACGCCAGCGGCGCCTCGGACATCGGCCACGAGATCGGCGAGCGCATGGTGGTCAGCCTGCAGCTCGCCGTGCCGCTGTTCGTGCTGCAGGTGATCGCGAGCGTGGGGTTCGCGCTCGTGCTCGTGTTCTTCAAGAACAGCCGCATCGACTTCTGGGGCGTGGTGCTGTGCGTGCTGATGCTGTCCATCAGCAGCCTGTTCTACATCATCGTCGGGCAGTTCCTGTTCTCGCGGGTGCTCCGGCTCGTGCCCATCTCGGGCTGGGCGGGCGGTCTCGATGCGGTGCGGTTCCTCGTGCTGCCGATGCTGCTGTCGCTGCTGTCGCGCCTGGGCACGGAAGGGCGGCTGTACCGCGCGATGTTCCTCGAGGAGATCGGGCGCGACTACGTGCGCACCGCGCGCGCCAAGGGGCTTGGCGAGGCGGTGGTGCTCGGCAGGCACGTGCTGCGCAACGCGCTGATCCCGATCATCACCAGCGCGGGCAGCTACCTGCCGTACGTGTTCCTCGGCAGCCTCGTGTTCGAGAGCTTCTTCGGCATCCCCGGGCTCGGGGCGTACGCCATCGAGGCCATCTCCGGGCAGGACTTCGCCATCGTGCGTTCGATGGTCTTCATCGGCTCGTTGCTGTACGTCGCATCGTACGTCCTCGTCGACGTCGCGTACACGTGGGTCGATCCGCGCGTGAGGTTGCAATGATGTGGCCGAAGCTGGTCCTGCTGTGGTCGGACGTGGCGGTGCTGCTGCTCGTGGTGGCGCTCGGCTTCGTCGCGTGGCGCGTGCGGGGCGATGCCCAGCGCCGCCGCGACTGGCTCAAGGTGTTCCGCCAGCCGGCCGCGCTCTGCTCGGCGGTGGTGCTGGGCGTGTTCCTGCTGGTGGCCGTGGCCGACAGCCTGCACTTCCGGCGGGCGCTGCCGACCGCTGGCGGGAACGCCGTGGCGTATGCGACCCGGGTGGAGTCGGGGCTCGACGTCGTGCTGGACCCGCTGGTGCGGGGCCGCGAGGTGACGTACTCGGCGCCGCTCGCGTCGCGGGCCTTCGCGAAGGCGACCGTGGGCACCGAGCGGGTGTACCCGAGGTTGCTGCACGGGGGCGCGCACCTGGTCGACGACACCACGGAGCGCACGGGGGACGTGCTGGTGCGGGCGCTGGGCGGGCTCGTCGCGGGCGCGGTGGCGGCCGGGGCGTTCGCACTGGCAGTGGGATGGCTCGCGATGGGGCGCGCTGGCTTCGGCCGGGCCCGGCGCGGCGAGACGGCCGTGCCCTGGGGCACCGCGCTGCTGACGGTGACCGTGCTGGGCGCGCTGGTGGGTGCCGTGGTGTCGCTCGCGCCGCACTACCACGTGCTGGGCACCGACCGCACCGGCAACGACGTGCTGTACCAGGCCCTCAAGAGCGTGCGCACCGCGTTCGTGATCGGCACGCTGTCGACGCTCGCGACGCTGCCGCTGGCGGTGGGCCTCGGCATCGTCGCGGGGTACTTCCGCGGCTGGGTGGACGAGGCGGTGCAGTATCTCTACACCGTGCTGTCGTCGATTCCGAACGTGCTGCTGATCGCGGCCTGCGTGCTGATGATGCAGGTGTTCCTCGACACCCATCCGGAACTGTTCGAGACCGGGGCCGAGCGCGCCGACCTGCGGCTCTTCCTGCTGTGCGTGATCCTCGGGCTCACCGGCTGGGCCGGGCTGTGCCGGCTGGTGCGGGCCGAGACCCTGAAGCTGCGCGAGCTGGAGTACGTGCAGGCCGCCACCGCGTTCGGCGTGGGGCCGTGGCGCATCATGGCGCGCCACGTGTTTCCGAACGTCGTGCACCTGGTCGTCATCAGCACCGTGCTCGACTTCTCGGCCCTCGTGCTCTACGAGGCGGTGCTGTCGTACGTGGGCGTCGGCGTGGACCCGACGATGAACAGCTTCGGCGGCATGATCAACCTCGCGCGCAGCGAGATGTCGCGTGACCCGGTCGTGTGGTGGTCCTTCGCGGCGGCCTTCGGGTTCATGGTGAGCCTCGTGCTGGTGGCGAACCTGTTCGCCGACGGCGTGCGCGATGCCTTCGATCCGCGGGCCCGCGTGTTCCGCGCGCGGCGGCCGGTGTCCGCGAAGGAGGCCGGAGGATGAGCCGCATCGACATCGCCGACCTGCGGGTCGACCTCGACGGCGACGCCGGCCTCGTGCGGGCCATCGACGCGCTGCAGTTGAGCCTGCGCCAGGGCGAGACCTTCGCGCTCGTGGGCGAGTCCGGCTGTGGCAAGAGCATGACGGCCCTCGCGCTGATGCGGCTGCTGCCCGAGAACGGGCAGGTGACCCGGGGCAGCGTGTTGCTGGACGGGCAGGAGCTGCTGTCGCTGCCCGAGTCGCGCATGCGCGCAGTGCGGGGCGGGCGGCTCGGGATGATCTTCCAGGAGCCGGGCACGAGCCTGAACCCGGTGATGCGGGTGGGCGAGCAGATCGTGGAGGCGATCGAGGCGCACACGGCGCTTCGTGGCGCGGCGGCGCGGGACCGGGCGCTGTCGTGGCTCGAGCGCGTGGGCATCCCGGAGCCTGCGCGGCGCATCGACGACTACCCGTTCCAGCTGAGCGGCGGGCAGAAGCAGCGCGTGATGATCGCGATGACGCTGGCCGCGGAGCCCGACTTCCTGATCGCCGACGAACCCACGACGGCGCTCGACGTGACGATCCAGGCCCAGGTGCTCGACCTGCTGCGCGACCTGCAGCGCGAGCGCGGCATGGGCCTGCTGCTGATCACGCACGACCTGGCGGTGGTGGCCGGCATGGCCCACCGCGTGGCGCTGATGTACGCGGGGCAGATCGTCGAGGTGGCCGAGGCCTCCGAGTTCTTCCGCGCGCCGCGCCATCCGTACGCCCACCTGCTGCTGCGTGCTCTGCCGGACGCTCGCAAGCGCGGCGCACGGCTCGCGGCCATCCCGGGCACGGTGCCGTCGCTCGCGACCGCGTTCACCGGCTGCCGCTTCGCGCCGCGCTGCGACCGCGTGATGCCCGATTGTGCGGGCACGCCCCCCGCGATGGTGGAACTGACGTCGGGCGGCGAGGTGCGCTGCCTGCTGTACCGCGATGGCGGGCCGGTGCTGGCCTCGGCCGAGGTGGCCGCCTCGGTGCCACCCGTGGCCGCCACGGACGCGACCGGGACACTGCTGGAGGTGACGGGCCTGACCGTGCGCTACGCGGGCCGTGGCGGCTGGCTGCGTCGGAGCGGGCCGCCGACCACCGTGGTGGACGGTGTGTCGCTGTCGATCGGGGTCGGGCGCACGCTCGCGCTGGTGGGCGAGTCGGGGTCAGGCAAGACCACCACCGGCAAGGCCATCGTGCAGTTGCTGCGCGGGCAGGCCGACGTCTCGGGCAAGGCGATGTTCGCGGGCCGGGACCTGTTCACCCTCGAAGGCGATGCGCTGCGCCGCGTGCGCGCAGCGGTGCAGATCGTCTTCCAGGACCCGTTCGCGTCCCTCAACCCGCGGCTGCGGGTGCAGGAGATCCTGGAGGAGGGCCTGGTGGCGCTGCGACCGGACCTCGATGCCGCGGCGCGGCGCACCCGGATCGTGCAGCTGGTGGATCGCGTGGGCCTGCGGGCCGACGCGCTGTCGCGGCATCCGCACGAGTTCTCGGGCGGCCAGCGGCAGCGCATCGCGATCGCCCGCGCGCTCGCGGTGGAACCCCGGCTGATCGTGTGCGACGAGCCCACCTCGGCCCTCGACGTGTCGGTTCAGGCCCAGATCCTCAATTTGTTGGCCGAACTTCAGCGCGAGTTGCATGTCTCGTACTTGTTCATCACGCACAATATATCGGTTGTCGAATACATCGCAGACCACATCGCGGTGATGCGGCAGGGACGGATCGAGGAGACCGGGCCGGCGCAGGAGGTGCTTTCGCATCCCCGCTCCGGGTACACGCAACGGCTGTTGGCGGCCGTGCCCCGGGTCGATGCTTCGATCCGCGGGAACCGGGAACAGAAGTAGAAGTACACATGCAGCGATCCGCCATCAGCCTCGCCGTGCTCGCCCTGTGGGCGAACGCATCCGCCGCCCAGAACGAAGTCACGCTCGAGAAGGTCCAGGTCACCGGGAGCAACATCTCCCGGGTCGAGAACGAGACGGCCACGCCCACCCTCGTGCTCACCCGCAAGGACATCGAGCGCACGGGGCTCGCCACCGTCAAGGAGGTGCTCGACTCGCTGGTGGGCACGAGCCAGTTGCCCACCGGGTCGAACCGCACGCTGTCCGACATCACGAGCGGGGCCTCGTACGCGGCCGGCAGCTCGGCTGTGTCGCTGCGCCACCTCGGGCCCCAGGCCACGCTCGTGCTGCTGAACTCGCGCCGCCTCGCGCCGTACGCGATGCACGACGACCCGACGATGGTCACGGACGTGAACGCGCTGCCGCTGTCCGCGGTGGAGCGCATCGAGGTGCTGCGCAACGGCGGCTCCGCGGTGTACGGCTCGGACGCCATCGCGGGCGTGATCAACATCATCACGAAGCAGAACTTCACGGGCCTCACGCTGCGCGCGAGCCACGAGCAGTCCACCGAGGCGCAGGACTTCCGCGCGTCCACCGCCGGCCTCACCGCGGGCTTCGGCGATCTGGCCGAGGACGGCTTCAACGTGATGATGAACGTCGAGTTCTACAAGCGGTCGTCCGTGATGTGGAGCGACGTGATGACGAAGCTCGATCCGGCGATCCCGAACTACTTCCCGTCGTTCGGTTCACCGTCCACGTACAGCTACCCCGGCAACATCATCGAAGCCGGTGGCGCCATCGCGGGCTGCCCGGCGGCCCAGACGATCGACGGCCTGTGCATGTACGACCGCTACTCGCGCCTCGAGGCGCAGCCGTCGAGCGAACGAGCGAACCTGCTGCTCAACGGCCGGATCAACATCCAGCCCGATCTGCAGGGGTTCGGCGAAGTGATGGTGTCGAGCAACCAGACGCTCTACACGCTCGCGGACCCGGCGTACGGCCTCGGCGGCTTCTCGAGCTGGTTCGACCCCAGCACGGGCGCCACGCGCCAGTTCTACGAACGCGGCCTCCCGAAGGAGCATCCGCTCAACCCGACGGGGATCGACGAGGTCGACTTCCGCTACCGATTCTCGGACGCCAACTCGCAGCAGAAGGTCGACAGCAAGGCCTACCGCGTGCTGGGCGGCCTGCGCGGGCTGCACCGGGGCTTCGACTGGGAGGGGGCCGCCGGCGTGATGGGCAGCACGGTCGTGAACGACACGCGCGGGGCCTACAGCGACAGCGCGTTCAAGACGCTCATCGGCGACTACAACCTCGCGCACGACCCGCTGTTCTTCAACCGCGGCTACCGCATCGGGCAGCCCAACAGCGCCGACGTGCTGAACGCGCTGTTCCCCGTCTTCACGCACACCGGCCGCATGAAGCAGGCGTTCGTCGACGGCAAGGTGTCGGGGCCGGTCAGTGCGATCCAGGGGCGCCCGGTCGACATCGCGCTCGGCTTCGACCTGCGCCATGAGTCGCTCGACATCACGCCGTCGGCCAACCTCGCGAGCGGCGACATCGTTGGCTATGGCGTGGCAGAGACGCACGGGAAGCGCACCTTCGGTTCGCTGTTCGCCGAGGTGAACCTGCCGCTGGCCGAGACGCTCGAGATGCAGGCCGCGGCCCGCCTCGACAAGTACCCGAACTTCGACGTGAACCTCTCGCCGAAGGTGGGCCTGCGGTTCGTGCCCACCAAGTCGCTGCTGCTGCGCGGCACGGTGGAAGCGGGCTTCCGGGCCCCGAACCTCGTCGAGAGCTCCACCACCACGCTCTATTCCTACGACAACAACATCGTCGACCCGAAGCGCTGCCCACAGGCCACCGCGCTCGCGACCGACCTGCGCGCGCAGGCCAACGCGCTGCCCGAAGGCGATCCGGCGCGCGTGCCGCTGATCGCCCGGGCCGACATCGTCGAGACGCAGGAGTGCGTCGCGGGGGTCGCCGCGGTGCGTGGCAGCAACACCGAACTGAAGCCCGAGACCTCGCTCGGCACCACGCTCGGCATGGTGTTCGAGCCCGTCGACAACGTCCAGGTCGAGATCGACGCGTGGCGCATCCAGCGCCGCGACGAGATCGGCTACATGACCCCGCAGAGCCTCATCAACAGCGAGGACGGCGAGGGCGCGGGCAAGGTGCAGCGCGTGGGCCTGACGAACGACCGCAGCTTCTCGGCCGCGGAGCAGGTGATGTACGGCGTGACCGCCGGCGCGCTGTCGGGCACCTTCGGGCAATACCAGAACAGCGCGAAGACGCTCGCGCAGGGTGTGGACATCGGTCTGCGCAGCCGCTCGCTCACGTCGGTGGGGGCCGTAACGACGTCGCTGCAGGCCACGTTCCTCGACACCTTCCGGCAGTACAGCACCGCGAACGCAGACTACGGCGACAACCTCGCGGGCCGCTACGGCTACCCGCGCTGGCGCGCCTACTTGACCACCGCGCTGGAGTCGGGGCCGTACAGCAACGCACTGCGGCTCAACTTCACCAGTGGCACGAAGCTGCAGAGCGACTACTACGACTCCCTCTACACCACCGAGGCCTGCGCCTCGTATGGTTGGACCGCGCAGGACTGCAGCGTGCGCTATCAGGTCACCCTCGACTGGGCCTTTGCATGGACCGGCATCAAGAACATGGTGGTGGGCCTGAACGTGCGCAACCTGCTCAACACGCGGCCGCCGCTGGACCTGCGCGCCATCGACGAATCGGGCGGTGGCATCATTCCGCAGAGCCTGTCCGACGCCTACCGCCGCACGGTGCGGCTCTCGCTCGAGTACAAGTTCCTCTGACCGCCGGCGGGTGGTCGCTCAACGCGGGGCCAGCCGCACGGCCCCGTCCAGGCGGATCACCTCGCCGTTGAGCATGTCGTTCTCGATGATGTGGCGCACCAGTTTCGCGAAGTCGTCCGGGGTGCCCAGTCGGCTCGGGAACGGCACCATCGCGGCCAGCGCGTCCTGCACCGCCTGCGGCATGCCCGACATCATCGGCGTGGCGAACAGGCCTGGTGCGATGGTCATGTTGCGGATGCCCACGCGGGCGAGGTCGCGCGCGATGGGCAAGGTCATGCCCACCACACCCGCCTTCGACGCGGCATAGGCCGCCTGGCCGATCTGCCCGTCGGTGGCGGCCACGCTCGCGGTGGAGATCAGCACGCCGCGTTCACCGGTGGCCAGCGGTTCGTTGGCCGACATGGCCTCGGCCGCGAGCCGGATCATGTTGAAGGTGCCGATCAGGTTGATGCGCACGGTGCGGTCGAAGAGCCCGAGCGGGTGGACGCCGTCCTTGCCCACCGTCTTGGCCGCGGGCGCGACGCCGGCGCAGTTGACGAGGCCGCGCAGCGTGCCGAGTTCGAGGGCGGCCGCCACGGTGTGTTCGGCGTCTTCCTCGTGCGTGACGTCGCAGTGCACGAACACGCCGCCCAGTTCGGTCGCGAGGGCCTGGCCGGCGGCGTCCTGGATGTCGGCGATCACGACCTTGCCGCCGTGGGCCGCGAGCAGGCGGGCCGTGCCCTCGCCGAGCCCCGAGGCCCCGCCGGTGACGATGAAGACGTGGGAGCGGATGTCCATGGGCCGTGTCCTTCCTCGAAACGAAAAAGGCCGCTCAGCGAGCGGCCTTCGGTGCGGTGCCGGTGGCGGTCAGGCGAGCGCCGCGAGCGCCCGCGAGGTGATTTCCTCGACCGTGCCGGTGCCCGAGATCTTGCGGTACTTCGGGGCGTTGGCGTCGCCGGTGGCGGACCACGACGAGTAGTAGTCGACGAGCGGGCGCGTCTGGCTCTGGTAGACGTCGAGGCGCTTGCGCACGGTCTCTTCCTTGTCGTCGTCGCGCTGGATCAGGTCTTCGCCGGTGGCGTCGTCCTTGCCCGCGACCTTCGGCGGGTTGAACTTGACGTGGTACGTGCGGCCCGAGGCCACGTGCACGCGGCGGCCGCTCATGCGTTCGATGATGGCCGAGTCGGGGACGTCGATCTCGAGCACGAGGTCGAGCTTGACGCCCGCTTCCTTCATGGCGTCGGCCTGCGGGATGGTGCGCGGGAAGCCGTCGAACAGGAAGCCGTTGGCGCAGTCGGACTGGGTGATGCGTTCCTTGACGAGGCCGATGATGATGTCGTCGCTCACGAGACCGCCCGCATCCATCACCTTCTTCGCGGCGACGCCCAGCGGCGTGCCGGCCTTGACGGCCGCGCGCAGCATGTCGCCCGTGGAGATTTGCGGAATGCCGAACTTCTGGCAGATGAATGCCGCTTGCGTGCCCTTTCCGGCGCCTGGTGCGCCCAGCAGGATCAGTCTCATGGGGAAATACCTCGGTTTTTTTGGAAAATCTTTGGCCGCGACGACCCGGCGAGCGGCGTGCGGCGATGGGGTCGAGAATAGCATGCGCACCGGGCGCGCCTCCCTGGAGGATGCCCGGGGTGACGCTTCGATGAAACGCGGGCCGTCAGCGCGCGGTCAGCCGAGCAGGGCACGCACGCGCGCGAGGTCTTCCGGCGTGTCGACACCGGGCCCCGGCCGGTCGGCCGTGACGTGCACCGCGATGCGTTCGCCGTGCCACAGCACCCGCAGCTGCTCAAGCGATTCGACGGCCTCGAGGGGGCTGGCCGCCAGTGTGGGGAAGCGGCGCAGGAAGCCCGCCTGGTAGGCGTACAGGCCGATGTGCCGCAGCGGTGCCGGCGAGGGCAGGGCGGTGACACCGTTCGCGAAGCCGTCGCGCCACCACGGGATGGGCGCCCGCGAGAAGTACAGCGCGCGGCCCGCGGCGTCGAGCACCACCTTCACGACGTTCGGATTGCGGAACTCGTCGACCGCGTCGATGGGGTGGGCGGCCGTGCTCATCACGCACTCGGGACGGTGCACCAGTTCGGCCGCACAGGCATCGATCAGCGCGGGGTCGATCAGCGGCTCGTCGCCCTGCACGTTGACGACGAGGTCGGTGCCGTCGAGGCCCAGCTGCTCGCAGGCTTCGGCGAGGCGGTCGCTGCCGGTGGCGTGGTCGGCGCGCGTGAGCACGCTCGTGACGCCGTGGGCGCTGCAGGCCGCGGTGATCTCGGCGTCGTCCGCGGCGACCACCACGCGGGCGGCGCCAGACAGCGCGGCGCGCTGCGCGACGCGCACGATCATCGGCACGCCGGCGAGGTCGGCCAACGGTTTGCGAGGCAGGCGCGTGGACTGCAGCCGTGCGGGCACGAGGACGGTGAAGGTCACGCCGGCGCTCCCGCCGGGGCCGCGTCGAGTGAGCGGGCCTCGGCTTCGAGCATCAGCGGGATGCCGTCACGCACCGGGAAGGCGAGCCGGTCGGCGTTGCACACGAGTTCCTGCCGTTCGTCGGCGGGCGGGCGGCGGTGTTCCAGCGGGCCCTTGCAGATCGGGCACACCAGCAGGTCGAGCAGTCGGGTGTCCATCGGGAGACTCCAGTTCGTCAAATCGGGTTCAGGCGTGCGGCCGCGGGGGGCAGCAGGCGCAGGAACTCGGCCTCGAAGGCGGGGCCGAGCGCAAAGTCTAGCGTGGCGACCCACACGCGGGTGCCGTGGGAGGCCTCGGGACGCAGCTTGACGGCGTCCTTTTCGGTGACGACGACGTCGGGTGTGCCCGCGGGCCAGGGCACCGTGGCGAAGTCGTGGTGGTCGGGCAGGGGCAGTTCGGTGACGGTGAGCCCGGTGTCACGCAGCATGCCGAAGAAGCGTTCGGGTCGCGCGACGCCCGCCGCTGCGAGCACGGGGCGGTTGCGCAGCGCGTGGAGCGCGTCGAGGTTCGCGGGCTCGCCGCGCCACCAGGCGGCCAGCTCGACCACGCCCGCGAGACCGCGGCGGGCCACGTGGCCGGGCCAGGGCGTGGACGGCGCGGAGGCGTTGTAGACCACCACGCTGCGTGGTGGCACGGCCGTGGTGACGGGTTCTCGCAGCGGGCCGGCCGGCAGCAGCCAGCCGTTGCCGGCGCCCCGTTCGTCGAACACGATGACCTGGGCATCGCGCCCGAGGCGCAGGTGCTGGAGGCCGTCGTCGCTCAAGATCACGTCCACCTCGGGATGACGTGACAGCAGCGTTTCACCCGCGGCGATGCGGTCGCGGCCCACGGCGACCGGTGCGCGCGAGCGCAGGCGCAGCAGCAGGGGTTCGTCGCCCGCGGTGGCGGCGGCATCACCCGGTTCCACCATCACCACCGCATCGCCCTCGCGGCCGAAGCCGCGCGAGACGATGCCGGGCGTGCGGCCATGGTGGCGCAGCAGCTCGACGAGCGCGAGGGTGGTGGGGGTCTTGCCGGCGCCGCCGACGATCAGGTTGCCGACCACGACCACCGGCACGGGCAGGTGACCGGTGGCCTTGAGGCCGGCGCGGAAGAGCAAACGGCGCAGCGCCGCGACGGCGCCGAACAGCAGCGACACCGGCCAGAGCACGATGGCCAGCGGGCCACGGCGCAACCACGCGGCCTGAAGCCGCGTGGCGAAGGTCGGTGAGCTCATTTGGGCGGGATCAGTTCGCCTGGCTGCCCTGGGCGGCGAACGTGAGCTTCGGCAGCCCGGCGCGGCGAGCGGCGTCCATCACGACGATCACGGTCTGGTGCGCCGCGGCGGCGTCGGCCGACACGATCAGCTGGGTGTCCTTGTTGCCTTCGGACGCCGCGGTCAGTTCGGCCGCGAGCGACTCGACGGAGCGGCCCGTGACCGGCCGTCCGTTGATGGCGTAGCGCCCGTCGTTGGACACCGCGACGATCACCTCGCGCGGGTTGTCGCGCGGGCGGTCGGCATCGGCCACCGGCAGCGTCACCTGCAACTCGGTGAACTTCGAGTAGGTGGTGGAGAGCATCAGGAAGATCAGCACCACCAGCAGCACGTCGATGAACGGGATCAGGTTGATCTCGGGTTCCTCGGGGTGGTGCTTGCGAAACCTCATGGCCATGTCTCGTTGCTTCCCGTGCTCAGCCCGCGTTGGTCGGGACGGGCTTCTTCACCGAGAAGCGCATCAGGTGCGGCACCATGCGTTCGGAGGCCTGTTCCATCTCGAGCGTGTAGGCGTCGATCTGGCCGCGGAAGTAGCGGTAGAACATCAGCGACGGGATCGCGACGATCAGGCCGAAGGCGGTGTTGTAGAGCGCGATGGAGATGCCGTGCGCGAGCATGGCCGGGTTCGTGCCGCCGCTCGGGGCCTGGGAACCGAAGATCTCGATCATGCCGATCACGGTGCCCAGCAGGCCCAGCAGCGGGGCGGCCGAGGCGATGGTCCCGAGCGTGTTCATGAACCGCTCCATCTTGTGGACGGCGGCACGGCCGGCGTTCTCGAACGTGTTGCGCAGCACTTCCTCGGTGATGCGCGGGTCGGCGATCACGACACGCAGGCCCTGGGCCAGCACGTTGCCGAGGATGGAGTTGTCAGCCAGCTTGTTCACCACGTCGGCGGCCGGCAGGTGGGCGCGCGTGACCGAGACCACTTCCTCGAGCAGCTTCGCGGGCGCGACGCGGGCGGCGCGCAGGCTCGAGAGGCGTTCGATGATGAGCGTCAGGGCGACGATGGAGCAGAGAATCAAGGGCCAAATCGGCCAGCCAGCGGCTTGTATGATCGAAAACAATCCGGTCCTCTTTGCAGTTTTTCTCGCGTGCGATGGGGGCCCGGTGAGCCCGGGCGGAGACGCGCGATTATGGCCTGAAGGAACACGAAGTTCGCACCCTTGTGCAACGCTTCGTAGTTGCCATCCGGGTATGCCCGCAATCCGGTGACGGCAGTTCTCCGAAAGGTCCACCGCAACTGTGGATAACTTTGTGGGCAACCGGGCTGGGAAGTGCCGGAAGCCGCGAAAAATCAGGGCCTTCATCAGATTGCTCAAAGTTTAGGCATGAAATTCTTGTTGAAAATCAAGCACTTGCACGATCGTGAAAGCACCGTGACGGTCTCCGCGTCCTGCCGACGCGCATCGGCTGGGCTTGTGGAGTTCTCGGCCCGCGCCAACGCTGGTTTTCCCCATGATTGACGCCGCGGAGCCGCGTCGCGAGCGGATGGTGTGGGGTGTGGCCGCGCTGGTGCATGCCGTGGCGGACACGCTCGCCGCGCGCTACGCGTCGTGCACGGTGCGGGGCGAGCTGTCGGGCTTCACTAAGGCCGGCAGCGGCCACTGCTACCTGAGCCTGAAGGACGCCGACGGGGGCAACGCGCTGCTGCGCTGCGCGATGTTCCGTCGCACGGCGGCGATGCTCGACTTCGTGCCGCGCGACGGGCAGCTCGTCGAGGTGCGCGGCCGGGTCGCGGTGTACGAGCCGCGCGGCGACCTGCAGTTCGTCGTGGAGGCCATGCGGCCGGCCGGGGCCGGCGCGCTGTTCGAGCAGTTCCTGCGGCTGAAGGCACGGCTGGAGGCCGAGGGGCTCTTCGACGACGAGCTCAAGCGGGCGCTGCCGCCGTACCCTCGGTCGGTGGGCGTGGTCACGTCGCTGGGCGCGGCCGCGCTGCACGACGTGCTCACCGCGCTGCGCCGCCGTGCGCCCCATGTGTCGGTGGTGCTGTACCCGAGCCTGGTGCAGGGCGCCGATGCGCCTCCGGCGCTCGTGGCCGCCATCGAGGAGGCGGGGCGGCGCGCCGAGGTCGACACGCTGATCGTGTGCCGGGGCGGCGGATCGCTCGAGGACCTGTGGGCCTTCAACGATGAACGGGTCGTGCGCGCCGTGGCGGCGTGCCCGCTGCCCGTGGTGTGCGGCGTGGGCCACGAGACCGACGTCACGCTGAGCGACCTCGCCGCCGACGTGCGCGCGCCCACGCCCACCGCGGCGGCCGAACTCGTCTCGCCCACGCGCGAGGGCGGGCTGGCCGTGCTGGCCACGCTCGCCGGGGTCATGTCGAACCGCGTGCACCAGGTGCTCGACACGCAGGCCCAGCGCCTCGACCGCGCGACGATGCGCCTGATGCGGCCGGCCGACGGCGTGCGGCGGCATGCGCAGCGCCTGACCCTGCTGGCGCAACGCCTCGGCGCGTCCACGCGCCAGGTGGTGCGCGAGCAGGGGCAGCGCCACGACACGCTCGCCGCGCGGCTGCTGCGGGCCACCACCGTCGTGCACGCCCGCCAGCCGGCACGGCTGGACGCGCTCGCCGGACGCCTGTCGCGCGCGGTGGCGGTGTCGCGCGACACGCGCCAGGCCCGGCTGGCCGCGCTCGGTTCGCGCCTCGAAACACTCGATCCGAAGCGGGTGCTGTCGCGCGGGTACGCGTGGCTGGAGGATGCGCAGGGCCAGGCGGTCACCGCGGCGGCGAGCCTGTCGCCGGGCCAGTCGGTGCGGGCCGTGCTGGCCGACGGCGCGGTGGTCGCGGAGGTGCGGCAGGTGGACGTCGACCCGACCTAAACCCGGCCTCCCCGACAAGGGCGGATCCGCTGCCTACAATCATCGGGTCAAACCCCCGAAACCCTGAAAGGAACAAGCATGGAACACACCCTGCCGGCACTGCCGTATGCCCAGGACGCCCTGGCCCCGCACCTGAGCAAGGAAACGCTCGAGTACCACTACGGCAAGCACCACAACGCCTACGTGGTGAACCTGAACAACCTGCAGAAGGGCACGGAGTTCGAGAACCTGTCGCTCGAGGACATCATCAAGAAGTCCTCCGGTGGCATCTACAACAACGCCGCCCAGATCTGGAACCACACGTTCTTCTGGAACAGCATGAAGCCGAACGGCGGTGGCGAGCCCAAGGGCGCGCTGGCCGCGGCCATCGAAGCCAAGTTCGGCAGCTTCGCCGCCTTCAAGGAAGCCTTCACGAAGAGCGCCGTCGGCAACTTCGGTTCCGGCTGGACGTGGCTCGTGAAGAAGCCGGACGGCTCGGTGGACATCGTCAACACGGGCGCCGCCGGCACCCCGCTGACCACCGCCGACAAGGCGCTGCTGACCATCGACGTGTGGGAACACGCCTACTACATCGACTACCGCAACCTGCGCCCGAAGTTCGTCGAGACGTTCCTGACGTCCCTCGCCAACTGGGACTTCGCGGAAAAGAACTTCGCCTGAACGCCGGTCCCGCGGCCCAGGCCGCGGGACCCGTGACGCCGAATGGGAAAGGGCCGGTCGATGACCGGCCCTTTTTCCCTTGTGGGGATGTGGCGCCTCAGCGCTTGAAGGGTTCGCCCGTCAGCTGCGACCCGGCCTTGATGCCCCGCTTGGCGAACCAGCCCTGGTTCATCTCGAGCACGAAGCGCACGGGCTTGGTCGAGCAGTGGGAGTCGAGCGTCTGCGGCTTCATGTCCTCGATGTTGACGACGGTGCCGTCGTCGGCGATGAACGCGGCCGACAGCGGCAGCAGCGTGTTCTTCATCCAGAAGCACTGCTGCGCGGCCACCGGGAACACGAACAGCATGCCGTCGTTGTGGGGCATCGAGGGCCGGTGCATCAGTCCGATGGTGCGCTGCTCGTCCGTCTGGGCGACCTGCGCACGGATGTTGTGGATGCCCGCGCCGAGCTTGATCGCGGGCAGGTCCTGGGGGACCTGGGCGGAGGCGGCGCCGAGGGACAGCGCGGTGAGGAACAGACAGGCGAGGGTGCGGATCGGTTTCATCGGTGCGGGGGGCTGCGATTGGGGCTGTGCGCGATTATGGGGCGTAGGCGCAGACGGGGCGGGGCTGGCATAGAATCCGCGGTGGGCTTATCCAGCACCATCTTTCCATTGCATCGACCGGAGCAATCATGTACCAGCACATCAAAGTGCCCGCCAGCGGGCAGAAGATCACCGTCAACGCCGACTTTTCCCTGAACGTTCCGGATCAGCCCATCATCCCGTTCATCGAAGGTGACGGCACCGGCGCCGACATCACGCCGGTCATGATCAAGGTGGTCGATGCAGCGGTGGCCAAGGCCTACGGCGGCAAGAAGAAGATCGAATGGATGGAGATCTACGCCGGCGAGAAGTCGACGAAGGTCTACGGCCCCGACGTGTGGCTGCCGGAAGAGACGCTGCAGGTCCTGCGCGAGTACGTCGTGTCCATCAAGGGCCCGCTGACCACCCCGGTCGGTGGCGGCATCCGCTCGCTGAACGTCGCGCTGCGCCAGGAACTCGACCTGTACGTCTGCCTGCGCCCCATCCAGTACTTCAAGGGTGTGCCGTCCCCGGTCAAGGAACCCGAGAAGACCAACATGGTCATCTTCCGCGAGAACTCGGAAGACATCTACGCCGGCATCGAGTTCGAAGCCGAGAGCGACAAGGCCAAGAAGCTGATCAAGTTCCTGCAGGACGAGTTCGGCGTCAAGAAGATCCGCTTCCCCGCCTCGTCGGGCATCGGCATCAAGCCGGTCTCGCGCGAAGGCACCGAGCGCCTGGTTCGCAAGGCGATCCAGTACGCGATCGACAACGACAAGCCGAGCGTGACCATCGTCCACAAGGGCAACATCATGAAGTACACCGAAGGTGGCTTCCGTGACTGGGCCTACGCCCTGGCCCAGAAGGAATTCGGCGCCCAGCTGATCGACGGTGGCCCGTGGTGCAAGTTCAAGAACCCGAACACGGGTCGTGAAATCACCGTCAAGGACTCCATCGCCGACGCGTTCCTGCAGCAGATCCTGCTGCGCCCGGCCGAGTACTCGGTCATCGCCACGCTGAACCTGAACGGCGACTACGTGTCCGACGCCCTGGCCGCGCAGGTCGGCGGCATCGGCATCGCCCCGGGCGCGAACCTGAGCGACTCCGTCGCCATGTTCGAAGCCACCCACGGCACCGCCCCGAAGTACGCCGGCAAGGACTACGTCAACCCGGGTTCGGAGATCCTCTCCGCCGAGATGATGCTGCGCCACATGGGCTGGACCGAAGCGGCCGACCTGATCATCAGCTCGATGGAAAAGTCCATCGAGTCGAAGAAGGTCACGTACGACTTCGCCCGCCTGATGGACGGCGCGACGCAAGTGTCGTGCTCGGGCTTCGGTCAAGTGATGATCGACCACATGTGATCTCGTGCTCCGGGCCCGTCCCGGAGTTCGTTTCCCATGAGAAAACCCCGCGGCCTGCGAAGGCGCGCGGGGTTTTTCGCTGGAGGGGCTCGGGGACTACTTCGTGACCGCGAGCGTGCCCTTCATGATGCCGGCGTGGCCCGGGAACGAGCAGAACCACGCGTAGTTCTCGCCGGCCTTGAGCTTGGCGATGTCGAAGCTGACGGCGTCGCTTTCGCCACCACCGATGACCTTCGTGTGGGCGATCACGCGGGTGTCGCCGTCCTTGACGTACGCCTTCTCCGGCCCCGCGCCGATGCCGTCGGCGGCCACCCCCTGGGCGTCGGCGGCCTTCGTCAGCACCCAGTTGTGGCCCATCGCCGTCTTGGGCAGCTTGCCCACGTGCTTGAGTTTCACGGTGAACTTCTTGCAGCTCGCGGGCACCGCGAGGCTGGCCTTGTTGAACTGCATCGCGTCGTTGGCCTCGAGGTCGGCCTCGCAGGTCGCGGCCAGCACCGGGGCGGCCAGCAGCGTGGACAGCAGCAGGGCCGCGGTGGTCTTCACCTTCATCGTCGTTCCTTGGTTTCGTCTTGGGTTTCGGGTGCGTCCAGCATGCCGCAGGTGCCGTGGGCGCCACTTCGATCAGATCAAGGAATCGAACGAAACCGGCCGAGCGGCCTGCTGCAATGCGAGCGCGGACCATCCTGAACCACAGCCCGGCCTCGCTGCGCGGGCGCTTGATCGGGGACTGGCGGCTCAACGGCGTGCGGGCCGACTACGACGAGGGCGTGTGTTCCGACGTGGCGCGGCGTCCTCCACGTGGAGGATGCGCGTGCGATGCAGGGGATGGCATCGTCGGCGCGTGTCGAACGGACCGCCATCACGTTGTCACGCGCCGGGCTCATCTTGGCGTCTGGCGGGGGCCGTTCCGGCACACCGCGGCAAGGGAGGGGCCCATGGGACAGATCGTCAATGCCTGTGCGTACGCCAACAACGAGGTGGCGTACATCGCCTGGAACCTGGACGGCCCGATCGAGGGTTGCCTCGGCTTCGAGGTCACCCGGGTCTACCTGAACGCGGACGGCACCGTCGCGTTGCGGGACGGCAAGGAGGACCGCGTGCGGTGCGCGAGCTGGGTCGGTTTCCCCGGCCAGCGCAACCCGCACTGGTTGCCGCAGCACACCGGCATCTGGCCCGTCCAGAAGCTCGAGTGGCGCGACCTCACGCTGCGCAAGAAGCGCGACGGTCTGCGCCTGCGGCCCGCCGAGGTGTTCGTGCACTACGAGGTGCGGCCGGTGGGTGACCTGGTGGACGGCCTGGAACCCGCGCCCGATCCCACGCCAGCGGATGTCGAGGTGGTCCGGCGCGATGCCCGCGGCCGCCCGGTCGAGGACGCGCAGCACCGCCCCGTCATGGAGGTGGTGAAGGCCTACGAGGGCAAGCCTCGCCCGCTCGGCTACCTGGGGCCGGCCGTCAAGACGGCCCCCGTGCGCGCGACCAGCCGGCGTGGCGTGTTCCGCTCGACGTTCACCAACGGCATCCTGTCTGCCCAGTGGCTGCGCAACGTGCTGATGGAGGACGGCCGGATCACCCCCGACGAGCTGTTCCAGAAGATCTCGAACCCGCACGATCCGCACCGCAAGTACCTCGCGGGCGACGTGCTGCCGCTGATCCACGAACTGTTCGCGCGGCCGGGGACGTTCCACCTGGCGCTGTACGAGCTCGACGACAAGGAGTTGGTCGACCTGCTGCTCGCGAATGCCGGGCGGCTGCACCTGATCCTCGCGAACACGGGACTCGACGACGGCGAGTGGGACCGCCGCAACGCGCCGGCGAGGCGCGCGCTGGTCGATGCGGGCGTGGACATCCAGCACCGGCTGTTCAACAACGCGACCCACATCGGCCACAACAAGTTCGTGGTCCACGTGCCGGCGGACGGTGGGCCACGCTCCGTGTTCACGGGCAGCACCAACTGGACGTCGACCGGCGTGGCGGGCCAGAGCAACAACGCGCTGCTGATCGAGGACGACCGGGTCGCCCAGGTGTTCATGGACTACTGGCACCGGCTGAAGGACGACGAGCTGGAGGTGCCCGATCCGTTCGGGCGGCCGATGTCGAAGAACCAGCCGGGCCTGCCGCTGCGCATCGCCAACGAGGCGCCGGACTCGGTGGCGCTCGCGAACGGCGCGCGCATCGACCTGTGGTTCTCGCCGAACATGCGCCAGCGCACCAAGGGCAAGAAGACGCCGCCCGACCTGCAGGAGGTGTACCGGCGCATGCGCCTCGCGCGGCAGGCCATCCTGTTCCTCGCGTTCTACCCGGCCCAGAGCGGGAAGGACTGCATCATCGGCGAGGCGATCGAGATCGGCCGCAAGGACGGGCGGCTCGTGGTGACGGGCGCCGTCTCCAGTGCCCAGGCCATGCCGAACTACGTGCCGGCCCAGAAGAACGACCCGGACGACGACAGCGACGACGAGGCCGCCGAGGCGCCCCGCACGTTCTTCGAGCACAACGTGTCGATCGTGCGCGCCTCGCGCATCGACGACCGGGCGCTGCTGGCTGACTTCGGCGCCGAGCAGCTCACGGCCAAGGGGGGCATCGGCGCCATCATCCACGACAAGGTGGTGGTGATCGACCCGCTGTCGCCGGACTGCACGGTGGTCCTCGGCAGCCACAACCTCGGCTTCAAGGCGTCGTACTGCAACGACGAAAACCTCGTGATGGTCACCGGCGACCAGGCACTCGCCGAGGCGTACGCGGTGCACGTGCTCGACGTCTACGACCACTACCGGTTCCGGGCGATCCAGTCGGAGCGCCAGCAGAAGCGGCAGAAGGGCTGGTCCGGGTTCCTGGACGGCGACGACTCGTGGCTGGAACCCTACGTGGAAGGCGAGAAGGGCGCGTTGACGCGCTACTTCGCGAGCGGCCGCGGCGGCTGAGCCATCAGCTTCTGGATGCGGGTGCCCAGGCCCTGGTGTTCCGCGGCCGAGTTCTTCCGCAGCACATTCGTGACCAGCGTGACCATGTAGTACTGCTCACGCGTGGCGGCCGGGGCCTCGACGATCGCGATCGAGTTCATGTAGTTCTCGACGTCGCCGCGGTACTCGCCGCAGGCGCCGGGGCGGGAGCATTTCCACAGCGAGCCCGACTTGAAATACACGGCGGCGTTCGCGAGCGCGGGCGACGAGGCGTAGCGGATGCGCCGTTCGGTCACGTACAGCAGCCGCTTGATCTCGCGGCTGGACCATTCGTCGACGAGGCGTCCCTGCTCGACGCGCAGCAGGTAGCGCATCAGCTCCCGCGCCGTGCCGTAGCTCTCGCCGGGGCCCGGCACCAGGCGCTTGCCGGTGGCGGTGAAGAAGCTCGCCTGGCGCAGTTGGTCGAGGTCGAGGCCGTTGCGCGTGATGGGTTCGAAGAACGTGCGTTCGAAGAGGGCGGTGAGGTCCTTCTTCGGGGTCTCCGCGAAGAATCGCTTGATCTCGGGTTCGGGTGGCGGGTAGGCCGTGCCGTACTGGCGCACCAGCATCGCCTCGCGCATCACCATGCCGGCGGCGGAGTTGGAGCTGGGCGAGAGCATCCAGTCGACGTACTCGAGCAGCGAGGCGCGGTCGCCAGGCTGGATCGTGCGGCGCACGAGCTTTTTCGTGGCCGGGTCGTAGAAGCGCACCGTGTGGTGGTCCCACTGGGAGAAGCCGTCGGCCGTGACCGTGGTGGACTGCAGCAGCTTCATGCGTGCCGCGGTGTCGTTCGGGTGCAGGTCGGCGAGGGCCTGGAACAGCGCGAGGGCCACGGCGATCTTGCCGACGCTGCCGACGTTCTGCTTGTGGTCGCCGCGGTGTTCGGCGTAGCGCGGATGGTCCGGGTCGGCGAGGTCGAGCACACCCAGGCCGTACTGGTCCATGCCGCCGTCGAGCAGGGCCTGCACCTGGCGGGTGAACTGCGGGTCGGGGGCGGGCAGGTCCCAGGTCTTGCCCACGAGGCGCAGGTCCACGTCGGCCAGCGGCAGCATCGCGCCCGGTGGCTGCTTGACGTCACGCACCTTGCCTTCATTGGCCAGGCGCAGGCCTTCGAGGCGGCGAATGCCGGTGGATTCGTAGGCGTCGAGCGGGTAGGCGTGGGCGAGGGCCGCCGCGGTGGCGAGGGCGGCGGCGGCCAGTCGGGCAAGGGTCATTGCGGACGCTCCTTCAGGTTGACTCGGCGCTGCTGCGGGTCGGCGAGCGCGCGGTCCATGCCCGCGAGGTACTGGCTGCCGCGGGCCTGGCGGCTCTCGTTGAACGGGCGGATCTGCAGCAGCCACAGCTTGCCGCCCACGAAGGCGAACTCGACGTCGGCGGCGGCGAGGCCCCCATTCGCGTCGTGCTGCGGGAACTGCGCGGGGATCTGCGCGGCGAAGTCGATCAGCGCGCGGATCTCGGCGGGCTGCAGCAGCGTCTCGGCGCCGGTGGCGGGCAGCAGCGCCACGCCGCCCGAGGCCTGCGGCACCATGCGCGTCGGGGCCGTGGCGACGGCCATCAGGCGCACACGGGCGTCCGAGGTGCGCACGCGCAGCGACTCGGCCGCCTGGCCTTCCACCGCGCCGCCCACGCCCTCGTTGACGGCCAGCGACAGCACGCCGCGGTCGCCGGAGTCCACGTCCTGCGTGATCATCACGCCGGACTTCTCGGCCGGCACCGTCTGCATCAACAGCACGGCGGGGTACACGTGCTCGGGGCCGCGCATGTGGGCCTGGCGCCAGGCCCAGGCGCGCGGGGTGTACGGCGACGCCCAGACCGAGGCCAGCGCCTTCATCACCGCCTCGAAGCCGACGACGTTGGGCAGCGTGAGGTTGAGGCCCGCGCCGGTGAAGCCGGGGAGGTCTTCCACGTTGGTGTCGGAGCGCACGAACACGCCGCCCTGGAAGCCTGCGCCGAACTCCTTCGCCATCGCGGCGCGCAGGCGGTCGCGGAACTCGGGGCCAGGGTCGGTGCGCAGGATGGTGTCGTAGATCTCCGCGCGCAGCGCCTCGGAGGCGCGTTCGGCGTCCGGCGAGTTGGCGGGCAGGGCTTCGAGTGCGCGGAAACGTTCGACCATCCACTGGAAGAAGGTCTTGCCGGTGCTCTTGTAGGGCCGCTCCAGCACGGCTTGGCGGTAGAGGCCGAAGGGGATCGCCACACCCTTCACGACGTGGTCCGGGAAGCGCGAGCGCAGTTCGCCCACCTTCGCCGCCTTCGGGCCCACGATGCGGCCCGAGTCGGTGGCACGCAGGTCGTCGAGGCTGATGAAGCCGCGGCGCGTGAGGTCGAGCTTGCCGAGGTCGGCCTCGAACACCTCGTTGCCACCCGAGGCCACGGCCTGGCCGAAGACCGCGTTCCACTGCGGGCCGTCGTCGGCGAGTTCCACGAGGCCCGCCGGGCTCACCGCGAACACCACGGGTTTGCCGTCCTTCGGTTGCAGCAGACCCAGCACCGACTCGTCGATGGCGACGTTGGGGATGCCGAGGTTGCGCGCGAGCAGCTGCACGTGCGAGAGCGGGTTGCCCGCGCCGGTGGTCAGGATGCCGCCGACCGGCGTCAGTTCGGCGACGGTCTCGGGGAGCACGTAGATGCTCGTCGCGCGAAAGGCGTCGAGGCGTTTCATGTCGGGCCGGGTCACGAGTGTGCCGCGGGCGAGGCCCGGGTTGAGCGCGGTGAACCCGACGCCCACGTCACGGCCGAACACCTTGTGCTGCACGCCCGCGGCGCGGTTGGCGTCGCGGGTCAGGCCGTCCAGGACCTGGCTGAAGAGCAGCAGCGGGCTGCCGCGCACCTGGTCCTGCACGAACAGGTCGGCCTTCGGTTCGATCTCGGCGAGTTTGGCTGCGGCGAGGCCGAAGTGGAAACGCAGCGTCTGCGTGCCCCAGGCAGGCACGCGCGCGAGGTCGGTGAGTGCGGCGCGGTAGGTGGCGAGGTCGACCTCGTCGGCCTTCACGGAGTCGAGCGAGGTGTCCAGGGCCTCCACCTGGCGGCGGCCCAGGAGGCCCGTGCCGTAGGTGGCCTGGACACCGGCCCGCAGCACGGCAAGGTTCGCCTGGCGGGAGGCCGAGGCCATCGTGTCGCGCAGGACCGAGCCGAGGCGCAGGTTCTCCGCTTCGGCGGCGAGCGAGAGGTCGATCACCTGCAGGCGGTCGGTGCCGGACTTCACGGTGGGAGCGAGGTCGCGCAACGAGGCGAGCAGCGTGGCCGTGACACCGAAACGGTCCACGTCGGTCCCGGCGGCCGACCAGGCGCGGCCGGTGTCGGCGAGCGCCTGGTGCAGCACCGGCTCCCGCGAGCCCACGGCACGGGCGGTGGCGGCCAGATCGTCGGCGAGCGGGCGAGGGCGGTACACGGCGTCGATGTCGGCAGCGAGACCTTCCAGGCGTGTGCGCTGGTCGGCGTCCTTCACGTGTCCAGCGTACTCGCGCACCGATGCCGCGTCGCCGGCCTCGGGGGCGTTGTGGATCTTCGCGCGCAGCCGCTGGAAGCCCGCGTCGCGGTCGGCGAGCGACGCCGCCGTCTGCCGCACCTTCTGCATCGACGCCTCGTCGCGGCCATGGGGCAGCAGGCGGGCGGAGGCGCGCAGCATCACCCAGCGGCCGTCGATCCAGTCGGGACGGGATGCCAGCGCGACGAGCAGGTCGTGGGCGCCCTGGCGCTCGTCCTCCTCCTGCACGGCGCCGCGGTAGTACTGGGCGCGGCGGAAGATCCAGCCGTCGTCGGCGGCGATCAGGTACTTCTCGATCAGGAGCTGCGCCTGGGCATCGACCGGGTCGGCCGGCAACACCACCTTCTCCTTCGGGGGCAGCGCCAGCACGTTGGCGACGAGCCAGCCGCGCGCACGCAGCTCGCGGGTCTGCGCGCTCCACTGGCCGTGCTGGATGCCGCCGCCACGCGATGCACAGGCGTACGCCTTCGGCGGCCAGTCGGTGCCGTCCTTGCAGTACCAGCGCACGCCGGAGAACGGGCCGCGGTCGTTGCGCTTCATCCCGTCGATCCAGGCGCGGTAGGTCGCGGTGTCGTGCGCGGGCTTCGGGGGCGCGGCCGACGGCAACAGGGGACACGCGGCCAGCGTGGCGCCGAGCAGCAGGGCGCGGAGCAGGGGAGTCGGGGTCATGGATGCTCCTGAGGGGCCGGCACGAGCCGGTGGAAGCGGCGGCCGACCCAGACCGCCAGCGCGAGCCAGAGGCCCACGAGGACGAGGTTCATCAGCGCGAAGCCGGACACGCCGAGCGTGAACCAGACCGTGCCGGCGTAGACGGTGGCCGCGGAGAACAGGTCGCCGATGCGCACGAAGAACGAGTCGATGGTGGGCTTGCCCTTGTACTTCTCCTCGCGCGAGAGCGGGAGGTACAGCATGTGGTTGACGGTGTTCTGCAGGGAGTAGTCGAGCGAGTTCTCGGCCGTCTTGACCCAGCGCACCACGGCCAGCACCGGCATCAGCACGGCCACGAGGTAGCTGCCGAACGCAACGATGGGCAGCACGCAGATCGCCACCGCCACCCCGAGGGTCTTGACGAGGCGCGAGACGACGAAGAGCTGCAGCAGCATGCCGAGCAGGTTCACGACCTGGAAGTAGCTGGCGTAGAAGCCGCCGATGAAGACCCCGGTGCGGTCGCGTTCGAGCAGGCCGGCGGCGACCTGGGCCTCGGCGCCTTCGCGGACGATGCGGCCGAGGATGTACTCACCTGACGCGTTCACCCAGTTCAGCACCAGTACGAGCAGCGCGATGCCGAGCAGGTACCGGTTCTGCAGGACCACGGCGAACGGGTTGCGGTCGCCCAGGCCTTTGGCGGCGTCTTCCGCGTGCGGCGGGCGGACGACGGTCCTGCCCGAGAAGTGGTCGATGAGGTTGAAGAGCACGAGGCTCGTGCCGAGCACCAGTGAACCCACGAGCATCAGCGGACGCACGCCCACCACGTGGATCAGGTGCCCGGAGATGAACGCCCCGAACACGGCGCCGCTGGAGGCGCCGAAGGCGATCAGCGCGAAGAGGCGCTTCCCGGCCTCGGGGGTGTAGAGGTCGTTGCAGTAGGCCCAGAACTGGGCGATGACCATCAGGCTGAAGATGCCGAGCCACAGGAAGAACGCCACGCCCACGCCGATGCCGCGGCCGGAGAGCACGTAGAACACCGGCGGGCAGGCGATGAAGAACAGCGTGACCACGTTGATGAGCCGGCGGCGGTCCATGCGGCGCGCGAGCGCCCCGTACAGCGGCACGATGGCCAGCAGCATGGCCGCCTGGACGGCCATGGCGTAGCTCTTGATCTCGGCGCCGCCGGGCTGCGCGAGGATCAACGCTTCGCGCACGGGTTTCATCACGTAGTACGCCGCGAGAATCAGGAAGACGTTCAGGGCCAGCAGCAGCACCTGCGGGCCCTCGCCGTCGCGCACGTCGGTGAAGAGCCGGAGCGAGCGCTCCAGCAGGCGGGAAGGGCGCGCGGCTGCGGTGGCCGGCGGCGTCATGGCGCGGCCGGGGCGGGCGTGTTGCCGAACCAGGCGAGGCGGCGTTCTGGCAGCCACCCCACGTCCTCCTGGTGCCGGAGCCACGCGTTGAGGTACAGCAGCAGGTCTGCATCGGAGGCGCGCACCGCGAAACCCTCGCGCCGGCGGGTCAACGGCTCGGCCAAGGGCATCGACAGGGCCGGATGCCCTTCGGCGGCGAGGGCCTCCGGCAGCGGGGTCTGTGCCGCGACCGCATGGAGTTCGCCTGCCAGCAGGGCCTGCCAGGTGGCGGCTTCCGATGCGAACGGCTTGATCGAGGCGTTCGGTAAGCGCTGTCGGGCGACCCGGCTGGCGAGACCCTCGGTGACGCCGAGGATCACCTCGGCGCGATCGAAGTCGGCGGCGCGCCGCAGCCCCGACGATTTCTCTCGGTGCGCGATCAGTGTGACCTGGGTCGCCGCGTAGGGGTCGCTGAAGGCGAGGGTCAGGGCGCGGCGTGCCGTGGGCCAGAGGCTCGCGGCCAGGTCGGCGTCCCCGAGGGCCACGTCGTCGGCGATGCCGTCCCAGGTGCTGTGCACGAACGCGAGCTTCACGCCGAGGTCGGCGGCCAGGCGGTTGGCGACATCCACGTCCAGGCCGGTCCAGCGTGCATCGTTGTCGGCGAAGAACCAGGGGCGTTGGGGGATGACGGCCACCGTGAGCGTGCCCTTGTGGCGGATGCGGCCCAGGGCGGTACGGGGTTCGTGGCGGGCCGGGCGAGGGGTGGCGGAGAGGGCCCAGGGACTGGCGAGGGCGGCGGCCGCGCCGAGGGCGATGCGTCGTTTCATCGAAGGTTCCTGGTGCTCAGCGGTCGCGGTAGTAGTCGGTGTAGACGGCCCGGTTGCTGTCGCGGGTGATGCGCAGCCCGTCGCCTGTCCGGGTCACTGTGTAGGTGGAGCCGTCGTCGACGCGGATGCGGTCGCGGCCGGACCACGCACCCCGTGCCGTGCCGGCGCTCGACTGGATGTTGACCCGGCCGTTGGAGCCGACCTGCATCGTGGCCTCGATCCGGACGGCCGGTGTGTAGCCGTGGTACGAGCCGATCGCCCAGTACGGCACGGGGGTGTCGCCGGGTTCCGGGGCGGGGGGCGTGGGCGACGGGGTGGCGTCGTCCCGCTTGTTCTTGCTGGCGAGGATGGCGGCGAGCAGGCCGACTCCGACGGCGCCTGCCACGATGGCCGCGGTCTTGTGGTCATCGTGCCTGGACTCGTCGCCGACGAAGAAGCGCCCCTTGCAGCCCCGGTCGACCCAGATGCCTTCGGTCTCGGTGCCCCACGTGTCGTTTTCCTTGCAGGGCCAGAGGCCGGAGGAGTCGAGCAGCCGCACCGTGCCGTGCCGGCCCGTGTTGCAGTAGGCGCGGCGCATGCCGTGGCTTTCGCAGCGGACCTCCTGGCCGGCGACCGCGACGCGGGGCATTCCCGAAAGGACGAGGCAGGCCGCGAGAAGACGGATGCCGATGCCACGAAACGTTTGCGCCATGCGCAGATCCTCGGAGGGGTGGGAGGGAGCCATTCGTGCCGGCCGGCGGTGCGGCGGGCCGCACTCGCGCCGCCATTTCAACCGGGGCTCCAGACGCTGTCAACGGTGTGCAACGGTCGGCATTGTGCGAATGGCGCAAAGCGACCATTGCAAATGCAAACGCGAATCGCTACCATTTGTGTTTGTATCGAATGGCAGTACTCGAACCGTGCCTCACCACCCACCTGCGCGACGGCTGCGCCGCAATATCCGAGTCCGATGGGGCTGGCTGATCGGCACCGCGGCCGCGACGAGCATCGCGTCCGCGCAACCGGCGCCCGCGCTTTCTCCCATCGTCGTCACGGCCACCCGTACCGAACGCACGGTGGATGACGCGCCGGTGCGCACCGAGGTGGTCGGCCGCGACGAGATCGAACGCACCCGCGCGGTGACGTTGAAGGACGCTCTCGAGAACGTGCCGGGCCTGCAACTGCGCGAGGTGCACGGCAAGTCCGGCTACGAGGTCACGCTGCAGGGCATGACCAGCGATCAGGTGCTCGTGCTCGTCGACGGGCTGCCGATCACCGCGAGCACGGGATCCACGGTCGACATCAGCCAGTACCTGCTGTCCGCCGTGGATCGCGTCGAGGTCGTCAAGGGGGCGTCGTCCGCGCAGTACGGTAGCGCGGCGATCGGGGGTGTCATCAATGTCATCACGCGGCCCATCCAGCCCGGCTTCTCGGGCCAGGTCACGGTCGACGCGGGGTCGCGGGGATCGCAGGACGTGTCGTCGTGGCCCACCCGCAAGCACGGGCAGTTCCTGCTCGAGGGCGGTTCCGACACGCTGCGTGCTCGCCTCTCCGGCGACGCCGTGAAGGACGCGGGCTTCGCGGTGAACCCCGACGGCTGGGCCCGCCAGGGCGACGCCGTCGAACGCCAGCAGGTCGCGTTGCGCCTCGCCTGGCACCCGTCGCGCAGCGGCGAGGTGTGGGCCGAAGCCGGCACGTACGCCGAGGACGACGAGCAGCGCTACACCACGTACGTGCCGCCGAACGAGGTGCTCCAGCGCAAGACCGAGGAGATCACCCGCGACCGCATCGCCTCCGGCGCCCGCTGGACCTTCGAGAACGGCGTCTCGGTGCAGGCCAAGGGCGTGGCCGAGGGCTACGACAGCGAGTCCATCGAATACGCCGGCGGCGCCGCGGGCTCGCGCCGCAACGCCGAGATGCGCATGCGCCACCTGACGCTGCAGACGGACCTGCCGGCCTGGGCCGGGCAGCTCTGGCAATTCGGCGCCGACGTGCACGAGGACACCCTCGACCAGACCGTCAACGGCGTCCCCGAACTCGACGGCAACGGCAGGGCCAAGCGGTCGAGCAACGAGCTCTTCGTGCAGAACGACATCGTGCTGGGCGACGACTGGGAGCTGCTGCTGGGTGCCCGCTACCAGGACGACTCCGACTTCGGCGGCCACCTCGCCCCGAAGGCGAGCCTCAAGGCCAACGTGTATTCGTCGGGCGACTGGCGCGGCGTGCTCCGCGCGAGCGTGGGGCAGGGCTACCGCGTGCCGAACCTGAAGGAGCGGCACTACCGCTTCGACCACAGCTCGATCGGCTACGTGGTGATCGGCGACCCGAACCTGAAGCCCGAGTCGTCCGACAGCGTGCAGCTGGGCGGCACGTTCGACTTCGGCCCCGCCGTGAAGGTCGACGCGAACCTCTTCTACAACCGCGTGAAGGACCTGATCCAGATCGACCAGGACAACGGCGTGCCGGTCAACGGCATCACCGAGTACCGCTACGAGAACGTCGGTCGCGCCCGCACGCAGGGCCTCGAGACGGCGGTCCGCTGGCAGGCGACCCCGTCGCTCACGCTGCAGGCCGCCTACACCCGCACCGACACCGAAGACCTCGAGACGGGCCTCGAACTGACCCGCCGCCCGAAGGACATCGCCCGCATCGGCCTCGACTGGGCCGCGGCGCCCGGCACCCAGGTCTCCGTACGCGGCCGCTACCAGAGCAGCGAACTCGTGAACACCGCGACGCAGGGCCGCTCGCCCGCCTTCGGCACGGTGGACGCCACGGTGAACCAGCAGTTCGGCCACGGCCTCACCGGCTTCCTCGGTGTCAGCAACCTCTTCGACCGCCAACGCGACTTCGCGGACGCGAATGACTTCGGCCCCCTGAGCGGCCGACTGATCTACCTCGGCGTGACCTACGCCTTCGGCAAACCCACCCCCTGACGGAGCAACTCCATGAACAAACCTTCCTTCCTGGCGCTCGGCGCCGTCGCGTGTGCCGCACTGCTGGCCGGCTGCGGCAGCGGTGGTGACGACGCCGTCGACACGACCCCGGTGGCCACCACCGAGTTCACGCAATCGGGCGAGTGGAAGTTCGTGCTGCCGGCATCGGGCACCAGCGTCTGCTACGACCTCGAGGCCAAGGCGGCCGTCGCCGACTGCAGCGGCGCCAAGTGGGACCTCAAGGTCAAGAGCGGCGGCATGACCGCCACCCTGTGGACCAACGGCGGCACCAGCGGCACGGGCACGGGTGGTGCGTTCGGCGGACCGTTCGACCACACGTGGGCCGAACTGCAGGCCTGGAAGAACGGCACGACCGACCCGACGAGCGGCGCCATCCCGGCGACCGTGTTCCTCGCGGACTCGGCCGCCAGCGTGTTCACCGGCAAGAACGACATCCAGTCGGCCGCGTTCGAGTACGGCGTGACGGGCGCGAGCTCGGACCACTCGTTGTATCCCAACTTCCGCGTGTTCCTCGTCACCACCGACAGCGCGCAGGCCAGCGCGGTGGGCACCGCCACGTCGCCGGTGTACGCGCTCCAGGTCATCGGCTACTACGGCTCGGCCGGCACGCCGCCGTCGTCGACGGGCAGCACCTCGGGCATCGTCACGTTCCGGTACGTCGACCGCAACGGTGGCGCGCCGCTGACCGCCACCGTCGACGCCCGCGCCGGCTGGGTCTACTACGACCTGAAGACCAACACGGTCAGCAGCGCGACCGGCACTTGGCAGATCGCCTTCAACCGCTACAACGTGAAGCTCAACGGCGGCGAGTCGGGCACCGGCACGGTGGCCGGCTTCGTCGGCAAGACCCCGGCCGGCTTCTACAACGCCGATGGCACGCTGGTGGTGTCGAAGTTCTCGGCCACCACCAACGTGGCCGACACGCTCGCCGACCTGACCGCGGCCGACATCGCCGTGCCGGCCCGCGCCAGCGCCTGGTCGAAGGACTCGCTCTCGTCGGCGCTGAACCCCGCGTACACGGGCACGTACCCGGCCGCGCTGGACTACGGCTGGTACAAGTACTACCCGACCGCCGACACCACGCTGGGTGTCGTCCAGCACCAGATCAAGGCTCAGCCCGACCGCGCCGCGCTGATCCGCACGGGCGAGGGCACCGGCTATGCCCGCTTCCAGCTCGCGAGCATCGACTACGCCGATCCCGCGGTCGCCACGAGTGCGCAGACGTGGACCATTAAGTACGACCTGCAGCCCTCGAAGTGAACCCGATGTCCAGCCCTCTGAAGTCGACCGCCATGACGTCTCCCGCTTCCTCCTTCTCCGCCCTCCGCGAACGCCACGATGCCCTCGTGGCCGCGGAGCCCAAGCTCCGCATGCGTGACCGCGCAGCCCGCCTCGGCGCCTCCGAGGCGCAACTCGTGGCCGCCGAGTGCGGCGCCACCTCGGTGGCGCTCGCCGGCCCCGCCCTGGCGATCTTCAAGGAGATCGGCACGCTGGGCGAGGTGATGGCCCTCTCGCGCAACGACTGGTGCGTGCACGAGCGTCACGGCCGCTACGACGGCATCCAGGCCGACGGCCCGGTGGGCCTCGTGCTCGGTCCGGACATCGACCTGCGCCTGTTCTTCTCGCAGTGGAAACACGCGTACGCCGTCACCGAGAACGGCCGCCACAGCCTGCAGTTCTTCGACGGGCAGGGCGTGGCCGTGCACAAGGTGTACCGCACCGAGGCCACCGATGGCACCGCATGGGACGCCCTGGTGGCCAAGTTCGCGGCCGCGGAGAAGGCTTGGCCCGAGGCCGTGGCCGCCACGCCGGCCGACGAGCAGTCGACGGTGGCCGATGCGCAGGCTTTGCGCTCGACCTGGCTCGGGCTGAAGGACACCCACGAGTTCTTCGGCATGTTGCGCCAGTTCAAGGTGTCGCGCCTCGCCGCGATGGAAGCCGCCGGCCCGGACCTGGCCCAACGCGTGGACGACGCCACGGTGGAGACGGTGCTGAACGCGGTCGCCGCCTCCGGCCTGCCCATCATGTGCTTCGTGGCGAACCGGGGCATCGTGCAGATCCACACCGGCCCGGTCAGCAAGCTCGTGCGCACCGGTCCGTGGTTCAACGTGCTGGACCCGAAGTTCAACCTGCACCTGAACACCGAGGCCATCGCCTCGTCGTGGATCGTCAACAAGCCCACCACCGACGGCTGGGTGACCTCGCTCGAGGTGTATTCGGAGACGGGCGAGATGATCGTGCAGTTCTTCGGCGAGCGGAAACCCGGCAAGCCGGAACTGCCGGCCTGGCGTGAACTGATGCTGGGCCTGTGCGCCGAGCCGCTCGCGGCATGACGGCCTCGATGAACCGCCGCGCGGTGCTCGCCGCCGCGCTCGCGCTGTCGGCGGTGGGTGCGCAGGCGGCACCGGCCAAGCGCATCGTCTCGCTCGGTGGCGTGGTGACCGAGATCGTGTTCGCCCTCGGCGCGGGCGACCGCGTGGTGGGTGTCGACGACTCCAGCATCTACCCCGCGGCCGCGCACAAGCTGCCGAAGGTGGGCTACTACCGCGGCTTCTCGATCGAAGGTGTCGCCAGCCTCAATCCGGACGTCGTGCTGGCCTCGGACCAGGCCGGCCCGCCGGAAGCCCTCGAACAGCTGCGCCGTCTCGGCAAGACGGTGGTGATGCTGCCGTCGGTGCCTACGGTCGACGCGCTCGCCGCGCGCATCGACGGCGTGGCCTCGGCCCTCGGCGAGAAGGCGGCCGGCGACCAGCTGGTCGCCCGCATCCGCGAGCAGGTGGCCGCGGCCACGAAGTCCCCGGGCGGGCAGAACGTGCTGCTCGTGAGCAGCCGTGCCGGCAAGCTCGAGGGCGCGGGCCGCGAGACGGCGGCCGACGCGGTGCTGCGCCTCGCGGGCGCCCGCAACGTGCTGGCGGGCGAGCGGGGCTACAAGGCCCTGTCGGCGGAGGGCGCGGTGTCGCTCAAGCCCGAGGTCATCGTCACCACCACGATGTCGGTGGGCGCGGCTGGCGGCCTCGATGCGTTCCTGGCCCAGCCGGGCATCGCGGTCACGCCCGCGGCGAAGGCGCGGCGTGTCGTCGTGATGGACGACCTGCTGCTGCTCGGCTTCGGCCCGCGCCTGCCGGAAGCACTCAAGGTCCTGCAGGACGGGCTCGCGGGTCGCAAGTAGATGACCGCGACGTCCGGAACGATGGCCTCCGGCCTGCCGGCGCGCCGCCGCGTGACACCGGTGGCCGTGCTGGCGGGCCTGGTGGTCGTGCTGCTCGTGCTGATGGTCGCCTCGGCCGGCAGCGGCGCGGTGGCCATCCCGTTCCAGCGGGTGCCGGGGCTGCTGCTGTCGGCCCCGGTCGACGGGCAGGACGCGCTGTGGCGCAGCGTGCTCGTCGAGGTGCGCCTGCCGCGCCTCGTGTTCGCGTTGATCGTGGGCGGCGGGCTCGCGATCGCGGGCACCACCATGCAGGCGCTGTTCCGCAACCCGCTCGCCGAACCCGGGCTCATCGGGATCTCGCTGGGCGGGGCGATGGGCGCGGTGATCGCGATCGTGCTGAACGCCAACAGCCTGTGGACCATGGCCCCGGCCGCCTTCGCGGGCAGCCTCGCGGCCACCGCGCTGGCATACAAGCTGGGCGGCCGCCAACCCGGTGTCGCGGGCGTGCTGCTGGCCGGCATCGCGATCAACGCGATGTGCGCGAGCGTCATCGGCATCTTCACCACGCAGGCCAACGACACCCAGCTGCGCAACCTCACGTTCTGGAACATGGGCAGCCTCGCGGGCGCGAGCTGGACGATGCTGGCCTGGCTCGGGCCTTGGGTCGCCGTGCTGTCGGCCCTGCTGATCCGCGAGTGGCGGTCGATGAACGCGCTGCTGCTCGGTGAACGCGAGGCCCACCACCTCGGCCACGCCGTGCGGCCGCTGCGCCGCCGCCTCGTCGTGCTGGCCGCCCTGCTGGTCGGGCCGCTCGTGGCCGTCAGCGGCACCATCGTGTTCGTCGGCCTCGTGGTGCCGCACCTGGTGCGGCTCACCACCGGTGCGGACCACCGCTGGCTGCTGCCCAACACGCTGGCCGGCGGCGCCATCGCGCTGACCCTGGCCGACTGGCTCGCGCGCACGGTCGTCATCCCCGCCGAGCTGCCGATCGGCATCGTCACGAGCCTGGTGGGCGGGCCGTTCCTGCTCTGGTTGCTGTTGCGCAAGGGGACCTGATGCTTCTGGCCCGAGGATTGGATTGTTCCCGCGGGGGGCGCACCGTGCTGTCGGAGGTGACCGTGTCGCTCGACCCCGGCGTGGTGCTGGGGGTGCTCGGCGCCAACGGGGCCGGCAAGAGTTCGCTGCTGGCGACGCTGTCGGGGGAGATCGCCCCCGCCGCGGGCCAGGTGACTTTCGACGGGCAGCCGCTGTCGTCGTGGAGCGCGAAGGCGCTCGCTCGCCGTCGCGCCGTGCTGCCGCAGGCGCCGTCGCTGGCGTTCGACCTCGATGTGCGCGTCGTCGTGGAGATGGGCGCCTACGCGTTCCCGGAACTGCCGCCGCGCGAGGTCGAGTCGCTGGTGACCCGCGCGCTGCGGCTCGCCGATGCGGAGGCCTTCCGCGACCGCCGCTACGGCGCGCTTTCGGGGGGCGAGCAGCAGCGGGTGCAGTTCGCCCGCGTGCTGGTGCAGCTGCTGGCGGGAAAAGCGTCCGGCGAGTACCGCGTGCTGTTCCTCGACGAACCCACCGCGAGCCTGGACCCGCGCCACCAGATGGACCTGCTGGCCACCGCGTCGTCGCTGGCCCGCGACGAGGGACTGGCGGTGCTGGTGGTGCTGCACGACGTGAACCTCGCCGCGGCGTGGTGCGACCGCCTGCTGCTGCTGGCCGGACGCCGCGTGGTGGCCCACGGGACGCCCACCGAAGTGCTGACGTCGACCCACCTGCGCCAGGTGTACGCAGTCGACGCGCGCGTGATGCCGCACCCGGCCATCGCGGGCCAGCCGCTGGTGGTCTTCAGCCGGCCGGCGGCCTGACCCGTCCGGTCAGCGCGGGCGCGGCAGCTTCACCGTCGCCCGCAGGCCGCCCTCGGGTCGGTTCTCCAGGGTCAGCGTGCCGCCGTGGCGCTGCACGAGGTCGCGTGCGATGAACAGCCCGAGCCCCGTGCCGCCGCCACTGGCCTTCGGCCGGGCGTCCAGCGAGAAGAACGGCTGGAACACCGCGTCCATCAGGTTCTGCGGAATGCCGGGACCGGTGTCCTCCACGACGATGCTGACGGCGTCCGGCGTGGTGCGCACGTCGACCGCTGCCTCGCCGGCATACCGCAGCGCGTTGCTGAGCAGGTTCGACAACACGCGCCGCAGCGCCGTCGGCTGCACCACCACGGTGGCGGGACCGCCGTGGCAGGTCACGCGGTGACCCTGTTCGACGAGGTCGTCGGTCAGCGCCTGTGCGAGGGCCAGGGCATCCGTGGCGCGGGGTGGTTCGGCCAGCGCGTCGCTGCGGAAGATCTCGAGCACCGAGTCGATCAGCTCGTTCATCTCGCGCACGTCGGTCACGCAGCGGGCCGCCGCAGGCTCGTGCTGCAGCGATTCGAGCCGGATGCGCATGCGGGTGAGCGGCGTGCGCAGGTCGTGCGAGATGGCCGCCACCAGCAGGCCTCGGTTGCGGAACTGCGAGTCGAGTTGCCGGGCCATGTCGTTGAACACGTGAGCCGCCTCGCGAACCTCCACCGTGCCGGCGTCCTCCTCCAGCACGGGCAGGCGTTCGTGGCCGCCGACGGACGACGCGAGGGACTGCGATGCGGTGACCAGCCGGCGCATCGGCGCCGACAGCCAGCGCGCGCCCCACCACGAAGCCAGGCCGATCACGAGGAAGCGGATGCCGTAGTCGAGCAGCAGGCGGAGCGTCGGGGTGCCCGACTGCATCGGACGCGGACGGTCCTCGGGGCCCTCGCCACGCGGCGGGAACGGCCGGTGGCCGAGCAGGCCCGGCGTGGGCGGCAGCGAGGGAAGCGGCGGGCCGTCGGCGATCGAGAGGCGCCGCGGTGGTCCGCCGGGCCAGCCGTCGCCCCTGGATTGGACCGCGACGACCTGGAAGGCCACGACGTGGCTCGCGACCAGCGCGACCCACATCAACAGGAACAGCCGCTTGAACAGCGTGTCGTGCCACCAGCGGGTCATCGGGAAACCTCCGCGCTGTGCGCCGCGGTGCGAGCCCCCTTCGGAGCGGCCGGGCGGGGGCTCATGACGCCACCTTGGCGTCGAGCACGTACCCTTCGCCGCGCACCGTGCGGATCAGCGCGGGTGCGTCGTGCGCCTCGTTGAGCTTCTGGCGCAGCCGTGACACCGCGAGGTCGATGCTGCGGTCGTTGACGGAGGGCCCCGAACCCGGCGTGGACCGGGCGGTGGCCTCGACCAGCTGCTCGCGCGACAGCACCCGGCCCGGCTTCGCGACGAAGGCGGCCAGCAGCCGGAATTCCGCGTTCGACAGCGCCACGGCCACCTGCGTGGGCGAGACGAGCAGCCGCTGCAGGCAGTCCATCGTCCAGCCCGCGAAACGCACCGACCGCGGCACGTCCACGTCGGGGCCCGGGGCGGGCCGCGGCGCGCGGCGCAGCACCGCGTTCAGCCGGGCGACGAGCTCGCGCGGCTCGAAGGGCTTGGCGAGGTAGTCGTCGGCACCCATCTCGAGGCCGATCACACGGCTCACCGGATCCCCCTGGGCGGTCAGCATGACCACCGGTGTCGTGTCCTCCTGGTGACGCAGCCAGCGGCAGAGTTCGAGGCCGTTGGCGTCGGGCAGCATCACGTCGAGCACGATCGCCTGCACACCGCCCGACGCGACGGCGTCGCGGAAGCCCGCGCCGGTGGCCGCCGTGCGCACGTCGAAGGCGAAGGTCCGCAGGTAGTCGGCGAGGGTGGTGCGGATCTGTTCGTCGTCGTCGGTGAGCAGGATGCGTGTCACAGGGGCGTCCCTTCGGTCGGTGCGGAGGGGCGGGTGTCGGCAGGGAACATCGGGGCAGGGCGAGGGGACACGGAAGCCCGCGATGCTGCGCCGCCTGTGTATCGGTCGTGTGGCCCCTTTGTTTCCGCGCCGACGCAAACGGGCGTCCGCCGGCGTCCCCCGTGTACGATTGGTCCTCCCGCCCGTTCCGGGCCGCTCTCCGTCGTTCGAACATGAACTGGCAGGACTTCCAGCACCGATGGATCGGCCCCGGCCGCCGCCGCCTGCGCACCTACCTGGTCGCGCTCGTGCTCGCGACGATGCTGCCCACCCTCGTGGCCGGGGCCTTCGCGCTGTGGCGCACGTCGGAGTCCTACCGCGAGGCCTCGGGCAACCGGTTGGCCGACACCGCGCGCACGCTGGCTTACGCCATCGAGCGCGACCTGAACGCGAAGACCGTGCTCGTGCAGACGCTCGCGGCACCCGTCGGTGGCGCCGCGGGCATCGCCGGCCTGCAGGAATGGCTCGACGGCGCGGGACTGCTGCCGGGAGCGGAGGTGATGTCCGAGCCAGTCACCCACGTGCGCCTCACGCCGCCCACGCGGCGCTTCACGGCGGGCGGGCTGCCCAGCGACACGGCCCTGGCCGTGGCCGACCATGGCCGGGCGTCCGTCACGAACCTGTTCGCCGACCCGCCCCGTGCGGCCATCGTCACCCGCCAGTCCGCGGGGCCGGGGTCGTCGGAGATGCTGCTGGTGTCCGTGATGGTGGCGCCGCAGCACCTCGTGCAACTGGCCCCGCAGGACGGCCCGAACCAGCTCGCGATGCTCGTGGCCGTCACCGACGGTGCGGGACGGGTCATCGCCCGGTCGCGCGATGCCTCGCGGTTCATCGGCCAGGTCGTCCCCGACTGGGACAAGGTGCGCGCCGCCGTGTCTGACCATGGCCTGTTCGAGGCGGCCACCACCGAAGGCCTGCCGGTGAAGTTCGCGTTCCAGCGCCTCGCCGGCACACCGGGCTGGGTGGTGGTCGCGGGCGAGCCGCTCGACACGTTCAACGCCGGCTGGCGCCGCCTGCAGAACCAGCTGCTGCTCGGGGGCGCACTGGCCGTGGTGCTCGCCTTGCTGCTGGCCGCATGGGCGGCGCGCCGCGTGCTGCGCCCGGTCGCCGCGCTGGCCCGCGATGCCGAAGCCGCCGCGGCCGGCGAGGCGGGCGTGGCCGGGCAGCCGCTCGGCGAACCGTCCACCATCCACGAGTTCGAGTTCCTGCGCGAACGCATCGCCAACGCCCACGCCGCCTTGCACCAGCGCGCCGAAGACGCCCGCCGCAACGCCGAGGCGCTGGCCATCAGCGAGCGGCGCCACCGCGCGCTGGCCGAAGCCGGCGCCCTGGTGCTGTGGCGCAGCACCCCCGATGGCCGCCTCATCGCCGCCGCGGGCTGGGAGCCGCTCACGGGGCAGCCCGAGCCCGAGGCGCTCGGCTTCGGCTGGGTCGCCCGCGTGCACCCGGACGAACGCGGCCGAGTCACGGGGGCGCTCGGAAACATCGCCACGGGTGACCGCGAGATCGACGTCGAGTTCCGCCTCGCCACGGCGGCCGGCGGCTGGCGGTGGGTGCGGGTGCGCGGCGTGCTGATCGACGAACCCGGGCAGGAATGGGTCGGCGCCCTCGAAGACGTCGACGAACGCCGCCGGGCCGAGGCCCACGTCGCCCACCTGGCCCACCACGACCCGCTCACGCAGCTGCCGAACCGCACGCGCCTGCGCGAACGGCTGGTGGACGCGCTGCGGCACGTGCGCGAGGGCGCCCGCGCCGCGGTGCTGTGCCTTGACCTCGACCGCTTCAAGCACGTCAACGACTCGCTCGGCCACCCCGCGGGCGATGCCCTGCTGGTGGCGGTGACCCACCGGCTGACCCACGTGGTGCGCGACGGCGACACCGTGGCCCGCCTGGGCGGCGACGAATTCGCCATCGTCCAGACCGGCCTCGCCTCCACGCGCGATGCGGAGGTGCTGGCCGAACGCATCGTGAGCACGCTGGGCGCGCCCTACGAGCTGAACGGCCACCAGGTCAACATCGGCGCGAGCGTGGGCATCGTGCACGCGTTGTCGGTCGACGCGGACCCCGACCGGCTGATGGCGTGCGCCGACATGGCGCTCTACTGTGCGAAGCAGGGCGGCCGGGGTGGGTACCGCACCTTCTCGCCGGACATGGACGTGCGCCTGCAGGGGCGGCGGGACACCGAACGCGAACTGGCACAGGCGCTCGCGCGCAACGAGTTCGAGGTCAGCTACGAGCCGGTGGTCAACGTGCGGTTCGGCAGCATCTGCGCGTACGAGGCGAAGGTGCACTGGCAGCATCCGCTGCGCGGACCGCTCGAACTGGCCGAGGTGTCCGGCCTCGCCGACGAGATCGGCGTGCTGCGCCCGCTCGGCGACTGGATCCTCCGCCAGGCCTGCGTCGATGCGGCCGCCTGGCCCGGCGACGTGCGCGTGGCTGTCGACATCACCACGGGCCAGCTCGAGGACGCGGCCTTCCCGGGCATCGTGGCCGTGGCGCTGCAGCGGTCGGGGTTGCCGGCCGGGCGGCTCGAGCTGGAGGTGGGCGAACACGCGCTGGCCGATGGGGCCGAGCGGGTGCTGGAGGCGCTCCACCACCTGAAGGCGCTCGGCGTGCGCATCGCCATCGACCACTTCGGGTCCAGCCGCTCCGCGCTCGGGTGCCTGCGCAGCTTCCCGTTCGACAAGGTCAAGATCGAAGAGAGCTTCGTGCGGCAGATGGGCGTCGACAAGGAAGGCGACGCCATGGTGCGGGCGCTGACCGCGCTGTGCGACACCCTGGGCGTGGCCAGCGCGGCCTCGGGCGTCGATGCCCAGGCGCAACTCGACCTCCTCAGCGACGAGGAGTGCGTGGAGGTGCAGGGGCGCCTGTTCGGTGGCCCGCTGCGGGCGTCCGACGTGGCCCGGCAGTTCGCGCAGGCCGGGCAGGGACCCGGACTGACTCCGGCCGGCTGAACGCGGCGGCGAGTGGCACGCGCGGCCGGACGCCGAGGCCGCGGCGGCCGCGCGCGAACAACCGCACCCCGGCCGCGAGCGGCCGGAGCGAGGCATGGACTCACGCGAGGCCCGTCACCCGGACCGCGGGCTGCCCGATCCTCCCAAGCGCAACCAGGGCCGCGAGCGGCCCGAGCGGATTCCGGAACCGGCGAGCCGGCCCCGAACGTTCAGCGAGGTTGGAGGGTCAGAGCGAGGTGGCCGCGAGGGCACCCACCGTGGTGTCGACCGAGGTATCACCGTCGAGCGAGCCACCGAGGGGCATCGGGGCGCTGTCGCCGCCGAGCGGGTCGTTCACCGAAGTGCGCAGGGGGCGGATGTTCTGCGCGAGGCGGCCCTTGGGGCCCTGCACGAGGTCATATGCCACGGCCTCGCCCTGCTGGAGGGTGCGGAACCCTTCCATCTGGATGGCCGAAAAATGAGCGAAAACGTCTTCGCCACCGCCTTCGGGTTCGATGAAACCGAAACCTTTGGCGTCATTGAACCACTTCACCGTACCGACAGTCATTCTGGGTTCTCCCGATCCCTTGTTGTGCACAAATTCTCGGTTTCAGTGGGGCGCCTTGTCAATACCACGGTGGGGGGTGGGAGGGCGATTCGGAGATCCCCAAAATAAATGTCCGCAAAGCACCAATTCCGGGCTTGAGGCGGACGGGTTCGGCGCAATATCCATCCCTGTGACCGATCGCCAGCCGACTCGATAGAATCATTCCATGCCAGAGGAAAAGCCGATCCCCCCACAGACGCCGAAGCCTGCCGTGCCCGACGATGGGCAGGGGGCTGTCGTCGCCGAGAGACAGGCCGCAAAGACGGAGCCGCCTCGCATGTACCAGGTGGTGCTGCTGAACGATGACTACACGCCGATGGAATTCGTCGTGATGGTCCTGCAGGAGTATTTCAAACGAGATCTGGAGACAGCCACCCAGATCATGCTCAAGGTCCACAAGGAGGGCCGGGGCGTGTGCGGTGTCTATACGAAGGACGTGGCAGCAACGAAGGTCGAACTGGTGGCAACCGCCGCACGTCGCGGCGGGCACCCTTTGCAATGCATTATGGAGGCCGCATGATTGCGCAAGAGCTTGAAGTCAGTCTGCACATGGCGTTCGTCGAGGCGCGCCAGCAGCGCCACGAATTCATCACGGTGGAACACCTGCTGATGGCGCTGTTGGACAACCCGTCGGCCGCGGAAGTGCTGCGCGCCTGCTCGGCCAGCATCGACGAACTGCGCAAGAGCCTTGCGCAGTTCATCAAGGAGAACACGCCCACCGTCGGTGGTGCCGAAGAGGTGGACACCCAGCCCACGCTCGGCTTCCAGCGTGTGATCCAGCGCGCCATCATGCACGTGCAGTCCACGGGCAGCGGCAAGAAGGAAGTGACCGGCGCCAACGTGCTCGTCGCCATCTTCGGCGAGAAGGACTCTCACGCCGTGTACTACCTGCACCAGCAGGGTGTCACGCGCCTGGACGTGGTCAACTTCATCGCCCACGGCATCAAGAAGTCGGACCCGCCGGAAACCCCGAAGGCGAACGACGGTGCCGGCCAGGAAGGCGAGAAGGAGGAGGGCGAAGCCAAGGGCTCGCCGCTCGACCAGTTCACGCAGAACCTCAACCAGATGGCCCGCGACGGCAAGATCGATCCGCTCATCGGCCGCGAGCACGAGGTCGAGCGCGTGATCCAGATCCTCTGCCGCCGCCGCAAGAACAACCCGTTGCTGGTCGGTGAGGCCGGCGTGGGCAAGACCGCCATCGCCGAGGGCCTCGCCTGGCGCATCACCCAGAACGACGTGCCGGAGATCCTGGCCGACGCGCAGGTGTACTCGCTCGACATGGGCGCGCTGCTCGCGGGCACCAAGTACCGCGGCGACTTCGAGCAGCGGCTCAAGAGCGTGCTCAAGCACCTCAAGGACCAGCCGAACGCCGTGCTGTTCATCGACGAGATCCACACGCTGATCGGCGCCGGTGCGGCGTCGGGTGGCACGCTGGACGCCAGCAACCTCCTCAAGCCCGCGCTCAGCTCGGGCTCGATGAAGTGCATCGGCGCCACCACGTTCACCGAGTACCGCGGCATCTTCGAGAAGGACGCGGCCCTGTCCCGCCGCTTCCAGAAGGTCGACGTGGTCGAGCCGTCGGTCGAGCAGACCGTCGAGATCCTGAAGGGGCTGAAGTCGCGCTTCGAGGAGCACCACAGCGTGAAGTACGCGCTGGGCGCCCTGCAGGCCGCGGCCGAGCTGTCGGCGAAGTTCATCAACGACCGCCACCTGCCCGACAAGGCCATCGACGTGATCGACGAGGCCGGTGCCGCGCAGCGCATCCTGCCCAAGAGCAAGCAGAAGAAGACCATCACGCGCAACGAGGTCGAAGACATCGTCGCGAAGATCGCGCGCATCCCGCCCGCGAGCGTGTCCAGCGACGACCGTTCGAAGCTCAAGACGCTCGACCGTGACCTCAAGAGCGTGGTGTTCGGCCAGGAGCCGGCCATCGACGCGCTGGCCGCCGCCATCAAGATGGCGCGGTCCGGTCTCGGCAAGCCCGACAAGCCGATCGGCTCGTTCCTGTTCAGCGGCCCCACCGGCGTCGGCAAGACCGAGGTCGCGAAGCAGCTCGCGTTCATCCTGGGCATCGACCTGATCCGCTTCGACATGAGCGAGTACATGGAGCGCCATGCCGTGAGCCGCCTCATCGGCGCGCCTCCGGGCTATGTCGGCTTCGACCAGGGCGGCCTGCTCACCGAGGCCATCACGAAGAAGCCGCATGCCGTGCTGCTGCTCGACGAGATCGAGAAGGCGCACCCGGACGTCTTCAACGTGTTGCTGCAGGTGATGGACCACGGCTCGCTGACCGACAACAACGGGCGCAAGGCCGACTTCCGCAACGTCATCATCATCATGACGACGAACGCGGGGGCCGAGACCATGAACAAGAGCACCATCGGCTTCACGAATGCCCGCGAGTCGGGCGACGAGATGGCCGACATCAAGCGCCTGTTCACGCCGGAGTTCCGCAACCGCCTGGACGCCATCGTGAGCTTCCGTGCGCTCGATGAGGAAATCATCATGCGCGTGGTCGACAAGTTCCTGCTGCAGCTCGAGAGCCAGCTGTCCGAGAAGAAGGTGGAAGCCACGTTCACCGATGCGCTGCGCAAGCTGCTCGCGAAGAAGGGCTTCGATCCGCTGATGGGCGCCCGCCCGATGCAGCGCTTGATTCAGGACACCATCCGGCGCGCGCTGGCCGACGAACTGCTGTTCGGCAGCCTGGTCGACGGCGGCCGCCTGACGGTGGACGTCGATGCCGACGGCAAGACGGTGCTGGACATCCAGCCGCCGCGCAAGAGCGACAAGCCGAAGGCGGAGCCGGCCACGGCCTGAGCGGTTCGAGCACGCAAGCTCCAGTGAAGCGGCGAAGGGCGCAAGCCTTTCGCCGCTTTTTTTGTGCTCCGGGCTACCGGCGCCGACGACCGGAGCGCGACGCAGGGTCCTGCCGGAAGTACTGCACGAGCAGTTCGTGGATGTCCGGGTGGTTGCGCCGCAGGTCGTCCGGCGAAACGAAGAACACCTCGCAGGCCACCGCGAAGAACTCGTCGGGACCGTGTGCTGCGTAGGGGTCGAGCAGCGTGTCCACGCCGCGGTCCACGTCGGCGCGGAAGGCCTCGTACTCCGCCGAGAAGACCTGGCTCCAGCGGTCGTGCATCGCCCGGTTGGGCAGCGGCGGAATGCCGTCGGATTGCCCGTCGTTCATGTCGAGCACGTGGGCGAACTCGTGCACGACGACGTTGTAGCCCAGCTCGGCGGTTTCGCCGGCATCGGCCACGTCCTGCCACGACAGCATCAGCGGCCCACCCTCCATGGCCTCGCCGACGAGCTCCTCGTCGTAGTGGTGCACCACACCATCCTCGTCCATCACCTCGCGGCGGGCCACCACCTCGCCGGCGTGCACCACGATGCCGAGGAACCCGTCGTAGTGTTCGAGCCCGAGATTCAGGATGGGCAGGCAGGCCTGTGCGGCGATGGCCACGGCCATGTCGTCGGTGACCTCGAGGCCGTGGGCGCCGTGGAACTCCTTGCGCGCCAGGAACAGCGTGGACAGGTCGCGCAGGCGTGAGGCCTCGTTGGGGTCGGGCAGCGAAAGGAAGGGGAACCGCGCGAGGGTCAGCGCCCAGAGCGCATCGGGGATCGGGCGGCGGTCGAGCGTGCGCCGGTCACGCCAGCGCTGCAGGCCGGCCCACCAGGAGGCCATCGGGACTCAGGGGCCGGTGGCCGGTGCCACGCGGTGCAGGCCGGCCGCCGACCAGCGCAGCACCTCGGCGCGATAGGGCGCGTGGTCGAGGTCCCAGTCGGACAGCACGTGCCGCACGTAGCCCGGCGCCATGGTTTCCGTGCCGGGGCGGTGCGTGTGGCCATGGACCATCGTGGGCGCACGTGCCGCTTCCATCCACTGCATCGCGGCGGGGAAGTCGACGTCGGCCCAGTCGGCGGGAGCCGAGCGGCCGTTCTGGTTGGTTTCGCTCTGCGTGCGCATCTGCGCGCCAATGCGGATGCGCTCGGCCTGCGGCAGCGACAGGGCCTGCTGCTGCCAGGCGGGGTTGCGCACCATGAGCCGGAACTTCTGGTACGCCACGTCGGACAGGCACAGCGCATCGCCGTGGGTCAGCAGCAGGCGTTCACCGAAGGCGTCCATCACCGTCGGATCGTCGAGGCCGCGCAACCCGCAGGCGGCGAGCATGTCGGCGCCGATCAGGAAATCGCGGTTGCCCGCCATGAACGCGACGGTCTTCACTTTCGACACCCGGGCGAGCGTTTCGACACACTGCGCGGCCACGCCCTGGTCACGCAGGTCGTCGCCCACCCACACCTCGAACCAGTCGCCGAGCATCACGATGCAGTCGGCGGGCGAGTGCTCGAGGTGCTGGCGCCACGCCTCGAAAGTGCGTGGGGTCTCGGGGCCCAGGTGCAGGTCCGAGATGAAGTCGATGGACTTCCAGTGCCCGGGGGCGGTCCATTCGGAAGCGCGCACCGCGGGAGCGATCGGGGCCTCGGAGGGCCGGGTGTCGGTGGTCACGGTGCGCGTCTTCTTCCGGGGATCAGACCAGCTTGGCGCTCTGGATGACGACGTCGTCGACCGGCACGTCGTCGTGGCCGCCCTTGCGGCTCGTCTTCACGCCTTCGATGGCATCCACCACTTCGGTGCCGGCCACGACCTTGCCGAACACGGCATAGCCCCAGCCCTGCGGCGTTTCCGACTTGAAGTCGAGGAAGCCGTTGTTGGTGGTGTTGATGAAGAACTGGGCCGTGGCCGAGTGCGGTGCGCTCGTGCGGGCCATGGCCAGCGTGTAGTGCGCGTTCTTCAGGCCGTTGGACGCTTCGTTCTGGATGGGGGCGTCGGTGGGCTTCTGCTTCATGCCGGGCTCGAAACCACCGCCCTGGATCATGAAGCCCTTGATGACGCGGTGGAACACCGTGTTGTCGTAGTGGCCCTTCTTCACGTATTCGATGAAGTTGCGCGCGCTCTCGGGGGCCTTGGCCTCGTCGAGTTCGATGCGGATGACGCCGTGGTTGGTCTGCAGTTCGACTTGTTGGCTCATGTTATTTCTCCAGGGTGGCCTTCTTGATGATGACGGGCTCGACGGGCACGTCGGCGTGAGGGGGTTTGCGGGTGGTGGGCACCGCGCGGATCTTGTCGACCACGTCCATGCCCTCGATCACCTTGCCGAACACGGCATAGCCGTTGCCCGGGCCGCTGGCATTGAGCATGCCGTTGTCGACGACGTTGATGAAGAACTGGGCCGTGGCCGAGTCGGGCACGTTGGTGCGGGCCATGGCGATCGTGCCGCGGTCGTTCTTGAGTCCGTTCTGGGCCTCGAGGGGGATCGGCGGGCGCGTGGGCTTCTCGCTCATGTCCGGGTTGAAGCCGCCACCCTGGATCATGAAGCTGCCGATCACGCGGTGGAAGATCGTGCCGTTGTACTGGCCGTCCTTCACGTACTGCACGAAGTTGTTGACGGTCTTCGGCGCCTTGGCGGCGTCGAGCTGCACGACGATGTCGCCGGCGGTGGTCTGGAACTTGACCTTCTGCGCATGGGCGGACACCGCCGCGCCGAGGCCGATGCACGCCACCACCAGGGAGGCCCGCCAGTCGAACTTCTTGAGGTTCATCCAATCGCTCCTTCGAAAAAGATCTTCCATTGTCCACCTTCCTTGCCCCAGTACTGGCGCTTGACCTGACCGGTGCGCTGTCCTTTCAGGACGAGGCCGAACGTGACGACGAGCAGATCGTCCTTGTCGCGCCAGGCCAGGATGGACATGTCCTTGAGTTCCGTCGCCCGGCCCTGGGCGGCGCGCAGGTCCTTCTCGACCGTGCGGGCCCAGTCCACCGCATCGGCGCCGCCGGCGGAGAACTGCGACGAATAGAACGGCAGAAGGCGGCGCGGGTCGCCCGACGAGCGTGCGGCGCGCCATTGTTCGATCAGGTGCCGGGCGGCGGCGCGGCCGGACTCGGCCTGCGCCGGCGTGACCCACTGCAGCGCCTGGCTGATGACGACGGGGGTGGTGCGCGGCGACACGTCGCGCAGCAGTTGCTGCATGTCGCCGTTGGCCAGCACCACGCAGCCGTCGGTGCTCTGCGGCGTGCGCGCGTAGTTCTGTGACGGCACGCCGTGCAGCCAGATGCCGTGGCCCGTGCGGCCCTGGCGGCGGTCGTATTCGTTCGGGTAGTTGAGGGGCAGCGCGCCCGCGCCGTAGAAGTCCTGCAGCTGGACGGGGTCGAGGCGGCTGGTGATGAAGTACACGCCCAGCGGCGTGCGCTGGTCGCCCTGGACCTGCTTGCCCACACCGAGGCGGCCCACCGACACGTAGTGGTCCGCGACGAGCTTCAGGCCGTGGCGGCCGTTCTCGAACAGGTACAGCCGCGACCGGCTCGCGTCCACGGCGATGGCGTGGCGGCTGCTGGGCGGCAGTTCGACAAATTCGCGGGGCAGCGCGCCCGACGGCGGCCGTTCGGCGAGGGCGGCCAGGCGCTGGTCGGCTTCGCGGCGCAACTGGGCCATCTGCTCGCGGGCCGCGGGCGGCAGGTCCTCGGCGGGCGCTCGGGGCTTCTGGCGCACCAGCAGCAGGTCGCCGTAGACGAGCTGGGCGAGCTGGAAGTTGGGCACGTCGCGCGTGAGCGACTCGGCCTGCTCGAGCGCCTCGCGCGTGCGGCCGGCCTGCACCAGGCGATAGACCTGGATGAGCCGGGCCTCGGGCGAGGTGGGCGGGACCGGGGTCGCCGCGGCCGCGAACACGAGTCCGGCGGCCCACAGGCCTGCGGCCAGCAGCGCCCCCTGGCGCCACGCAGTCCAGGAGCGGATCACGAGCCCGAGCTTTCCTTCTGGATCAGCCACTGGCCGGACACGCGGACCATGTCCAGGCGCTTGCGGCTCGACACCTTCAGGGTGTCGGCGCGGTAGGCCTGGCGGAACTCGACGGTGGCGCGGTCGCCCTTCACGTCGATGTCGAAGTCGGTGAGCACGACCGAGATGCTGCGCTTGCCGAGGATGCGGGCACGCCGCTCCTCTTCCCAGGCCTTTCGGGTCTTGCCACCGGAGAAGTCACGGGTGTAGGCCGCGAAATAGCCGTTCATGTCCTTGCGCGACCAGGCCTCGGCCCAGGCGAGGGCGGCGGCGCGCGGGGCCTGCGTGTCGGTGGCTGCGGCCGGCTTGGGCGCCGGCGCCGGCGCCGGCGCCGCCTGCGGCGGCTCGACAGGCTTCGCTGCGGGCTTGGCCGCGGGAGCGGGGGCTGGCGGTGCCACCGGAGCAGGGGCCGGTGCGGCAGCGGGCGGGGCCGGGCGCGGTGCGGGCGCCACGGCCACGGTGCGGCCCGCGGGCTGCGCGGCCAGCTGCGGCGAGAACAGGTTGCGGATCATCGATAGCTTCGGCGGCACCTTCGCGTTGTTGCCGTCGATCTGCAGCGCCTTCGAATACGCCTGGCTCGCGAGCTTCGCGTACACGTCGCCCAGGTTCTCGTAGGCGGTGGCGTAGCTCGGGTTCGTCCGGATCGCGGCCTCCAGCGAACGCCGTGCCTGCTCGTACTGGCCCTGCTTGCTGTAGAGCACCGCGAGGTTGTTGTGGGGCTCGGGCAGGTCCGGGTGGTCGGCCGCGAGTTTCGTGAAGACGTCGATGGCCTCCGGCGTGCGGCTCATCTCGGAAAGGATCAGGCCCTTCAGGAAACGCACGCGGGGTTCCTGTGGCCGCGCGGCGAGCGACTGGTCGGCGCGTTGCAGGGCTTCGGCCAGCTGGCCGGCGCCGAACAGGCGGTCGACGTCGGTGAAATCGTCGGCGAAGGCGATCGCGGAGGTCATCAGCAGGCCGGCCGCGGCCAGGCGCAGGGTGCGCGGGCGAAGACGAATCATCAACTTCCTGATGCGGGTGGGTGAGGCGGGTTGGAGGGACCGCGGGTAGGCCCCAGGAGAGGAAGGCTCGACGGCTCGGGAGCCTGCCCGAGTGCAGCCGGTATACTCGGAAAATTGTATCGCAGCCCCTGTCGCGGCTCGCATCCCGATCATCCCTGTCTCCAGCGTCGTGTTCGGCCGGCGGCTTCAAGGCCCAGCTGGCGGTGCGCGCGCCCGCATTTTCGTTTCCATTTGACGATGAGCCTGCGCATCTTCAATTCCCTGAGTCGCCAGACCGAGGCCTTCACACCCATCGAGCCGGACCACGTTCGCATGTATGTGTGCGGCATCACGGTCTACGACCTGTGCCACATCGGCCACGCGCGGATGATGGTGGCCTTCGACGTGGTGGCCCGCTGGCTGCGCGTGGCCGGCTACCGGGTCACGTACGTCCGCAATGTCACCGACATCGACGACAAGATCATCAAGCGCGCGCTCGAGCGCAGCATCCCCATCCGCCAGCTCACCGACGAGATGACGGCCGCGATGCACCAGGACATCGGTGCGCTCGGGGTCGAGCCGCCCTCGGTCGAGCCGCGGGCCACCGCCTACGTGCCGCAGATGCTCGACATGATCGGCAAGCTCGAGCAGAAGGGCCTCGCCTACCGCACGGCCGGGGGCGACGTGAACTACTCGGTGCGCAAGTTCCCCGGCTACGGCAAGCTGTCGGGCAAGTCGCTCGACCAGCTGCGCGCCGGCGAACGCGTGGCGGTGGCGGACGACAAGGAAGACCCGCTCGACTTCGTGTTGTGGAAGGCCGCCAAACCCGGCGAACCCGGCGACGCCACGTGGGCGAGCGACTTCGGCGCCGGGCGCCCCGGCTGGCACATCGAGTGCTCGGCGATGGGCTGCGCGCTGCTGGGCGAACAGTTCGACATCCACGGCGGGGGTGTCGACCTGCAGTTCCCTCACCACGAGAACGAGATCGCGCAGAGCGAGGGCGCCAATGGCCGCCCGCCCGTGGCCGTGTGGATGCACAACGGCTTCGTGAACGTCGACAACGTGAAGATGTCGAAGTCGCTCGGCAACTTCTTCACCATCCGCGACGTGCTCAAGGAATACGATGGCGAGACCATCCGCTTCCTGATGCTGCGCACGCAGTACCGCAGCCCGTTCAACTTCAGCGACGCCCACCTCGACGACGCCCGAAGCGCGCTGCGCCGCCTCTACACGGCGCTGGATTCGGTTCCAGCGGCGGCCGACACGGCCATCGACTGGTCCGCGGGCCCGGCCGCGCGCTTCCGCGACGCGATGAACGAGGACTTCAACACGCCCGAGGCCGTCGCCGTGCTGTTCGAGCTGGCCGGCGAGGTCAACCGCACCGGATCGGGCGCGCAGGCCACGCTGCTCAGGAATCTGGCCGGCACGCTCGGCGTGCTGCAGCAGGACCCGCGCACGTACCTGCAGGGCGGGGGCTCGGTGGACGAGTCCGCCATCCAGGCGAAGATCGATGCGCGCAACGCCGCGAAGAAGGCCCGCGATTTCGCGCTGGCCGACCGCCTGCGCCAGGAACTGCTGGCCGACGGCATCGTGTTGCAGGACTCCCCGCAAGGCACCACCTGGATGAAGGCCTGACGTGGTGCGAATCGTCACTCCTGATTTCTGGGACGAGGCCTGCCGCCACCTGTCCAAGCGCGACCGTGTCATGCGCAAGCTGATTCCGATGTTCGGCGACGCCCGGCTGCAGAGCCGCGGGGACGCCTTCACCACGCTCGCGCGCTCCATCGTGGGTCAGCAGATCTCGATGAAGGCCGCGCAGACCGTGTGGGAGCGCCTGGTCGAAGCGGTGGACGGCGAGGCCGAACGGGTCAAGCCGGCGGCCGTGCTGGCCGTCGAGGCACAGCAGCTGCGCGAAGCCGGCATGTCTGCCCGCAAAGTCGACTACGTGCTCGACCTGGCACGCCACTTCGAGAGCGGCATGGTGCACGTGAAGCAGTGGCAGCAGATGGACGACGAGGCCATCATCGAGGAACTCGTCGCCATCCGCGGGATCGGACGGTGGACCGCCGAGATGTTCCTCATCTTCCACCTGCTGCGCCCGAACGTGCTGCCCCTGGACGACCTGGGGCTGATGAAAGGCATCAGCCAGAACTACTTCAGCGGCGAACCCGTCTCCCGGGCCGAGGCCCGCGAGGTGGGTGACGCCTGGGCGCCATTCCGCTCGGTGGCCACATGGTACATTTGGCGGAGCCTTGAACCTCTGCCTGTGTCGACCTGAGTGAACCGAAGCGCCCCTGTGCGCGATCACGTTGCCGCCCCCGCACCACGCGCCGCGGCCCACCAGTTTTGCAGGACCCCACCCGATGAGCAAACGTCACTTCCTTGAATTCGAGCAGCCGATCGCCGAACTCGAAACGAAGATCGAAGAGCTGCGCTACGTGCAAAGCGAATCCGCGGTCGACATCTCCGACGAGATCTCGCGGCTGAGCCAGAAGAGCCAGCAGCTCACGAAGGACATCTACTCGAGCCTCACGCCGTGGCAGGTCGCGCAGATCGCGCGCCACGCCCAGCGTCCGTACACGCTCGACTACATCAACGAGATCTTCACCGAGTTCCAGGAACTCAAGGGTGACCGCGCCTTCGCGGACGACCAGTCCATCGTCGGCGGCCTCGCACGCTTCAACGGCCAGGCCTGCATGGTCATCGGCCACCAGAAGGGCCGCGACACGAAGGAGCGCGCCGCGCGCAACTTCGGCATGTCGCGCCCCGAGGGCTACCGCAAGGCCCTGCGCCTGATGAAGCTCGCCGAGAAGTTCGGCCTGCCCGTGTTCACGCTCGTCGACACCCCCGGGGCGTACCCCGGCATCGGCGCCGAAGAGCGCGGCCAGTCGGAGGCCATCGGCCGCAACATCTTCGAGATGGCGCAGCTGGAAGTGCCGGTCATCGTCACCATCATCGGTGAAGGCGGCTCGGGCGGCGCGCTGGCCATCAGCGTGGGCGACCAGGTGCTGATGCTGCAGTACTCGGTGTACTCGGTGATCTCGCCGGAAGGCTGCGCGTCCATCCTCTGGAAGACGTCCGAGCGCGCGCCCGACGCGGCCGAGGCCATGGGCATCACCGCCCACCGCCTGAAGGCCCTGGGCCTCGTCGACAAGATCGTCAACGAGCCGGTCGGTGGCGCCCACCGCGATCCGAAGCAGATGGCCGCGTACCTCAAGCGCGCCCTGAACGACGCGCTGCGCCAGGTCAGCGACCTCAAGCCGAAGGAACTGCTGGAGCGCCGCTACGAGCGCCTGCAGGCCTACGGCCGATTCAGCGACACCAAAGAGCGCTGATCCTCGCCGTGAGGGGCATCGTCGCGGTCGCCTGCAGCGGGGGCCGTGACTCCCTCGCACTGTTGCACGCCACGGCCACCGCGGCGCGCGGCCAGGGGCTCGACGTCGTCGCGCTCCACATCCACCACGGGCTGCTGCCCGAAGCCGATGCCTGGTTCGACCACGTCGAATCCATGTGCAGGCGATGGGCCGCCGAAGGCCTTCCCGTTCGTTTCATCGGCCACCGCCTCACCGCGCGGCCTCGCCGCGGCGAGAGTGTCGAGGCCTGGGCGCGCGATGCGCGCTACGCCGCACTCGCCACGATGGCGCGGGAGGCCGGTGCCGGCCTCGTGCTGCTGGGCCATCACCGGAGGGACCAGGCCGAGACCTTCCTGCTGCAGGCCCTGCGGGGCGGCGGTGTCGCAGGCCTCTCCGCGATGCCGTCGCGCATCGAACGAGACGGCCTCGTGTGGCAGCGTCCCTGGCTCGACGTGCCGCGTGCCCACATCGAGCAGTACGTCCGGCAGTGCGGACTCGACTCCGTCGACGATCCCAGCAACACCGACCCGCGTTTCGCGCGCAACCGCCTGCGCGAGGCCGTGTGGCCTGTGCTGGTGGAGGCCTTCCCCGATGCGGAGGTGGCACTCGCGGCGTCCGCGCGCTGGGCGCAGCAGGCCGCGCAGGTGCTCGATGAAGTCGCCGCGGCCGACCTCGCCACGTGCGCCGTGGGCGAACGGCTCGACATCGCGGCTTGGTCCCGGCTCGGCGAAGCGCGTCGCATCAACGCGCTGCGGGCGTGGTTGCGGGAACGTCGGGGAGAACCCGCCACAGCGGCACTCGTCGAGCGGTTGCGCACCGAGTTGATCGGCACGGGGCCCGCGTGCTGGGCATGGGCCGGTGGAGAACTTCGCCGCTACCGCGGGCGCCTGTCCTTCGGGCAGGCCGTCGCCGCAGTGGCACCGTCGCGCGAGCCCACGCTCGCGATCCGCCGGGCCGGACGCTACCGGCTGCCGGGGTGGGGTGGGGCGGTCCATGCGACCCGCGTCGACGAAGGCGGCGTGCCGCTCGCGTGGCTCGCGCACCTCGACCTGCGCGAGCGCCAGGGTGGCGAGCAGTTCCAGGCGGGCTTCTCGCGGCCTGCGCGCAGCCTCAAGAAGCAGTACCAGGCCGCGGGCGTTCCCGAGTGGGACCGCGGTGGTCCGCTGCTGTTCAGCGGGGGGCAACTGGTGTTCGTGCCGGGCCTCGGCATCGACGCCAGGGTGGTCGGATTGCCCGGTCAAGCGCAAATGATGCTGGCCTGGGAGGCCGCGAACGTGACCGAAGGGTGACAGGCCGCGCTAAAATCCCCGGTTGCGCTCCGAGGCGCATCCCCTCATTTCTGCGACATCCCTTTTCATGGCACTCATCGTTCACAAATACGGCGGCACCTCCATGGGCTCCACGGAGCGCATTCGAAACGTCGCCAAGCGGGTCGCCAAATGGGCCCGTGCCGGGCACCAGATGGTCGTCGTTCCCTCGGCCATGAGCGGTGAGACCAACCGCCTGCTGGGCCTGGCGAAGGAACTGTCCCCGACCCAGACCACCGACGCGCTGCTGCGCGAACTCGACATGATCGCCTCCACGGGCGAACAGGTCTCGGTGGGCCTGCTCGCCATCGCGCTGCAGGCCGAAGGTGTCGAGGCCGTGAGCTATGCCGGCTGGCAGGTGCCCGTGCGCACCGACAGCTCGTACACGAAAGCCCGCATCCAGAGCATCGACGACGCACGCGTGCGCGCCGACCTGGCCGCCGGCCGCGTCGTGATCGTCTGCGGCTTCCAGGGCGTGGACGACAAGGGCAACATCACCACGCTCGGCCGTGGCGGCTCCGACACCTCGGCCGTGGCCGTGGCGGCCGCGATGAAGGCCGACGAGTGCCTGATCTTCACCGACGTCGACGGCGTCTACACCACCGACCCGCGCATCGTGCCCGAGGCACGCCGCATGGCCACCGTCAGCTTCGAGGAAATGCTCGAGATGGCGAGCCTGGGCTCGAAGGTGCTGCAGATCCGTTCCGTCGAATTCGCCGGCAAGTACCGCGTGCCCACGCGCGTGCTCTCCAGCTTCACCCCGTGGGACATCGACATCGCCGAAGAGGCGCGCTCCGGCACCCTGATCACTTTTGAGGAAGACGAAAAAATGGAACAAGCAGTTGTGGCTGGCATCGCCTTCAACCGCGATGAAGCGAAGATCTCCGTGATGGGAGTGCCCGACAAGCCTGGCATCGCGTTCCAGATCCTCGGCCCCGTCGCCGAAGCCAACATCGACATCGACGTCATCATCCAGAACGTCTCGCACGACGGCAAGACCGACTTCTCGTTCACGGTCCACCGCAACGACTACCAGCGCACGCTCGACCTGCTGAACGCGAAGGTCGTGCCCGCCACCGCCGCCACGCAGGTCGTGGGCGACCCGAAGATCTGCAAGGTCAGCATCGTCGGCATCGGCATGCGCTCGCACGTGGGCGTGGCCTCGAAGATGTTCCGTTGCCTGGCCGACGAAGGCATCAACATCCAGATGATCACCACCAGCGAAATCAAGACGAGCGTGGTCATCGACGAGAAGTACATGGAGCTCGCCGTGCGCGCTCTGCACAAGGCCTTCGATTTGGATCAGCCCGCTGGCTGAAAACCCGAATTCTCGGGTTAGAATGCGCGCTGTGCTGGAGTCGTGACCGAGTGGCCGAAGGTGCTCCCCTGCTAAGGGAGTATGTGGGCAAAACCTGCATCGAGGGTTCGAATCCCTCCGACTCCGCCAACCAACGCAATGCAAGGAAGCCCCGCTCGCCGGGGCTTTTTTGTGCCCGCACGAAAGGTGAAGACATGCGCAGGATCATCGCGACCGCCTGGATCGCCCTCGCCGCAACAGGCTGCGGCAACACGCCCACCGCGATCCCCGAAGAGTTCGTGCTGTGGAAGACAGTGCGCGTGCCCGCCGCGTCGGCGACCGCGTTCGCCAACTGCCTCGAGCAGGAGTTCTACAAGTCCCACTCGGTCACCGCGACCACCGTGCGGCAGCAGCGGCAGCCGGGTGGCAGTCGCGTGGAAACGTGGGGCAGCTCACGCGGGCTCCAGGTGCGTGCGGACGTGTTCGACGATGGGCGCGCCGAGCTCCGCGAACTGAAGGACTCCCAGCTCGTCGACACGAGCGGGGAACGGCGGGCTTTCCTGCGTTGCTTCGACCTGCACTCGCCGTACTAGGGGCCGGGCACGGTTTCAGCGCGCCTCCGGTGGCTCCAGTTCGCCGAACGCCTTCGTCGCCGCATCCTCGGGCGACAGCGCGCGCCAGTTGGGGCGTGCCGCGAGGTCGGTGACGAACTCCTTCAGGTCCTCGTCACCCAGGCCCTCGTCGAGGGCCATCATCTTCTTCACGGTGCCGTCGATCCATTGCTGATCGGTCAACCGGGTCGTGTCCTTCGTGGGCATGCGCGTCTCCTTCGGGCAGACCGCCTGCCCGCTGCATCTTCGCCAGCAGGCGGCGTTCCCGCAATGATGTGCACGTGTCCCGCGCGGGCATAAAAAAACCCCGGTCACCCGGGGTTCTCTTCGGTCGCAGCACCCGCGGGACGCGGGCGTGCGGCGCGTGAAGGCGATCAGGCCTTCTTGGCCTTCTTCGCGGGAGCGGCCTTCTTCGGGGCCGGAGCCTTGGCAGCCTTGCGAGCGGCAGCCTTCGGGTCCACGGCGGCCTTGAAGCCGGCGCCCGGGGTGAACTTCGGCAGCTTGGCGGCAGCGATCTTGATCTTCGCGCCGGTGCTGGGGTTCACGCCGTTGCGGGCGGCACGGGCGTGCTGCTTGAACGAGCCGAAGCCCGGCAGCGTGACGGCGTTGCCCTTCTTGACGTTGGTGACGACCGCGTCGAGCAGCGTTTCCAGGATGCGACCGGCTTCGGCCTTGGTCAGTTCGTGCTTGGAGGCCAGGTGCTCGATCAGTTCGGTTTTGTTCATTCTTTCGTTTCTATCGGTTGCGCCCGCCATTCGCGGGCTGCCGCATTGTGACGGAAACTTCGGGCCAATCGGCACGAGACGCCCGTTTGGGTGCATGGACACTGTGTGGGAATCCCGGAAGGGTGGTCGCGACGCAACGACGGAATTGTGCAAACATGCCGTCTTCGAGATTCGGCCGAGGGCCGTGGGGAGCGTGCTCTGGTGTGGATCAAGCGGTTGGTGTGGGCCCTCGCGGCCCTCGTGGTGCTCACCGGTGCGGTCTGGCTGGGCGCGCCCCCATTGATGAAGTCGCAGGGCGAGGCGCGGCTCACTGAGATGCTCGGCCGCACCGTCACGCTCGGGCGCGTGAGCATCCATCCGTGGCGCCTTCAACTCGTGGTCGAGGACATCGCCATCGCGGGGGCGGCCGGTGATGCGGCGCCGCTGCTGACCATCGACCGCCTGCTCGCGAACGTCTCGGCCAGTTCGGCGTTCCGCCGCGCGCCGGTGCTCGAAGCGATCGAACTCACGCGTCCGCGTGTCCGCGTGGCGCACACCGCGGCGGGCCGCTACGACATCGACGACCTCATCACCCGCTTCACGCCGAAGCCTTCGAGCGAGCCGGCCGGCGAGCCCGCGCGTTTCGCGCTCTACAACGTGCAGGTCACCGATGGCGAGGCGCGGTTCGACGACCGCCCGGCGGGCCGCGTGCACGAGCTCAAGCAGCTGCAGCTGTCGCTGCCGTTCCTGTCGAACCTGCCGGCCCAGGTGGAGGTGAAGGTCGAGCCGCGCCTCGCGTTCCTGCTGAACGGAGCGTCGTTCGACACCGGCGCGCAGGCCACGCCGTTCGCGCAGACCCGCAGCGGCACGTTCAAGCTGGGCCTCGACCGCTTCGACCTCGCGCCGTACCTCGTGTACGTGCCGAAGGCGCTGCCGGTGAAGGTGGTGCGCGGCGTGCTGGGCGGCGACCTCGAGGCGGCGTTCTCGATCGCCCCGGACGGCCAGCCCAGCGTGACCCTCCGCGGTTCGGTCGAGGCCGACGACGTCGCGGTGGCCACCGCGGCCGATGCCGAACTGCTCGGCTGGAAGTCGCTGAAGGTCGGGCTCGCCGACGTGCAGCCGCTGGCGCGCAAGCTCCACTTCGCCTCGGTCGATCTCGACGGCCTGTCGGTGCAGGCCCGGCGCCTCGCCGACGGGCGCATCGACGGCATGCCGGCGCCGTCCCCATCGGAAGCGGCTTCCGCGCCTGCCCCAGCGGCGTCCGCCGCCTCCGCCGTGCTCGGCAAGGCCGAACCGCTGCCCTGGGAGGTGAAGGTGGACGCCTTCCACCTCACGCACGGCCAGGTCGCGTGGCGCGATGCCACGGTGGTGCCGGCCGCGGCACTCGACCTCGTCGACGTCACGGCGAAGGCGGGCCCGGTGAGCCACCCGGCCACGGCGCCGACGCCGCTGTCGGCTTCGCTGCGCATCCGCTCGGCCGGCGACAAGCCGCAGGACTGGGGCGCGGTGTCGGTCGAAGGCGAGGGCGGGACTGCCAGCGCCGCCGCGAACGTCACGGCCGATGCGATCGCGCTCGAGGCGCTGCAGCCGTACCTGAACGCGGTCGCCACGCCGCGCGTGGCGGGACGGCTCTCGGCCCAGGCCCGGCTCGAGTGGGCCGGGGGGGCGGACTCGCCGCGTCTTCAGGTCCGCGTCGCCTCCGCCTCGCTCGACGGCCTGAAGGTGACGGAGGCCGGCACGCGCCTCGTGCGCGCGCCGAACGTCGAGGCCATCGCGCTCAAGCAGGCCACCGTCGCCGACGTGGCGGTGGACGTGCCGGGACGCATGGTCACCGTCGGAGAGGTCCGCCTGCAGCAGCCCTCCCTGACCATCCAGCGCAGCGACACGGGCATCTGGAGCGCCCAGCGCTGGATCGCGGGCCCCGGGGTGGCCGAGGAGGCGGCCGCGCCCGCGGCCTCGGGGGCTGTCGCCAGTCCTCCATGGAAGGTGGCGCTCAAGACCTTTGCACTGGAGGGCGGGCGCGTGCGCGTGTCCGACGCGCAACTGGCCACCGGCGGCAAACCGCTGCTGACGGAGGTGAGTGCGATCGACCTCGGCGTGCAGGACCTCGCGCTCGAGGGCGACAAGCCGGTTCCGCCCGCCACGGTGAAGCTGTCGGCGAAGACCGGCACGGGCCAGGTGCGCTTCAACGGCAAGGTGGGCCTCGCGCCGCGCCTGGCCGAGGGCACGCTCGCGCTGACGCGGTTGCCGATCCATGCCTTCGCGCCGTATGCGGGGGTCACGCCCAACGTGGCCGTGGCGCGGGCCGAGGCCGGCTTCAAGGGGACGGTGGCGGTGCGACTGCCGGGCGAGGGCGTGGACGCCCGCGTCAAGGGCGACCTGCTGCTGGCCGATGTGCTGCTGCAGACGCGGGGCGAGGGCGCCGATGCCCCGGGCGACGACCTGCTGCAGTGGCAGGGCCTCGCGCTGGACGGCCTGGCGTTCGAGATGAAGCCGAAGGGCAAGCCCCGGCTCGAGATCGACGCGGCCACGCTCAATGCGCTGCAGGCGCGCCTCGTCGTCACCGAACAGGGACGGCTGAACCTGCAGGATGCCGCCGGCACACGCGTGGGGCCGCAAGGCCCAGCCGATGCGGCGTCGGCGCCTGCGGCTTCGGCGAGCGCCCCCGCTCCGGCCGTCCCGGCGAGCGCCGCGGCACGTTCCGGCGGCAACGACCTGCCCCTCGACGTCACCATCACGTCCACGCGCCTGACCAACGGCCGCATCGCCTTCAGCGACAACTTCGTGCGACCGAAGTACAGCGCCGAACTCACGCAGCTCGACGGTCGCCTGGGCGCCATCAGCACGTCGGGGCTGAAGACCGCTGAACTCGAACTCAAGGGCCGCGCGGCGGGCACGGCCGACCTCGAGATCTCCGGGCGCGTACAGCCGCTCGCGCACCCCATCTCGCTCGACATCAAGGCCCGCGCCAGCGACCTGGAGCTCGCGCCGCTGTCGCCGTACGCCGCCAAGTACGTGGGCTACGCCATCGAACGCGGGAAGCTGACGATGCAGGTGGCGTACCGCATCGACCCCGACGGCCGGCTCGAGGCCTCGAACCAGGTCATCATCAACCAGCTCACGTTCGGCGAGAAGGTGGATTCACCCCAGGCCACCACGCTGCCAGTGCAGCTCGCGGTGTCGCTGCTGACCGACCGCCACGGCGTGATCGACATCAACCTGCCCATCTCCGGGTCCCTCGACGATCCGGAGTTCAGCGTGGCCGGGATGATCTGGAAGGTGCTCGGCAACCTGATCGCCAAGGCGATCACCGCGCCGTTTTCGCTGCTGTCGGGCAGTGGCAAGACCGACATCAGCGTGCTGCCTGCGGTGCCGGGCAGCCCGAAGCTGACGGAGGCCGGTGTCGCGTCCATCGACCAGGTCGCCACCGCGCTGACCGACCGGCCCTCGCTGCGGCTCACGATCACCGGTACGTCCGACGCTGCGACCGAACGCGAGGCCTACCAGCGGCAGGTGCTCGACGCGCGGCTCGTGGCCGAGCGCCGCAAGGAGGCCCTGGCCACCGGCGGCACCGCCGAGGCCGCGGCCAGCCTGTCCGCGGCGGACCGTTCGCGCCTGCTCAAGCTGCTCTACAAGCAGACCGACCTGCCCGACAAGCCACGCAATGCGCTGGGCTTCGCGAAGGACCTGCCCGACGCGGAGATGGCGGCCCGGCTGGCGGCTCGCGTTCCCGTCGACGACGACGTCATGCGCGAACTCGCGCTGCAGCGGGCGGTGTCGGTGCGGGACGCCATCGCGGCGAAGGGCGTGGCCGTGCAGCGCCTGTTCTTGTCGGCACCGAAGGGCAAGGACGGGGACGGCTGGGTGCCGTCGGTGAAGCTGACGCTGGCGCTCGAGTGAGCGCGGCCCGGGCCACGCCCTGGCGCGTGTCAGGCGCTTGTCAGGGGGAGCCGGCGGTGTCCAGCCGCCCGCCCAGGCCCAGCAAGCGGCCCAGCCGGCCCTTGAAACCCTGCCGTGACGACGACAGCTCGCCGAGGTTCTGCGGCAGCGTCAGCGCGGCACGGGCGGCCTGGGCCAGGGCCTGCGGGCTGGTGTCGCGCAGGGGGGTGAAGGCCGGCGTGGACAGGCGAGGCGGCGAGGGCACCACCACCGTGGGACGCTCGGCCGGGGCGGCCGGTTCCGGCTCGGGCTCGGGCACCGTGGCCGCGGGCTTGCGGAACACCGGCTCCAGCCAGTCGAGGATGGGGGCCCACTGGGCCAGGTCGGCTTCCACCTTGGACGGCGGCATGTCGAAAAGGGTGAGCCCCTGTTCGACCGATTTCACGTAGGCCTGGGTTTCGCGCAGCGCGCCCAGGTAGGTCATGTCGTGTTCGGCGGCCCAGGCCGACATCAGCTCGGCAGCGCGGGTGCGGGCATCGAGGCGCATGCCGATGGCGGCCACCTTGCAGCGGCCGCTGGCGACGCGCGGTAGGGCCATCAGTTCGGCATGGCATTCGGCCGCGCTCTCGCGGTCGAACACGGAACTGCAGACCGGCATCAGGATGGCGTCGGCGTAGCCCACCACGCGGGCGAGGTCGAAGCCTCGCAGGCCACCGGGGGTGTCGAGGATCACGTGGGTGATGCCGGCGGGCGCCCGCATCACGTTGCGGGGGTCGAGCGCCCAGCCGAGGATGGGGGCGCTGCGGGGCAGCTCGCGTTCGGCGCGCAGGCGCAGCCAAGTCTGCGTGGACTGCTGGCGGTCGACGTCGCCGAGCATCGCGAGGATGCCGTGGTGGGCGCAATAGGCGGCCAGGTGGGTGGCCAGCGTGCTCTTGCCGCTGCCTCCCTTGCGATTGACGACGGCGATGACAGGCATGACGCGGCACTGCGGCTGACGTGGGGTGTCGCCATTACATCACTGCAAAGTGTCTCCCGGTGCAACGATCAGTAAGGTGAACCCCGGGCTTTCGTTGCGACCGGGCGACAATGGGCCGATGGATCCCGACGCCCGACTCCCGCTGTTCCCGCTGCGCACCGTGCTGTTCCCCGGGGGGCACCTGCCGTTGCAGATCTTCGAGGTGCGTTACCTCGACATGGTGCAGCGGGCCTGGCGCGAGGGGTCGCCCTTCGGGGTCGTGTGCCTCACCGAGGGCGAGGAGGTGCGGCGGGCGCCGGACGGGGCCACCTCGCACGAGGCTTTCCACACCGTGGGCACGATGGCCCGCATCGAACGGCTCGACCGACCGCGCCCGGGGCTGCTGAGCATCCACTGCCGCGGCCACCAGCGCTTCCGGCTGGAACGTTTCGAGTGCCTGCCGCACGGCCTCTGGGTGGGCGATGCCGAAACCCTGCCGGACGACCCGCTGGTGCCCATCCCGTCCGACCTCGAACACACGGCGCTCACGCTGGAACGGGTGGTGGCCGACCTCAAGGCGCAGGAGGTGCCCGAGGCCGACATGCCGGTGCAGGGCCCGTGGCGGTTCGACGACTGCGGCTGGGTGGCCAACCGCTGGTGCGACCTGCTGCCGCTGTCGAACGGACTGCGCCAGCAACTGCTGGTGGTCGACAGCCCGCTCGTGCGCCTGGAACTGGTGGCGGACGCGCTCGAGCGGTTCCGCGTGCCACCGGACGGGTGAGGGCGGGTCAGCCCGGGGGGTACATGTGCCGGCGGGTCATCGGCACGGGCGTGCCGCCCGCGATGCGCCGCGCGGCGAGCAGCTGGTACACGCCGATGTCGCCCGACTCGAACTCCAGCGCGCACGCCGCCATGTAGAGCCGCCACACCCGGTAGGTGGCCTCGCTGACGTGGGCCAGGGCCTGGGCGTGGTGCGTCTCCAGGCGCGCCACCCAGTGCCGCAGCGTCAGCGCGTAGTGCGGCCGCCAGGCCTCCACGTCGAGGATCTCGAAGTCGGCCCGTTCCATGTGCCGCTGGATGTTGCCCACCGTGTCCAGCTGACCGTCGGGGAAGACGTAGCGGTTGATGAACTCGGTGGACAGCGTCTTGTCCCAGCCCTCGGTGTAGTGGGTGATGCCGTGGTTGAGCAGCAGGCCGCCGGGCTTGAGCTGGCGGAACAGCGTCTCGAAGTACACCGGCAGGTTCTTCAGGCCCACGTGCTCGAACATGCCGATGCTCGAGACCTTGTCGTAGGCACATTCGCCGGGCAGGTCGCGGTAGTCGCGCAGCTCGACGGTGACGCGGTCCGAGAGCCTCGCGGCCTCGATGCGCGCCCGGGCCTCCTGCAGCTGCCGCTCGCTGAGCGTGATGCCGTGCGCCGAGACCCCGTGGTGGCGGGCCGCGTGCATCACGAGGGCGCCCCAGCCACAGCCCACGTCGAGCAGGCGTTCGCCCGGGGCGAGTTGCAGCTTGCGGCAGATGTGCTCGAGCTTGGCCTCCTGCGCCTGCTCCAGGGTCATGCCGGCCCGCTCGAAGTAGGCGCACGAGTACACCATGCGCTCGTCGAGCCACAGCCGGTAGAAGTCGTTCGAGACGTCGTAGTGGAAGCCGATGGCCTCCCGGTTCTCTTCCTTGGAGTGCGCCTGGACCTGGGGAGCGAGCAGCGAGGCCTTCGCCTGGTCGAAGGCGGCGGCCGAGCGCATGCGCAACGTGGTGAGCAGCACGCGCCAGCGGTCCTGCCAGGGCAGGCGCAGCACCTGGACGTGGTCCTTCAGGCTCAGGGCCTGGAAGAAGTCGCCCTCGATGTCGAGTTCGCCGCGGAAGTAGGCGTCGGCGAGGCGCAGCGGGTCGCCGCCGCCGAGCAGGCTGCGCACGACGTTGGGCGTTCGGCAGAAGAGGGTGAACGGCGGGCCCTCGGGCGGGACCTGGCCGGTGCCGAGCGCCAGGGTGCGGCCGTCCCACAGCCGGACGGACACGTGGCCCGAAAATGCGCGGAAGAGCCGTTCCAGCGCCGCGATGAGCGGCGCGGTGTCGTGCTCGGAAAGTCCCGCGGCGGGCAGGCCTTCGACCGAGGACAACTCCTCGGAGGTCGTGGCAAACGCGGAGGCTGGCGATTCCTTCATGGCGTTCGAACTCCAACTGCATGGGTCCGCGGGCTCCTGAAGGCTCCCGTCTTCGACTCCCTGTGCTTCGGAATTTGACACGACCCGCGCCGGCTTGGAACCGGTGCCGGGTTTTTCCCTACAGCCGTCGGGTGGTTTCCCGTACCGTGAGCGAGAGCGGTGGGAGCTCCACCTCGGGCGTGGGCGTGCCCAGCATGTTCAGCAGCGCCTGGGCGGCGAACAGGCCCACCTCGTAGATGGGCTGTCGCACGGTGGTGAGGGGCGGGGTGAGGTAGGCGGCCACCGGCAGGTCGTCGAATCCGACCAGCGAGACGTCGTCGGGCACGCGGATGCCGCGCCGGTACATCGCCACGCGGGCGCCGAAGGCCGACTGGTCGTTGGCCGCGAACACCGCGGTGAAGGCCTGGCCGCCGTCGAGCAGGCGGTTCATCGCCATCAGGCCACCGCTTTCCAGGAAGTCGCCCTGCACGACGAGGTCCGGGTCCGCGACGATGCCGGCTTCCTGGTGGGCTCGGAGGTAGCCCTGGTGGCGGGCGATCGCGTCGACGTGGTCGAGCGGGCCGGCGATGTGGGCGATGCGCCGGTGCCCGAGCCCCAGCAGGTGGCGCGTGGCGATGTAGCCGCCCGCGGCGTGGTCGATGGTGTGGGAGCGGATGCTCGGTCCCTCGAGGTGGCGCCCGGTCACCACGATGGGCTGGTGTTTCGCGAACGCGATGATGTCCTCGTCGGGCAGGTGGCCGGTCAGGATCACGAGGCCGTCGATGCGGCGCGCCTGCAGCAGGCGGATGCGCTCGGCCTCCTCGTGGGCGTTCCAGTGGCCGCTCACGATGATCGGCGCGTAGCCGCTGTCGGCGAGGCCCTGCTCGATGCCGCGCATGGCCCGCGTGTAGAACGGGCTCTCGATGTCCTGCGCCAGGATGCCGACGGTCATCGTCGTGCCGGTCTTCAGGCTGCGGGCAAAGAGGTTCGGCTTGAAGTCGAGCTTCTTGATGGCGCGTTCGACGGCCGCACGCTTGGCGGCGTCGACGCGGGCGGTGCCGTTGAGGATGCGGGAGACGGTGCTCGGCGACACCCCGGCTTCCTTGGCCACGTCGAGGAGGGTGACCGTGGCGGGCGGCGCGTCGGAATGGATGGGACGGTTCACGGGTTCTCGGAAGGTCGGTGTGTCGCTTCAACAAATAGCACGTGTCGTGCTGCGTTCCCGGATGATAACGTTTTCAGAGTGTCAAGTCCTTTGAGAAGAGGAAAACGCTGATGTTGTTTTGACGTGTTCTAGGGAGTTTCCCTGGGATGGGGTAGTTCCTGAGTCGAATCTGTTGACGTCGGGCCGCAGTCGCAGTGAAATCTCGCCGTTGAAAACGTTTTCACGACAAGTCGTCAGCGCAGGCGACCCGAACGCTGTCACCGCAGCACATCAACCCAACGCCGCAAGGCACGGAAACGACGCCATGAAAAGTCTCGTGAAACCCCTGTTGATCACCGCCGCCGTCGTCGCGGCATTCGGCGCCCAGGCCCAGGACGCCAAGCCCACGATCACCCTCAACGTGTCGTCGTTCCCGGACCTCGACCGGGGCGTCAAGGCCGCGATCCCGCTCTACAAGAAGCTGCACCCCGAGGTCGAGATCAAGCTGACCAGCCTCGCCTACGCCGACCACCACACTGCGATGACCACGGCCCTCGCCACCGGCGCGAACCTGCCGGACGTGATGGCCGTGGACAACGGCTTCATCGGCAAGTTCGCCGAATCGGGTGGCCTGGAAGACCTCAGCAAGCCCCCCTTCAACGCGCTGGCCCAGCGCGACAAGCTCGCCAAGTTCTCGGTGAACCAGGCCACGAGCGGCACGGGTGCACTGGCCGCGCTGCCGGTCGACATCGGCCCGGGCGCGCTGTTCTACCGCAAGGACCTGCTCGACAAGGCCGGCGTGACCGAAGCCGAGATGACCAAGAGCTGGGACTCGTACATCGCCTCCGGCAAGAAGGTGAAGGCCGCCACGGGCGCCTACATGCTCGGCAATGCACTCGACATCAAGGACATCTACATCCGCTCCGGCCTGAAGGACGGCGACGGCGTGTACTTCGACCGCAAGGGCAACTCGCTCGTCACGTCGCCGCGTTTCGTGAAGGCCTTCGAACTCGCCAAGGCCGCGCGCACCGCCGGCATCGACGGCAAGATCAACGCCTGGTCGAACGAATGGAGCGAAGGCTTCAAGCGCGACAAGATCGCCACGCAGATGATGGGCGGCTGGCTCGCCGGCCACCTGAACAACTGGCTGGCTCCGGAGCAGAAGGGCAAGTGGCGTTCCGCCCAGCTGCCCAACGGCGCCTACGGCTTCTGGGGCGGCTCGTTCTACGCGATCCCGAAGCAGACCAAGAACAAGCAGGCCGCGTGGGACTTCATCCAGTTCATGACCTTCAACAAGGAAATGCAGCTGACCGCGCTGAAGAGCCAGGACTCGTTCCCGGTGCTGCTCGAAGCCCAGACCGACCCGTTCATCTCGCAGCCCATGGCCTACCTCGGCGACCAGAAGGCGCGTGAGAACTGGAAGGCCGCGGCCGACCGCATCCCCGCCATCACCATCGACAAGTTCGACCCGGTGGCCGAGAGCGTCGTGAACGCCGAGCTGGACAAGGTGCTCGAGCAGAACAAGGACATCAAGACCGCGCTCGCCGACGCCCAGGCCCAGCTGAAGCGCCGCGTGCGCCGCTGATCCGGACGCCCGAGTCGTCCTCCTTCCAGTCCTCGATCGATCGTTCACATCATGCAGGCCATGGCCGAATCGAAGCCGTCGACCCCGCTCACCGGCGCCAAGTCGACCCCCGTCCCCCGCAAGCGCAAACCACTGCACTTCCGGGACGTCGCACCGTACGTGTTCATCAGCCCGTTCTTCGTGCTGTTCTTCGTGTTCGGCCTGTTCCCCCTGTTGTTCTCGGTGTACCTCTCGCTGCACCGCTGGGACCCCGCCGCGGGTCTCTCCGCGATGAACTTCGTGGGGCTCGAGAACTACATCTTCGTGATCACGAACGACGACTGGTTCCACACGTCGCTCTACAACACGGTGTGGCTGGCCCTGGTCTCGGGCCTGCCGCAGCACCTGGTGGCGCTGCCGCTCGCCTTCTTCCTGCACACCGCCTTCGGGCGGTGGCGGAACTCGGTGGTCGGGGCGTACTTCCTGCCGTTCATCACGTCCACGGTCGCCATCTCCCTCGTGTTCTCGTCGCTGTTCTCGCGTGACTTCGGCGTGGTCAACGCCACGCTGACCGCGCTGCACGACATCCCCGGCCTCGGCTGGCTGTTCCCCGCGGACAAGATCGACTGGGGCCAGCCCCAGTACACCAAGTGGATGATCTCGTTCGTGGTGTGGTGGCGCTTCGTGGGATGGAACACCGTGCTGTATCTCTCGGCCATGCAGACCATCCCGAAGGACCTCTTCGAGGCCGCCACGATGGACGGCGCGCGCCCCTGGCAACAGTTCCGCCACGTGTGCCTGCCGCTGCTGCGCCCCATGGTGTTCTTCGCCGTGACGCTCACGATCATCGGCAACCTGCAACTGTTCGAGGAACCCTTCATCCTCACCGGCGGCACCGGCGGCATCGACCAGGCCGGCAAGACCGCGGCCATGCACATGTACGCCACCGCCTTCGTCGACGGCGACTTCGGCACCGCCTCGGCCATCGCCTGGCTGCTGTTCATGCTGATCGCGGCGGTGACGTGGGCCAACAACCGCTTCCTCGGCCAGAACGACAAGAAGGCCTGAGTCCATGAGCACCACCTTCAAGCATTCCTCCCTCGCCGCGAACGGCGTGGCCTACGGCATCGTGCTCGGCGGCGCGTTGATCATGCTCGCGCCGTTCTACTTCATGTTCGTGTTCGCGACCCATTCGGACCGCGAGATCCTGTCGCTGCCGCCGCCGCTCTGGTTCGGCGACAACTTCATGGCCAACGTGCGCCTGCTCGTCGAGAAGCTGCCGTTCTTCTGGCACAACCTCGGCTGGAGCCTGTACGTCGCGGTGGCCGTCACGGCCGCGAACCTGTTCCTCTGCTCGCTGGCGGGCTACGCCTTCGCGATGTTCGAGTTCCGGTTCAAGGACAAGCTGTTCCTCTTCGTCATGGCGACGATGCTGCTGCCGGCCTTCGTCGGGATGATTCCCACCGTGATCACGATGAGCTGGCTCGGCTGGCTCAACCAGCCGAAGGCGCTGATCGTGCCGGCGGCCTGCACGGCGCTGGGCGTCTTCATGATGCGGCAGTACATCACGTCGGCCATCCCGCGCGACCTGATCGACGCGGCGCGCATCGATGGCTGCGGCGAATTCGGCATCTTCTTCCGCATCGTGCTGCCGCTGATCACGCCCGCGCTCGGCACGCTGGGGCTCGTCACCTTCATCGGTTCGTGGAACAACTTCATGGGCCCGCTGATCGTGATGCGCGACATGGAGATGTTCACCGTGCCGCTCGCGCTGCGGGCACTGCAGGGCACCGGGCAGACGCCATGGGGCGCCATCTGCGCCGGCTCGTCGATCGCCGTGCTGCCGCTGCTCGTGATGTTCGTGATGGCCTCTCGCCGGCTCATCGAAGGCCTCACCGCGGGTGCCGTCAAGGCCTGACCCGTCCCCACATTTCTCTTCCCAAATTTTCAGGAGCCACCGCGTGAGCGATTTGAAATTCCCCCCCGACTTCTCGTGGGGTGTTGCCACCAGCGCCTACCAGATCGAAGGCGCCGCCAACGAAGACGGGCGCGGCCCGTCCATCTGGGACACGTTCTCCCACACCCCGGGCAAGACCATCAACGGCGACACGGGCGACGTCGCCTGCGACCACTACCACCGCTACGAGCAGGACGTCGACGTCATCGCCGGCCTCGGCGTCGATGCCTACCGCTTCTCGATCGCCTGGCCGCGCGTACAGCCGGACGGCAAGGGCGCATGGAACGAGAAGGGCCTCGCGTTCTACGACAAGCTCGTCGACCGACTGCTCACCAAGGGCATCAAGCCCCACGCGACGCTGTACCACTGGGACCTGCCGCAGGCGCTGCAGGAGCAGGGCGGCTGGGGTTCGCGCGACACCACCGACCGCTTCGCCGAATACGCGGACGTGATGGGCCGCCGCCTCGGCGACCGCGTGGCCACCATCTGCACGCACAACGAGCCGTGGTGCACTGCGTACCTCGGCAACCACACGGGCCAGTTCGCTCCGGGGTTCCAGGACCCGAAGCTCGCGATCCAGGTCGCGCACCACCTGCTGCTGTCGCACGGCAAGGCGCTTCAGGCCATGCGCGCGAGCGGCGTGAAGGCACCGCTCGGCATCGTGCTGAACCAGTCGTCGGTGACGCCCGCCACCAACAGCCAGGCCGACCTCGAATGCGCGCAGCGGCACTACGCATCGTTCGTGCGCTGGTACATGGACCCCATCTTCCTGAAGTCGTACCCCAAGGCCCCCGGGATCAGCATTTATCCGGAAGTCCATGAAAACGATTTCAACGTGATCGCCCAGCCGCTGGACTTCCTGGGCATCAACTACTACACGCGCATCTGGGCCAGCGCCGCGGTGCCGCCGGTGCCCGCGCCGAACGTGCTCGGTGTCAACGACATGGGATGGGAGAACCACCCGCAGGGCCTGACCGAGCTGCTCACGCAGATCAACCGGGACTACGACCTGCCGCCGATCTTCATCACCGAGAACGGCTACGCCGGCGCCGACAGCCTCGACCAGGGCCAGGTGCACGACGTCGAACGCATCACCTACGTGCGCACGCACCTGGAGGCGCTGCAGAAGGCGATGGAAGCGGGCGTCGACGTCCGCGGCTATTTCTACTGGAGCCTCTTCGACAACTACGAGTGGAACTCGGGCTACGCGAAGCGCTTCGGCCTCGTCCACGTGGACTACGACAACCAGCAGCGCACCCTGAAGGACAGCGCCGTCTGGTACCGCGATCTCATCCGGAAAGGACGCTGAAGCCATGGCATCGCTCACCCTGCGCGGCATCACCAAGCGCTACGAAGGTTCCATCGATGTCATCCGCGGCATCGACCTCGACATCGCCGATGGCGAGTTCGCGGTGTTCGTCGGCCCGTCCGGCTGCGGCAAGTCGACCATGCTGCGCATGATCGCCGGCCTCGAGGACCTGACCGACGGCGAGATCCACATCGGCGACCGCCTGATCAACGACGTCCCGCCCGCCCAGCGTGGTGTGGCGATGGTGTTCCAGAGCTACGCGCTGTACCCGCACATGACCGTCGGCGAGAACATGGGCTTCGCGCTCAAGCTCGCCGGCCAGAGCAAGGCGGAGATCTCCGCTGCCGTGGGCCGGGCCGCGGAGATCCTGCAGATCACGCACCTGCTCGACCGCAAGCCGAAGGCCCTGTCGGGCGGGCAGCGGCAGCGGGTCGCCATCGGCCGCGCCATCGTGCGCAAGCCGGGCGTGTTCCTGTTCGACGAGCCGCTGTCGAACCTCGACGCGTCGCTGCGCATGCAGATGCGCATCGAGTTGTCGAAGCTGCACAAGGAACTGGGCAGCACGATGATCTACGTGACCCACGACCAGGTCGAGGCCATGACCCTCGGCGACCGCATCGCCGTGTTCAACGCGGGCCGCATCGAACAGGTGGGCACGCCGCTCGACCTGTACGCGCGCCCGGCGAACAAGTTCGTGGCCGGCTTCCTGGGCTCGCCGCGCATGAACTTCATCCAGGTGACCGGCCACGAGCGTGCCGCTGGCGGCACGCGCCTGCGCGTCGACCCGGCGGGCGCCATCGACGTGCCGGGCGGGTTCGCGATGGCCCCGAGCGGCCCGCTGATGCTGGGCATCCGCCCCGAACACCTGGGCGTGACCCGGGTGGAGGAGGGACTCGCCGCGCGCATCGACCTGCTCGAACACCTGGGCGACTCGATGCTCGTGCACGCGACGCTGCGGGGCACCGACAACACGGTGTCGATCCGCGTGCCCGCGAGCCACACGGGCCTGCGTGCCGGCATCGACATCGGCCTCGCGCCCCAGTCGTCGCAAGTGCTGCTCTTCAGCGAGGCCGGCGAAGCCCTGGCCCTGCACTGATCGAAAGGACGTCCCGGAACGTTGATTCAACCCATTCGTCCGGTGCGCGTTTCCGGGGCGCGCAGCGGACACCTTTCTCGCACGGCGGAAGTTTCCCATTCGCCGCCGGGCAGGACGTCATCGCCACGCAGGCGAACAAAACCTCACTACACACACGACGAGGAGTTACCGTGAAAAAGAAGCGTCTGATCATTGCCCTGGGGCTGGCCGGCATCGGCACCGCCGCGATGGCCGCCCCGCCGGTCGAGTTCTCCGGCTACATGCGCGCCGGCGTGGGCGTGAACGCCCGTGGCGGCACGCAAGTCTGCTTCGGCCTGCCCGGGGCCGACACGAAATGGCGTCTGGGCAACGAATGCGACTACGTGATCGAGCCGAGCTTCAACTCGAAGATCGCCGAGTACGAAGGTTCGGACTGGCACGTGCACTTCATGCCCAGCGCGTACCGCGCCTGGGGCGACAACGAGTTCAACGTGCCCGCCGGCAAGCGCGGTGACGAACTCGTGACCCGCTTCGGCCAGGTCTACACCTACGGCAACAACATCTCGGTGCTGGGCAACGGCAAGCTGTGGGCCGGCCGCCGGTTCTACAACCGCCTGCAACTGGGCATCAACGACCAGTTCGTCGAGAACAACGACGGTGACGGCGCGGGCCTGGAAGACATCAACCTGGGCTTCGGCAAGCTGAGCCTGGCGCTGATGATGAACCCGAGCAACGCCTCGAACGACAACCGCCTGACGATCCCGCTGCGTCTGACGAACATCAAGACGAACCCGAACGGGGAACTCGCGGTGTACGTGACCGGCCAGGACAACGTCCAGACCGAGAACCAGCTGACGGGCGTGGACCCGGCCGAAGTCGCCAAGCGCGGCACGATCGGCGTGTACCACTCGCAGAACGGCGTGCTGGGCGGCAACCTGTGGCTGGGCGCGAAGTTCGAGAAGCAGGCCGACCAGAAGATCTGGCGCATCATCGGCCAGGAGCAGACGCAGTACGGCAAGACCGCGATCGACTTCATCACCGAGTACCGCAACAAGAGCGCGGACAACAACCTGGGTGACAAGTGGTTCTCGATCGGTGCGCGCACGGACACGTACATCTCGGGTCCGTTCCGCTTCCTGGCCGAGCTGGGCCACGACCAGATCAAGCCGGACGTGGGCGACACCCGCCGCCTGACGAAGCTGACGCTGGCCGGTGCGGTGTCGGCAGGCAACACGGCGGGCTCGCGCCCGACGATCCGCCTGTTCGTCACGCAAGGCTGGTGGAACGAAGCGGCCCGCCTGGCGATGGTGGCCGACAAGTCGCGCACCGCCGAGGTGTACGGCGACAAGAAGTCGGGCACGTCGATCGGCATCCAGGGCGAAGCCTGGTGGTGATCTGATGAGCGGGGCCGCAGGGCCTCGCTCATACACTGTTGAGGTGAATCGCCGGACGTGAAGCTGTTGCGGTTGGGGGAAACCAACGTGACTCTCCTCGTCTTCCGGCGCCGGCAGATCCCGGCGTCGAGATCGTCCGGCGATGTTGATGGCGAGGCCTGCGGGCCTCGCCATCCTTTTGAGTCATGTCGGCCTCGACGTGATGCCTCAGGTGTCCGAACGGCTCCGGACCAGCCGGAGTCCGTTCGCCACCACGATGAGCGTGGCGCCCATGTCGGCGAACACCGCCATCCACATCGTGGCGCTGCCGAAGAGGGCCAGCACCATGAAGACCCCCTTGATGCCCACGGCGAGCACGATGTTCTGCCACAGCACGCCATGCGTGCGCCGCGAGAGGCGGATCGTTTCCGGAAGGCGGCGCAGGTCGTCGTTCATCACCACCACGTCGGCCGCCTCCATGGCGGTGTCCGTGCCGGCCGCGCCCATCGCGAAGCCGATGTCGGACCGGGCGAGGGCGGGCGCGTCGTTGATGCCGTCGCCGGCCATTGCCGTGAGGCCGTGACGGCGCTGGAGTTCCTCGATCGCCACGAGCTTGTCCTGCGGGAGCAGGTCGCCCCGCACTTCGGCGATGCCGGCCTCGGCCGCGATCGTGCGGGCGGTGGCGGTGTTGTCGCCCGACAGCATCACGGGCACGACGCCCAGGGCCAGCAGGTCGGCAACGGCGTCGCGTGAACCCGGCTTGAGCGTGTCGGCCACGGCGAACAGGGCGATGACCCCCCGGTCGTCGGCAAGCAGGCTGACGGTGCGCCCGAGGGCCTCCTGCGCAGCGAGGCGCGCTTCGAGCTCGGGGGAGCCCAGGGCACGCTCCTTCACGAGGCGGTGGTTCGCGAGCGTGTAGCGCGTGGCGCCCACGACACCTTCCACACCGCGACCGGGCAGGGCGGTGAAGCCGTCCACGGCGAGGCGTTCGCCCGGCAAGCCGCCGGCGATGGCGAGCGAGACCGGGTGATCAGAACGGCCGGCCAGGCTCGCGGCGATGGCCGGGGCATCGAGGCCCTCCTCGGGACGCAGCACCTCCTGGTGCACGAGGGTCGGCTTGCCCGACGTGATCGTGCCCGTCTTGTCGAGCGCGACCACCTTCAGCGACCGGGCCGACTCGAGGTAGGCGCCACCCTTGATCAGGATGCCGCGGCGCGCGCCGGAGGCCAGAGCACTGACGATCGTGACCGGGGTCGAGATGACGAGGGCGCAGGGGCAGGCGACCACGAGCAGCACGAGGGCCTTGTAGACCGCGTCCAGCCAGCCGATGCCCATCAGCGTGGGGGCCAGCACCGCCACCGCGACGGCAATCGCGAACACGGTCGGTGTGTAGACGGCGGCGAACCGGTCGACGAAACGCTGTGTGGGCGCCCGCGTGGACTGGGCCTCCTCGACCGCGTGGATGATGCGCGCGAGGGTGGTGTTGGAGGCGGCGGCGGTGACCCGGAACGCCAGTTCGCCGGCCTGGTTGATGGTGCCCGCGAAGACGACGTCACCCGCGGCCTTGTCGACCGGCAGGCTTTCGCCCGTGACGGGAGACTGGTCGATGGTGCTCGAGCCGGTGGTGACCACGCCGTCGAGCGGCACCCGTTCGCCCGGGCTGATGCGCACGACGGCTTCCAGCGGCACGGCGGTCGACGCCATGCGGGTCCAGGTGCCGTCGGGCTGCTGCACCTCGGCCTCCTCGGGAGCCAGCGCGAGAAGGCCCTCGATGGCGTTGCGTGCACGGTCCGCGGCGCGGGCCTCGATCAACTCGGCGATGGCGTAGAGCGCCATCACCATCGCGGCCTCGGGCCATTGGCCGATCACGAACGCACCGGTCACGGCCACCGTCATCAACGCGTTGATGTTCAGGCGGCCGCGCCGCAGCGCCGCGAACCCCTTCGTGTACGTCTCGACGCCGGCCAGCCAGATCGCCACGGCTGCGACCGCGAGGCCGGCCCACTTCAGCGCGGGCGCGTCACCGAAGAAGAGGTGCAGCGACTCGGCACCGAGCGCGAACAGCAGGGCCAGGGCGAGGCGCTTCACGCCGGTGGAGGCGCCATGATCGTGGTCGCCGTGGGAATGGTCGTGACCGTGGTCATGGTCGTGCGCATGGTCGCCCTCGGTGTGCGCGTGCGGCGCCGGTGCGCTGCCGAGCGGCTGAGGTGCGAAGCCCGCGGCCCGGATGGCTGCCAGCGCTGCAGGAATCACCTCGGGCGCGGCCCGGATGGCCAGCGTGCGGGCCCCGAGCTGGAACCGCAGCCCTTGGATGCCGGCGACCGGTTCCAGGGCGCGGCGGATCTCGCCTTCCTCCACGGGGCAGTCCATCGTGGGGATGCGGAAGGTGGTGCTGTCGGGGACGACGGGTGCCTGGGGCACCTCCGCCGCGGGGGCCGGGGCCGAACACCCTCCGCCGCAGCAGGCGGACGGGGGCGGCGGGGTGATGTTCAGGCGGGTGCGGGAATCCATGACGCGATTACAAACCCTGTAGCGGGTGTAGAGTCAAGCCGCATCTTTTCGAGAGGGTTTCCATGAAGATCGGCGAACTGGCGCGCCTGACGGGCACCGCGGTCGAGACCATCCGCTTCTACGAGCGGGAGGGCTTGTTGCCCGAGGCCGCCCGCACGAGCGGGAACTACCGCGTCTACGGCGACGATCAGGCCGAGCGCCTGGCGTTCATCCGCCGGTGCCGTTCGCTCGACATGACCCTCGGCGAGATCCGGGCGCTGCTGGCGTTCAAGTCGGCGCCGCAGGAGAACTGCCAGGGTGTGAACGAACTGATCGACGAGCACATCGGGCACGTGGCGCGGCGCATCGACGAACTGAAGTCGCTCGAGGCACAGCTGCGCCAGCTGCGTCACCAGTGCAACGCGGAGGACGCCGCGGCTGGCTGCGGCATCCTGAAGGAGCTGTCGGAGGGGCTGGGCGGGGCGGCGGACGCGCCGGCCGTGTCGCGGCACGTGCACGGCACCCACTGATACCCCGCCCGGGGGCTCAGGCGCGGCCGGTCATTCGAAGTCGGAGCGGCGCCGGCCGAACGGCTTGGTCGCCCGCGGCACCGCGTTCGAACTGCGGCCCTCGCGCTGGGCCCGCATGGCGGCATCGATCTGGTCGTCGAAATCGTGGTCGAAGTGGGCGTTGCGCAGGGCGTCGTGCAACGCGGCGTCGTTGCGGTTGGAGCGGATCCAGCGGTAGCGGTCCGCATCGGTCGGCGGCTGGGCCTCCCCGAAGGCGGAGATGGGGCCACGGGTGGCGGTGTCGTGATCATCGTCATGGCCGGGACGATTCATGGGCTTCCCCTGCGTGCGGTGCGGGTCGGGCCTCCCTTGGCCGCCCTGGCTCCAAGTATCCGGCAGATTCCGGCGCTTCGGACATCTCTGCACACGAATCCCGCTTCAAGACGATGAAATCCGGGTGGCGAAAGGGCTGCTCGGCCGAGGGCGTTCGCGCGGTGCCGCGCTTATCCTGACCAGGCTTTCCGTCGACGTGATGTCGACTCGCCTGCTCCCCGTCACGGAGCCTTCGTCCCACCTGCCCGAAGCAGGTGGTCTGCCCCGCCGGGATACCGTTCCCGCGCGGGAGGGGTGGCGTCGGGGTGTCCAGCCCAGGAGCCCGCCCATGTCCCCTTGATGTCCTGACCCCCGCCCGGTTCTCCGAACCGGCGTTCGATCGCCCCATGCCGCCGCGGAGCCTTCGGGCCCCCACGTGACATGGCCGGCCGCCATCCGCGCCTCCGGCTCGGTGGCGCGGTGCCGGCACCTTCTTTTTCCCTTCGGGGGGTGGACACACCTCCCGTGCGGGGAAGCCGTGTCCGCCTTTTTTGTTCACCGCACAGAACGGAAGAGACGATGCACACGAAACCTTCGCGCCACATGCTCCCGTCGCGCCCTCCGCGGATCGCCCGCGGCGTGTCCCGGTCCGCCATGGCCCGGCAGTTCCACCGCTACCTCGCGTCGGCCAGCGCGCGCCGCGACGCACCGCAAGACCCTCGCCAGGGCATGGGGTGCGGCCGCCACCTCGCCCGGCTGATCGCCCGCGACATCCGCGTCGTGCAGACGTTCGAAGACCACGCGTGGGTCATTGGGCGGCTGTGGGACTCGGGGGAAGTGGAGACCCTGTTCCGCGTCGCCGCGTCCGGGCTGTTGCACGGGCTGGCGCGGGAACTCTATCGCCTGGCCATCGAACTCTGGCTGGGCCAGTGACGGGCCGGCGATGAGCCGTGAAGCAGGCGCCCGGTTCTGCCGGGTTGCCCGCTCCGCGGAACGCTGACAGAAGCGTTCGGCGTCGAACGGCGAGGCGAGGGGGGTGACCCTCTCGCCTCGTCTTTCGGTCCGCGATCCGAGAGCGCCGAGGGGCGAAGGGCGAAGGGCGAAGGGCGAAGGGCGAAGGGTGGTCCGCTGAGGGCGCGCCGGGTTCAGAGGAACAGCGCCAGGCTGAGGTCGTCGACCCAGGCGCCGTCGCGCAGCCGAACGCGATGTTCCAGCCGGCCTTCCTCGGTGAACCCCATGGCGTGGTAGAGAGCGATGGCCGGGGTGTTGCTCGCGCGCACGAGCAGCTCGATCTTGTGGGCCGAGGAGGCCGTGCGGGCCCACTGCAGCAGGTCGGCCAGCAGGGCCCGGCCGTGGCCGCGCTGCCGGTAGCCCGGGTGCACACACAGGTCCAGCCGCAGCACGTGCGACAGCGCCCGCGGCGCCATGGGCCACAGCGAGCCGTGGGCCACGAGATCGCCGTGTGCCTCGGCCACCTGGTAGCGGGCGTGTCCCAGCGTGGCCTGCTGGATGCGTTCGCGGAACGCGTGCACGTCGAGTTCGTCGGCGTGTGACACGAGCAGCCCTTCCTCGGACGCCACGGTGAGCTGCTCGGCCCGGCACAGCCGTTCGGCCTCCTCGGGCCGGGCGGGGCGGATCGTGCGGGATGGGTTGCCGGAAGGCGATGCGGACATGGGCTTGTGGCGGAGGGCAGGTGGCGGGCCGCGGGAGGCGCAGGCGGCGATGCCAGCGCCCCTCAGCGCTGCGCCAGCTTGCGCTTGAGCCCCGGCATGTCCGAAGTTTCCCGCATGGCCTCGGCCGCGTCCACCTCGCCCTGCTTCACCAGATCGGCCAGCCGCGTGTTCATGCTGATGAACTCGCTGGCGCCCAGTTTCTCCTCCCGGATGGCGGCCTCGAGGCCGATCCAGTCGCCCGACTCGATGAACTGGGTGACCTTGCCCACGTTGAACAGCACGTCGGCCGCCAGCAGGTAGCGGTCGCCCTTGACCGACGGCACGAGGGCCTGGCGCACCACGCCGATCAGGCTGCCGGCCAGCACGGACCGCAGCACCACGGCGTTGTTGCCGGTGTAGCTGAGGATCTTGCGCAGGGTGCCGGTGGTGGTGCGGCCGTGCATGGTGGCGAGCATCAGCGAACCCGATTCGCCGCCCTGGATCACCACCTCGGCCGTCTCCGAGTCGCGGATCTCGGAGGTGAGCATCACGTCGGGGCTCATGCGCAGCGAGTCGCGCATGCCGTCGGCGAACGAGGTCACGTCGTAGCCCACCTCGCGCTGCGTCACCATGCACTTCTGCGGCACGAGCTTCAGTTCCACGGGGTCCTCGATGGTCACGATGTGGCCGGAGTGGGTGCGGTTGTGGTGGTCGAGGATGGACATGGCCGTGGCCGTCTTGCCCGCCCCGGTGGGACCGGTGATGGCCATGAAGCCGGACGTGGCCTCGGTGAGCGTGGACCGCAGCTGCACCGGCAGCGCGAGCTGGTTCAGCGGCGTGATGGCGGCCGGGGTGATGCGCATGGCCAGACCCAGCTGGCCGCCCGCGTGCAGGAACAGCGTGTACCGCAGCGAATGCGCGCCCAGGCCGTCGAGCCGGAAGTTCGCGGTGCGGCGCGACTCGAGGATGGGGCGCAGCTTCGTGTCCCAGTAGTGCTGCACGTTCTCGTGGCGCACCTCGCCCTCGACGTAGCCGGCGAGGTAGCACACGATGTGCTCGCGGGTGACCACGAAGTCGGGGATGGACGGGAACAGTTCGTGCAGCGGCCGGGTGCCCTTGGCCGACTTGGCCATCATCGGGCGCCCCTCGTGGATCATGATGTCGGTGATGGAGTGCGCGAACAGCAGCGCATGCCGCACCGACGAGGCGATGCCCTGGCGCACGTCGGTGGACAGTTGCACGTCGCTGGAGGTGAAGTGGTTCATGGCGGACTGGCGAGGGTGTCGCCGGAGGTGGATCTGGCAAGGAGGGCGCCGTCGTCGAAGACGGGGGCGTCGAGTGGGGCGGCCGCAGGCAACGAGGCAAGGGCCGGGGCGGCGGACCGCCGCGGCGCCAGCGTCGCGGCCGCGGGGTAGGGCAGCGGCCCGGCCGGCACCACCCGCCATCGCATCAGCACCGACACGATGGCATTGGCGTACCAGGCCGCACGGGCCGGCGTGTTCGAGTGGTACGCGCCCACGGCCCGCCACGTGTTGCCATGGCGGTCGACCTGTTGGCGGTAGTGCCACGCGGCCACCTCGGACGACACGCAGCCGTCTTTCAGCGCGCGGGCGTCGATGCCGTGGCGCACGAGCCGGGGCAGGTGGATGCTGTTGATCTGGAACGCCCCGATGTCGCGCGTGCCGTTGCGGTTGAGCGCCTCGGCCTCGGGCCGCAGCCGGCTTTCGTGCCAGCCGATGGCGCGCAGCACGTGGGGGTGCACGCCGTGGCGGTCGGCCGCGTCGTCGATGCAGTCGGCCCATGCGGGCGACACCACCGGCAGGGCAAGCAGCAAGACGAGACAGGACGGAAGTTTCAACGCGTGTTCCTCGGGCCGCACATCGGGCCCGCAGATTGTTGCGTCGATCCGGGTCCGCTCCGCAGCGTGAGCGGGCTGGAAACTAGGGGGTTCCGCAGGGTGTCGGGGCGTGCTGGTTTTCCACCATGGCGACACATTGTTATCCCACATAACATTTGCGCATCGTCAAACTTTCCGGATGGGTCGCGGATGAAAGTCGGGATCGTCGGCGCGGGGATCGGCGGCTTGTCGCTGGCCCTGATGCTTCACCAGCGGGGCATCGAATGCGAGGTGATGGAGGCAGCGGCCGAACTGCGGCCGCTCGGGGTCGGCATCAACCTGCTGCCCCACGCCATGCGCGAGATGGCCGACCTCGGTCTGCAGCCGGGCATCGCCGAACTGGGCGTCGAGACGTCCCGACTCGCCTACTACAACCGCCACGGACAACCCATCTGGCAGGAGCCTCGGGGCATCGCCGCCGGCTACGCCTGGCCGCAGTACTCGGTGCACCGCGGGGAGTTCCAGATGCTGCTGGCCGCCACCGCGAAGGAACGCCTGGGCACCGGTGCGCTTCACCTGGGCCTCAAGGCCGAGGGTTGGGAAGACGATGGCGACGGCAGCATCGTGCTGCTGCGCGCCCGTGACGGGGCGCTCGAACGCCGCCGCTTCGACGTGCTGGTGGCCGCTGACGGCATCCACTCCGCCATCCGCCGCCAGATGCACCCGCAGCGCGATCCGCTGCAGTTCTCCGGCCGCATGCTGTGGCGCGCGGTCAGCGAGGCGGAGCCCTACCTCGACGGCCGCTCCATGTTCATGGCGGGCCACCAGGACCAGAAGTTCGTCGCGTACCCCATCTCCGAACCGCTGCGCCGTCGCGGCCGCTCGCTGATCAACTGGATCGCCGAACTGCGCGTGTCGCCCGAGAGCATGCACAACGACTGGAACCGCGAGGTGCCGAAGTCGCTGTTCGACACGCAGTTCGCCGACTGGCGCTGGGGCTGGATCGACATTCCGGCGCTCATCGACACCGCCGAGGCCGTCTACGAATTCCCGATGGTCGACAAGGACCCGCTGCCGCGCTGGGTGTCCGGCCGCACCGTGCTGCTGGGCGATGCCGCCCACCCGATGTACCCCATCGGCTCCAACGGCAGCGCCCAGGCCATCCTCGACGCCCGCTGCCTCGCCGACCGGCTGCAGGCCGCCACCACGCCACCGCAGGGCCTGCTCGAATACGAGGCCGACCGCCTCCCGAAGACCGCCGCCATCGTGCTGCGCAACCGGCTCAACGGGCCGGAGCAGGTCATGCAGATCGCCCACGAGCGTGCGCCGCAGGGCTTCACCGACATCCACCAGGTGATTCCCGCCGAGGAACTCGCCGACATCGCGCTGCGCTACAAGCGCCTCGCGGGTTTCGATCCGCAATCGCTCGCCGCGCCCCGCTAGCATTCCCCTTCTCCCTCGTTCTTCCGACCAAGGAGCATCGACATGGCCTTCCAGACCTGGGACAACCCGATGGGCACCGCCGGCTTCGAGTTCATCGAGTTCGCCGCGCCGGACCCGGCCGCGATGGGCGCGACGTTCGAACGCATGGGCTTCAAGGCCATTGCACGGCACCGGCACAAGAAGGTCACGCTGTACCGGCAGGGCCAGATCAACTTCCTGATCAACGCCGAGCCCGACTCCTTCGCGCAGCGCTTCGCGCGCCTGCACGGACCCTCGGTGTGCGCCATCGCGTTCCGGGTGCAGGACGCCAACCAAGCATACCGCCGCGCGCTCGAACTGGGTGCGTGGGGCTTCGACGGCCAGAGCGGCCCGATGGAACTCAACATCCCCGCCATCAAGGGTGTGGGCGACTCGCTGATCTACCTCGTGGACCGCTGGCACGGCAAGGACGGCGCCGCGCCCGGGGCCATCGGCAACATCAGCATCTACGACGTCGACTTCCTGCCGCTGGCCGCCGGCGCCGATCCGGAGCCGGAGGGCCACGGCCTCAAGGTCATCGACCACCTCACCCACAACGTGCACCGCGGCCGCATGCAGGAGTGGGCGCAGTTCTACGAGCGCCTCTTCAACTTCCGCGAGATCCGCTACTTCGACATCGAGGGCCAGGTGACCGGCGTGAAGTCGAAGGCGATGACGTCGCCGTGCGGGCTGATCCGCATCCCGATCAACGAGGAGGGCAAGGAGCAGGCCGGGCAGATCCAGGAGTACCTGGACGCGTACCACGGCGAGGGCATCCAGCACATCGCGCTGTCGTCGACGGGGCTCGTGAAGACGGTGGACGCGATGCGCGCCAACGGCATCCAGCTGCTCGACACGCTCGACACCTACTACGAGGCGGTGGACACGCGCATCCCCGGCCACGGCCAGGACCTGCAGGCGCTGCGCCAGCGCAAGATCCTGCTCGACGGCACGAAGGAGGCGCTGCTGCTGCAGATCTTCACCGAGAACCAGTTCGGGCCCATCTTCTTCGAGTTCATCCAGCGCCTGGGCAACGAGGGCTTCGGCGAGGGCAACTTCAAGGCCCTGTTCGAGTCGATCGAGCTCGACCAGATGCGCCGTGGCACGCTCGCCACGAAGGCGACACCCTGATCCCGCGACAACACCGACAATTCCACGCTTCCAACCTGAGGAGACCCATGAAGAACACGACGATCCCCCGGACCCTCGCCGCCGCGTTCGCGTGCGCCGCCGCCGTGGCCCATGCCGACGTGACCATCGGCATCAGCATGTCGCAGACGGGGCCGTCGGCTTCGCTGGGCATTCCCCAGAAGAACAGCCTGCCGTTCTGGCCCGAGAAGATCGGCAACGAGAAGCTGCGGGTCGTCGTGCTCGACGACGCGTCGGACCCCACCACGGCCACGAAAAACGCCCGCAAGTTCGTCTCGGAGGAGAAGGTCGACATCATCCTCGGCTCCTCGTCGGTGGCCCCGTCCATCGCGATGTCCGAGGTGGCGGCCGAGGGCAAGACCGTGCAGATCGCGTTCTCGCCCATCGAGCTGCCGAAGGGCAAGGGCGAGTGGACCTACCGCATCGCCCAGCCGGTGGGCCTGATGGCCACGTCCATCGTGCAGCGCATGCGCGCCGACAAGATCAAGACCGTGGGCTTCATCGGCTTCGCCGACGCCTACGGCGAGACGTGGCTGAAGGAGTTCACGCTGCGCGCCGAATCCGCCGGCATCCAGATCGTCGGCGTCGAGCGCTACGCGCGCGCCGACACCAGCGTGATGGGCCAGGCCATCAAGCTCGTGGCCGCTCGCCCGCAGGCCGTGTTCATCGCCGGCGCCGGCACCGCCGCCGCGCTGCCGCAGACCACGCTGCGCGAGCGCGGCTTCACCGGCCCGATCTACCAGACGCACGGCGCGGCCACGAAGGACCTGATCCGCGTGGGGGGCAAGGCCGTCGAGGGCACGGTGCTCACCGCCGGCCCGGTGCTGGTGGCCGAGCAACTGGAAAAGGGCAACCCGGTCAAAGGGCCCGCCACCGACTACGTGACCCGCTACGAGAAGCAGTACGGCCCCGACAGCCGCACGCAGTTCGGCGCCCACGCGTACGACGCGCAGCTCGTGCTGCAGCGCATCGTGCCGGTGGCCCTCAAGAAGGCGAAGCCGGGCACGCCGGAGTTCCGCCAGGCCCTGAAGGACGCGCTGGAATCCGAACGCGACATCGTCATCTCGCACGGCGTGCTGAATTACTCGGCCACCGATCACTACGGCTTCGACCAGCGCGGCGTGGCCGTCGTGAAGGTCGAGAACGGCAAGTGGGTCCTGCAGAAGTGACCGCCGCGCTGCCGCTCCAGGAACCCCGCCTCGAGCGGGTGGCCGACTGCATCATCGAGGTCGGCCGCCCGATCGACATCGGCCTGACCCCGGTGGGGCGCCGCCGCCTGATCCCCATCACCGCGGGCCGGGTGAACGGGCCGCAGCTCTTCGCGAAGGTGCTGCCGGGCGGCGCCGACTTCCAGCTGATCACCACGCCCACGCAGGCCTTCATCGAGGCGCGCTACATCCTGGAGACCGACGACGGCGAGCAGATCTACCTCGAGAACCGCGGCATGCGCGTGGCGCCGGCCGAGATCGTCGAGAAGATCAACCGGGGGATCCCGGTCGACCCCGACCTCGTGTACTTCCGCACCACGCCCCGGTTCGAGACCGCCGCCCCCCGCTGGACCTGGCTGATGGAATCGCTGTTCGTCGGCACCGGGGCGCGGTTCCCCGACCGCGTCGAGTTGAGCTTCTTCCGCGTGCGCTGATGGACCTGACCATCCTGATGATGCTGGCGCAGGACGGCATCGCCACCGGCGCCATCTACGTGCTGCTGGCCCTCGGGCTGGTGCTCGTGTTCTCGATCACCCGGGTGATCTTCATCCCCATCGGCGAACTGATGACGTTCGCCGCGCTGAGCCTCGTCGCGCTTCAGAACGGCGGGCTGCCGCAGCCGGTGTGGCTGCTGCTCCTGCTGGGCGGCCTCTGCTTCGTGTTCGACCTCGTGGCCTGGCGAGGCCGGTCGCCGGTGAGCACGCTGCTGCCGGGGGCGCTGCGCCACGTGGTGGTGCCGCTCGTGCTGTTCGCCATCTTCAAGGGCGTGGAGGGTCATACGCTGCCGGTGGTGGTGCAGGTGGTGCTCGTGCTGCTGCTGATCGTGCCGTTCGGCGCCATGGTGTACCGGCTCGGCTACCAGCCGGTGGCCGAGGCCTCGGTGCTCGTGCTGCTGATCGTGTCCGTCGCGGTGCACTTCGTGCTGATCGGCGCGGGCCTGATGCTGTTCGGCGCCGAGGGCTGGCGCGCGCAGCCGCTGTGGGACGTGCGCTTCGAACTGGGCGCGCAGTCCGTGTCGGGCCAGATCCTGCTCGTGCTGCTGGCCACCGCCGCACTCATCACGGGGCTGTTCCTCTTCTTCCGCCGCAGCATCAGCGGCAAGGCGCTGCGGGCCGCAGCCGTGTGCCGGCGCGGCGCGCAGCTGGTGGGCATCAGCGCCGAGGGCGCGGGGCGCTCCGCGTTCACGCTGGCCGCGTTGATCGCCGCGCTGTGCGGCGTGCTGATCGCACCGCTCGCCACCGTCTACTTCGATTCGGGCTTCCTGTTCGGCCTGAAAGGCTTCGTGGGCGCCATCTTCGGCGGCCTGGTGAGCTATCCGGCCGCGGCCGCGGGTGCTTTGCTGGTCGGGCTGCTCGAGTCATACGCGTCCTTCGAGGCCAGCGCCTTCAAGGAGGTCATCGTGTTCGGCCTGATCGTGCCGGTGCTGCTGTGGCGGTCGCTCACCAGTGGCCATGGGGACGACGAATGAGCCGCAACGCCATCGTCTCCCTCGTGGCCGTGCTGGCGCTGGCCACGCTGCCGTGGTGGCCGGTGTCCGAGTACGCCATCACGCTGCTCGTCTACATCGGCCTGTCCAGTCTCGTCGCGATGGGCCTCGTGCTCTTGACCGGCGTGGGCGGGCTCACGTCGTTCGGCCAGGCGGCCTTCGTGGGCCTGGGGGCCTACACCGCGGGCTACTTCACCGTGGTGCTGAACCTGTCGCCGTGGCTCGCGCTGCCGGCGGCGCTGGCGCTCACCGGCGTGTCGGCGCTGCTGATCGGCGCCATCACGGTGCGCATGTCGGGGCACTTCCTGCCGCTCGCCACCATCGCGTGGGGCCTCGCGCTCTACTACCTGTTCGGCAACCTCGAGTTCCTCGGCAAATACGACGGGCTGAGCGGGCTGCCGGTGCTGTCCCTGCCGGGCTTCTCGTTCGGGGACCAGCGGTCGATGGCGGTGCTCGTGTGGATCGTCGTGGCGCTTGCCGCGCTGTCCATCCGCAACCTGCTCGACTCGCGTCCGGGGCGTGCCATCCGCGCGCTCAACGGCACGGCCACGATGGCCGAGGCGATGGGCGTGAACAGCGCGCGGGCGCGCATCGTGATCTTCGTCTACGCCGCGCTGCTGGCGGGGCTCTCCGGCTGGCTGTACGCCTTCGTGCAGCGCGCCGTCAGCCCGTCGCCGTTCGGGCTCAACCACGGCATCGAGTACCTGTTCATGGCCGTGATCGGCGGCATCGGCCACGTGTGGGGCGGCATCGCCGGCGCCGTGGTCGTCACGCTGCTGAAGGAGTTCGCCCAGCAGGCGCTGCCGGCCCAGTGGAACACCGGGGGCAGCCTCGAGCTGATCCTGTTCGGCGTGCTGCTCGTGGTGGTGCTGCAGCGGGCGCCCGAAGGCCTGTGGGCCGCGGTGGCGGCGCGGTTCAAGCCGGCGCCGAAACCCGTGCCGATGCCCGCCACGACCCAGCCGCACGGCCCCGCGGTCGCCCCGCCTAAGGCCGGGGAGGGGGTGCTCGACGTGAAGGGTGCGCGCAAGGAGTTCGGCGGGCTCGTGGCCGTCGATGACATCGACCTGCAGGTGGCGGCGGGTGAGATCGTCGGGCTGATCGGCCCCAACGGCGCGGGCAAGTCCACCACCTTCAACCTGATCACCGGCGTGCTGTCGCTGACCCGCGGGTCGGTGAGCCTGCGTGGGCAGGTGATCTCGGGGCTGCCGGCGCGGCGCATCGTCGCGCGCGGCATCGCGCGCACGTTCCAGCACGTGCAGCTCGTGTCGGGCATGAGCGTGCTGGACAATGTCGCCATCGGTGCCCACCTGCACGGGCACTTCCGTCCGGACGGGGGCGTGGTGGCGAGCCTGCTGCGCCTGAACCGTCGCGAGGAGGAGCGCCTGCGCGCCGAAGCCGCGCGCCAGCTGCGCCGCGTGGGCCTCGGCGACGAGCTGTTCCGCGAGGCCGGCACCTTGGCGCTCGGCCAGCAGCGCCTCGTCGAGATCGCCCGCGCGCTGTGCTGCGAACCGTCGCTGCTGCTGCTCGACGAACCGGCCGCGGGCCTTCGCCTGCAGGAGAAGCGCCGCCTCGCCGAACTGCTGCGCGAACTGCGCGCCGGCGGCATGGCCGTGCTGCTGGTGGAACACGACATGGAGTTCGTGATGAACCTCGCCGACCGGCTGGTGGTGATGGACTTCGGGACACGCATCGCCGCGGGCCGCCCTGCGGACGTGCAGCAGGATCCGAAGGTGATCGAGGCCTACCTGGGCGGAGTGGACGCATGAGCATCCTCCTGGAAACCACGGGCCTGCAGGTCCGCTACGGCATCGTCGAGGCCTTGCCCGACATCCACCTCGCGGTGGAAGCCGGCCGCATCGCCACGCTGATCGGCCCCAACGGCGCCGGCAAGTCGACGCTGCTCAACGCGCTGATGGGTGCCTTGCTCAAGCCCGGCACCAGCCGTGGCGCGGTGAGGTTCGCAGGCGAGGACATCGGCGCCCTGACCGCACCGCAGCGCTGCGAACGCGGCCTGTGCCTGGTGCCGGAGACGCGCGAGCTGTTCGGCAGCATGCCGGTCGAGGACAACCTCGTGCTGGGCGCGTACCTGCATCGCAAGCGGCGCGACCGGCGCTCGGCGGACGACCTGGAAAAGGTCTACGCGCTGTTCCCGCGCCTGAAGGAACGCCGGCAGCAGGAGGCGCGCACGCTGTCGGGCGGAGAACGCCAGATGCTGGCCCTCGGCCGCGCGCTGATGGCGCGGCCGAAGCTGCTGATGCTCGACGAACCCAGCCTGGGGCTCGCGCCACGCATCGTCGGCGAGATGTTCCAGGTGATCGCGAAGCTGCCGGACGACGGCATCTCGGTGCTGCTGGTCGAACAGAACGCCCGCGCCGCGCTGCGCGTGGCCCACCACGGCCACGTGCTCGAGAACGGCCGCATCACGCTCGAAGGGCCGGCGGCCGACCTGCGCGACAACCCGCGCGTGATCGACACGTACCTCGGACTGTCTTCGACCCATCGTGAGGAAACGGCATGACATCGAGTGTCGACACCGAACTGCCCACCGACCATTTCGAGCCGCACGTTCCCGGCATCGACTATGGCGTGCTCGACTCGCTGCTCGGCTATGGCGTGCGCCGCGCCCAGTTGCTGATCTACGAGGACTTCGTCGCCACCCTCGCGCCGTGGAGCATCACGCCGCAGCGCTTCTCGGCGCTCACGGTGATCTCGCGCAACGCGCAGCTCAAGCTGACCCAGCTCGCCCGCATCCTCGGCATCGCCCGCTCGGGCGCGGTGCTGCTCGTGGACGCGCTGGCCGCCATGGGGTACGTGGAGCGGGTGCCGTCGCCCGAGGACCGCCGGGCCTACGGCCTCGTGCTGACCCCGAAGGGCATCGAGGACCTGAAGGTCATCACCGAGGCCGTGTGCGAACACGACCGCCGCATCGGTGCGCGGCTCGCGCCGGAGGAATCACGAGAAATGATGCGCCTGCTGCGCCTGGTGGCCGGCCCGCGCGCCTGAACCTGTCCTTCCGAAAGGAGACGCCATGTCGTACCAGAGCGGCTTCGGCAACACCTTCGCCACCGAGGCGATCCCGGGCACGCTGCCCGTCGGGCGCAACTCGCCGCAGCACGTGGCCCACGGGCTGTACGCGGAGCAGTTGTCGGGCACCGCGTTCACCGCGCCGCGGGCGGACAACCGGCGCTCGTGGCTGTACCGCATCCGGCCGGCCGCGGTGCACGGGCGGTTCGAGGCGATGGCGGCATCGCGCTTCACGAGCGACTTCCAGCAGGTGCCCACGCCCCCGAACCCGCTGCGGTGGGATCCACGGCCGCTGCCCGACGCGCCCACGGACTTCGTCGACGGCCTGGTGACGATGGCCGGCAACGGCCACCCGGACCACCAGAGCGGCTGCGGCATCCACGTCTACGCGGCCAACCGGTCGATGACCGAACGGTTCTTCTACGACGCCGACGGCGAGTTGCTGATCGTGCCCGAACACGGCCGCCTGCGGCTGGCGACCGAACTCGGGGTGATCGACCTCGAGCCACAGGAGATCGCGGTGATTCCGCGCGGCGTGCGCTTTCGCGTGGAGCTGCCCGACGGCGTGGCGCGCGGCTACGTGCTCGAGAACTTCGGCGCAGCGCTGCGGCTGCCCGACCTCGGGCCCATCGGCTCGAACGGCCTCGCGCAGCCGCGCGATTTCCTGACACCCGTGGCCGCGTTCGAGGACCGCGAGGGCGCGTTCGAACTCGTCGCCAAGCTCGGCGGCCACCTGTGGCGCGCCCCCATCGGCCATTCGCCGCTCGACGTGGTGGGCTGGCACGGCAACCTCGCGCCGTACAAGTACGACCTGCGCCGCTTCAACGCGATCGGCTCGATCAGCTTCGATCACCCGGACCCGTCGATCTTCCTGGTGCTGCAATCGGTGAGCGACACGCCGGGGGTGGACACGGTGGACTTCGTGATCTTCCCGCCCCGCATCCTCGCGATGCGGGACACCTTCCGCCCGCCCTGGTTCCACCGCAACATCGCCAGCGAGTTCATGGGCCTGGTGCACGGCGCGTACGACGCGAAGGCCGGTGGCTTCGTTCCGGGCGGCGCCAGCCTGCACAACTGCATGACCGGGCATGGGCCGGACGCGGACACCTTCGAGAAGGCGATCCGCGCCGACACCACGGTCCCGCACGTCATCGAGGACACGATGGCATTCATGTTCGAGACCCGCTGCCTGCTCAGGCCCACCGCCTTCGCGCTCGCGTCGCCCCAACTGCAGGCCGACTACGCGGACTGCTGGCAGGGATTGCGCAAACGTTTCGTCGACCCGGGAGCCACACCATGAACGAGACCCACGATCCCGCCCGGCACAGCTGGGTGCCATCGGCCAACACGCCGGGGCACGATTTCCCGATCCAGAACCTTCCGTTCGCGGTGTTCCGGCGCGCCGGCAGCGCGGAGGCCTGGCGAGGCGGCGTGGCCATCGGCGACGAGATCGTCGACCTGGCCGCCGCGGCGGGCCTGCTCGACGGGCTCGCGGCCGAGGCAGCGAGGGCGGCCTCGGGGGACTCGCTGAACGCCTTGATGGCGAAGGGGCAGTTCTCCGCGTCCGCGCTGCGGCTCGCGCTGTCGCGGGCCCTCGCGGGCGACTCGCCCACGGCGTTGTCGCGCTGCCTTGTGCCGCAGCGCGACGCCGAGTACCACGTGCCGGCCCGCATCGGCGACTACACCGACTTCTACACGTCCGTCCACCACGCCACGCGCGTCGGGGCGCTGTTCCGGCCCGACGCGCCGCTGCTGCCGAACTACAAGTGGGTGCCCATCGGGTACCACGGGCGCTCGTCGTCGATCGGGGTGTCCGGCCAGCAGGTGCGTCGTCCCCATGGGCAGACGATGGCGCCGGGGGCGACCGCGCCGGTCCTCGCGCCGAGCGCACGCCTCGACTACGAGCTGGAACTGGGTGTGTTCATCGGCGCGGGCAACCCGCTGGGCGAGCCCGTGGCGCTCGACGCCGCCGAGTCCCATGTGTTCGGGCTGTGCCTGCTCAACGACTGGTCCGCGCGCGACGTGCAGGGCTGGGAGTACCAGCCGCTCGGGCCCTTCCTCGCGAAGAACTTCGCGACCACCATTTCGCCGTGGATCGTCACGCTCGAGGCGCTCGAACCGTTCCGCCTGCCATGGACCCGCGCCGAGGGCGATCCGCAGCCGCTGCCGTACCTCGACAGCGCCGGGCACCGGCAGCGCGCGGCCATCGACATCCAGGTCACCGCAGCCTTGCAGACGGCGGCCATGCGAGGGAAGGGCGATGCCGCCGCGGCGGTGTCGCGCAGCAGCTTCCGGCACGCGTACTGGAGCGTGGCGCAGATGGTGGCGCACCACACGGTCAACGGCTGCAACCTGCAGCCGGGCGACCTGCTGGGCACCGGCACGCAGTCGGGACCGGACGAGTCGGAGTCGGGTTCGCTGATCGAACTCACCCGCGGTGGCAAGCAGCCGGTGGTGTTGCCCGGCGGCGAGTCGCGCACGTTCCTGCAGGATGGCGACACCGTCACCTTCACCGCCTGGTGCGAGCGCGACGGTGCGCGGCGCATCGGGTTCGGGCGGGTGGAAGGCACGGTGTTGCCGGCCCATCCTGCCTGAACCCCGGCCCGGCCTCCCGGCCGGGCCGTTCGTCGATCAGAAGTCGACGCTGGCGCTCAGGGAGATCGTGCGCGGGTTGCCGGCGGCGAGGTAGCCGTTGTCCGGGTAGCCGCCTGACGAGGCCCAGTAGTCCTTGTCGAACACGTTGTCGACGCGCAGGCGAAGCGTGACCGGATTTTCCTGCACCGCCACGATGTAGCGCACGCCGGCGTCGAAGCGGGTCCAGGCCGGCACCTTCAGCGTGTTCGCGGAATCGGCGAACACGCTGCCCGTGTAGACCAGGCGACCGTCGAGCGACAGGTTGCGCACGTACGGCAGGTCCCACTGGGCGCCCACGTTGGCCATGAACTCCGGCACGCCGATCGTGCGCTTGCCATCGAACGTGCCGGCGTTGGTGTCCTTCTGTTTCGCGTCGAGCCACGTGACGCCGCCCAGCACCGAAACACTGCGCAACGGCTTGCCGAATGCGGTGACTTCGACCCCCTCGTTGACTTCCTTGCCGTCGTTCTTGAAGTAGAGCTGCGGGTCCACGCCGGCCGCGCGCGGGCGGCTCGACGAGAAGATCGCGAGCGTGCCGCCGATGTTCCCGGCATCGAACTTCGCGCCGATCTCCTTCTGGCGGGACACATAGGGGTCGAGCGTCTGGCCGCCGTTGGTCACCGGGCCGCCGGTGCTCGTGAGCGGGGCGGTCTTGCCCTGGGCGAGGGCCTCGACGTAGTTGGCGTACAGCGACACCTGCTTGTCGAGCTTGTAGATCGCCGCCACGGCCGGGGAGTTGCGGCTGCTCTTCGTGGTCGTGCCCGTCTGCGAGCCGTACGGGATGTCCGTGGTTTCGAACGACTGGTGACGGATGCCGAGCGTGACCTGCAGCGTGTCGTCGAGCATCGACAGGGTGTCCCCGAGCGCGACGCTGTCGAGGCGGGTCACGCCGTTCAGCCAGGGATTGGCCAGGTCGTTGCCGCGGAATGCCGTCCCGCTGACCGGCGGCAGCGGCGTCTGGACCGGGTCGTAGAGGTTCGTCGGGATGCGGTTGAAGAAGTCCATCACGTACGCGTTCTTCTTCTCGAGCTGGAACTGCGAGACCGCGGTGACCACTTCATGCTTGACCGGACCGGTGACGAACTTGCCCCGGGCGCCGATCTCACCGGTGGTGACCTTGTCCTCGCGGGTGTTGTCGAAGCGGTAGAAGTTGCCTTCGCCCGTGCTGCCATTCGTGACGGTCAGGTTGCCCAGCACGTTGGCTTCCTTGGTGCGGCGCATGCCCGCGGCCGCCCAGGCCGTCACGTGTTCGTTGACGTCCCATTCGCCACGCACGGTGCCGAAGACATCGCGCTCGTTCGAGTACGACCAGGGCTGGGCCCAGTTGGTCTTGTTGTCCGGTGCGGACGGCATCACCGTCACGCCGTCGAACGCGACGTTCGTGCGGGTGCGGTCGAGGCGGTTGTCCTGCCAGCCGAGGTCGGCGGAGAGGCGCACGTTGTCGCCGCGCCAGTCGACACCCACGGCGGCGAGACCGAGCTTGCCCTTTTCGTCGTCGACCGCCGTGCCACCCGTGCGACCGGCGAGGTTGACGCGCACGCCGGTGCTCTGGTCGGGACCGAAGCGGCGCGCCACGTCGGTCGACAGCGTGTACTGCCCGCCGCTGGCAACGCCGGCCGTGACGCGGGTCAGTGGTTCGTTCGGCGCGCGCTTGGGCAGCAGGTTGATCGAGCCGCCGGGGCCGCCTTCGTTCGGGTTGGCGCCGGTCAGGAACGTGGAGGCGCCACGCAGCACCTCGACGCGTTCGAAGAGTTCGGTGGCGATGTACTGGCGCGGGAGCAGGCTGTAGAGGCCGTTGTAGGCGATGTCGTCGGAGCCGAGCAGGTAGCCGCGGATGAAGTACGACTCCTGGAAGTTGCCGAAGCCGCGGGCGACCCGCACCGACGGATCGTTCTGCAGCACGTCGCCGACGCTCTTGGCCTGCTTGTCCTGGATGAGTTCGTTGGTGTACGCCGTGATGCTGAACGGCGTTTCCATGTTGTCCTTCGTGCCGAGAATGCCGGCGCGGCCGCCGCGGGCCACCTGGCCGCCTGCGTAGGCGGGCGACAGGCCTTCGGCCGAGGCGTCGGCGCTGGCGGTGACCTTCACGGCCTGCAGCGTGGTGTCGGTCGAGGAGGAGGTGGTGGCCGTCTGGGCATGGGCCGCGATCGAGGCGCAGGCCATCGCTGCGGCGAGGGCCACGGGCGTCAGGTTTTTCATGGGGGAGGGTGCTTCGGGAAAATGGAACCGGTTCTGGAGAAATCCAGAATGACAACGATTCTCATTTTAACGGCACCGATTCCGATCGATCAGCGGTCCGTGTAAAGAACTTGCGCACTGTCCAACCGGAGCAACACATCCAGCTCGCTCGAGGTCTTGGGTGAGTTGGACGACAGGGCGGGCTCGTCCGCCGAGTTGACCGGGGGCACGGGCGGGCGCTCGGGGCCCTCCTGCCAGTCGCCTCCCGGTTCGCCGCCGTTGTCCTCGTCCCAGCCGTCCGGGTCGGTGGGCGTGGCGGGCAGCACCGGCTGGCGCGACGGCGGGAAGGTGGCGGCGGGGTCGATCGCGCGGCGCTTGAGCGTGTCCCGGAAAAAGTCGCCCACCAGCAGCACGGCGTTGTGGCCGCCCTGGCCCCAGTAGCTGCTGCGCATGGTGACCCGGGCGTCGTTGAAGCCGACCCAGGCGCCCGCGACCAGCTGCGGGTGCATCAGCACGAACCAGCCGTCGGTGTTGTTCTGCGTGGTGCCGGTCTTGCCGGCGACGTCGGCCGTGATGCCGAAGCGGGAGCGCACCATCGTGCCGGTGCCGCGCACGACCACGCCGCGCATCATGTCGATCAGCTCGACGGCCGAGTCCGCCGACATGGCCTGCCGCGAGGCCCCGCCGAACGAGGCCAGCACACGCCCGTTCCGGTCGGTGATGCGGCGCACGAACACCGGGTCGTGGTGCAGGCCGCTGCGGGCGATGGACGCGTAGGCGTTGACCATCTCGAGCAGCGTGACCGGGCTCGTGCCGAGCGCGAGCGACGGCACCGCGTCGAGCGGGCTGCGGTCCACGCCGAGCGCCTTCGCGAGCGCCACCGTGGGTGCCACGCCCACCTCCTGCATCACCTGCGCGGTGATGGTGTTCTTCGAGAAGGTGAGACCGTCGCGCAGCGTCATCGGCTGGCCGCTCGTGCCCGACATGTCGGTGGGTTTCCACACCCGGCCGTCGCCGAGCGGGATCTCCACGGGGCCGTCGACGTACGTGCGGTTGGGGCCGATGCCGGCCTCCAGCGCCGCGCCGTACACGAAGGGCTTGAACGTCGAACCGGGCTGCCGCTCGGCCTGGGCCACGTGGTCGTACTGGTCGGTCTCGAAGTCGCGGCTGCCCACCCACGCCTTGACCTCGCCGCTGGCCGGGTCCATCGCGAGCAGGCCCGCCTCGAGCCGCGTGCGCTGGCGCTTCAGGCGCGACAGGGCCTCGCCGTCGGCCATCACGGCCTTCAGAGCGGCCTCGGGTGAGGCACCGGTGCGGACCGCCTCGCGGTACTCAGGCGCCTCGCGGGCGAACGCGGTGAGCAGGTCGGGCCGCGATTTCCACAGGTGCGCGAAGGGCGCGGCCGGACGGTCCGAGGTGGACGACTTCAACGACGCGGGCCGCAGCCCCGCCTGGCCCCACTCGCCATCGGCCACCTGCTGCAGCTTCGCCGCCTGCGTGGCCACGGCCTCGTTGGCGGCGGCCTGCAGGCGCGCGTCGATCGTGGTCTCGATCACCAGGCCATCGGCGTACAGGTCGACGTCGCGGGCCTCGGCCCAGTCGAGCAGCCACTTGCGCACGAACGCCACGAAGTGCGGCGCGATGCTGTCGTTCTCGGGTTGGTGGCGCAGTTGCACCGCGAGCGGCCGGCCGGCCAGTTCCTTGCGGCGGTCCTCCGTCAGGTAGCCGTGTCGGGCCATCTGGCCCAGCACCACGTTGCGGCGTTTCTCCGCCCGTTCGGGATGGCGCACGGGGTTGTAGTACTGCGTGCCCTTGAGCATGCCCACGAGCGTGGCGGCCTGCAGCGCGTCGAGCTCGCGGGCCGTGGTGTCGAAGTAGGTCCGCGCCGCCATCTCGACGCCCACGACGTTGTAGAAGAACGGCACGGTGTTGAGGTACAGCTCGAGGATCTCGTCCTTCGTGTAGACCTGCTCGATGCGCAGCGCCGTCACCACTTCCTTGAGCTTGCGGTGCAGCGAGCGCGAGCGGCCGATCTCCTCGGGGAACAGGTTGCGCGCGAGCTGCTGCGTGATCGTCGAGCCGCCCTGCAGGTCACCGCGTGCGGTGTGGAGGAGGGCGCTGGCGGTGCGCCGCACGTCGATGCCGGGGTGGTCGAAGAAGCGGTGGTCCTCGGTGGCGATCAGCGCGTGGACCACCTCGGGCGAGATTTCCGCGAGGGACACGCGGGCCTGCTTCTCGCGGCGGAACACGCCGAGTGGCTGGCCGTCCGCGGTGAGCAGCGTGCTGGGCCGGGCGCTCTGCACCTCCTTCAGCGCCGACACACCCGGCGCCGAGCCCACCACGACGGAGATCCAGGCCGCGAGCACCACTCCCATCGCGCCGAACGCGAGCAGCCCGCCCACGAGCCAGCGTTTCGCTCGGGGCTGCGGGGATCGGGGAACGTCGTCGGGGTCGGCTTGCATGCGGCAAATGGTAGGCCGTGGCCGGGCGTTGTCCGGGGCTCGCCGACAAAAAGGGAAATGCGCCTACAGCGTCGCGGGACTGCCTCCGACCGCGCTGGGTGGCCCGCCGGCGGGCATCCACCGAACAATGCCGCTCATGCGCCGACACCGTCCCTTCCTGCTCGTCTCCGCCACCGCGATCGCGACGCTCTTCGTCGTGTTGCTGGCGCTCAACCTCGGCGGCGGCGAGAAGACGCTGGAGACCCGCGTCGAGTCCACCTGCGGCACGCACGACCCGCAGTTCCGGCGCACGATGTCCTCGCTGCTGTCCGCGCCAGTGCTCGACGGCGACCGCGTGAGCGACCTGCAGCACGGCGCCGAGATCTTCCCGCCGATGCTGGAAGCCATCCGCAGCGCGCGCAAGTCGATCACCTTCGAGGCGTGGTCGCAACGCCCCTGGCGAGAAAAGGCCTGGGAACATTTGGCATCCTGGCTGGGCCCCCAACTCTGATGCCCAAAAAGGCGGCAATAAAGCGGCAGATTGCACAGCAATTCAGGGGTTCGTGCAATCGCTCCCGCCGCAGAATCAAGTCTCCAACGTGAAGGAGACTGAATTGGCTTTCGACTCACCCAACAGCTCCCGTCACGTGCTGCCGGCCGACCAGCTGCCCACCTCGGGCTTCATGGGCCGCCGGAAGTACCTGAAGCGGGACCTGTTGTCGGACGTGGTGAACCGGATGAACTCCGGCAACCTGTCGCACCTCCAGGTGCCCACCACGCTGGTCTACCGCCTCGCCTGCCTGTGCAAGCGCTGGGCGCCGGACCTGCAGGTGTTCATCGCCCAGGTGCTGGAGTCGAGCGGCCACCTCGATCACTTCCTGACCCAGCCCGCCGCCACCGATCACCACACGGGCCGCCACGGCCTGTTCGAGGCCGCCATCCTCGCCGCCGAACTGGCGATGGACGCCGACCACGATCCCCGCACGCTCAAGCCGCTGCCGTTCTACGTGGACGAGTTGCAGCAGGTGTGTTCCGCCGCCGCGTTCCTGTTCGACATCGGCAAGGTGATGGACGGCCGCCTCGGCGCCGACCTGCCGCGCGACGAGGCCGAGACACTCGTCCCGTACCTCGACCTTCCGCGCGCATGGCGTTCGAGCTGGGAACCCCTGGTGAACCGCCACCCGATCCTGGCCGCCTGGTTCGACCAACTGGGCCGCGAGACACCCGACCCGATCCACTCGGTGCGTTCCGCCCGCGCGCTGGTGCGCAACGCGGTGACCGCCGCCTGGCGCCAGCCGCAGGCCTGACCGCCGCCGGCGTCACTCGGCGCCGACACTCCCCGTCACCGGTAGCACGATGCCGGTGATGTACCCCGAGCACACGGGGGACGCGAGGAACACGTAGGCCGGAGACAGCTCTTCCGGCTGCGCCGCGCGTTTCATGTCCGTCTTCTTGCCGAACTCCGCCACATCCTCGGCCCGCTTGTCCGCCGGGTTGAGTGGCGTCCACACGGGCCCGGGCGCCACCGCGTTCACGCGGATGCCGCGCGGCAGCAGGTTCTGCGCGAGGGCTTTCGTGAACGCGTGGATCGCGCCTTTGGTGGCCGAGTAGTCGAGCAGTTGCGGGCTGCCCTCGAGCCCCGTCACCGAGCCCGTGTTGATGATGGCCGCGCCCTGGCCCAGGTGCGGCAGGGCCGCCCGCGCCATGTGGAAGTAGCCGTGCACGTTGGTGCGCAGGGTCTCGTCGAGGCGTTCCTCGGTGATGTCCTCGATCGACGCCGCGTGTTCCTGGAAGGCCGCGTTGTTCACCAGCACGTCGAGCTTGCCGAAGGCCGAGACGGTGCTTTCGACGGCCCGCTGGCAGAAGGCCGCGTCCTTCACGTCGCCGGGCAGCAGCAGGCAGCGACCGCCTTCCGCCTCGACGAGCCGCTTGGTGTACTCGGCGTCCTCGTGTTCGTCGAGGTAGACGATCCCCACGTCGGCGCCTTCACGCGCGAACAGCACGGCCACCGCGCGCCCGATGCCCGAGTCGCCGCCGGTGATCAGCGTGGCCTTGCCCTGGAGCTTCTGGCTGCCCATGTAGTCGGGGGCGAGGAAGCGGGGCTTGAGCACCAGTTCGGCTTCGACGCCGGGCTTGTCGAGGTGCTGCGCGGGGAGGTCGGCGGGCTGCTCGCGGGCGCCTGCCTGGATGGCCGCCGACGCCTTCGGCTTCGCCGCCGACTGCCGGTCGGCCTCGTCCTGGCTGCGCTGGATCTCGCGGTGCCGGCCGGCGGTGGCCTGGGCCTGCTTGCGGTCACGGGTCGTGGACGTCATGCGGTGTCTCCTTCCGCTGGGGTTCCCCCATCAGTTCGGGGCGGGCGGCAGCACGGCGCCGTGCTGCGGTCGGCTGGATTCGAGGCCGCCGTCGTCGGGCGCATTCGCGGGCTCGCCGTGTTTCGGGGGCGGAACGGGCCGCGAGGCCGCAGGCCGCCCGTCCTCGGCGAAGTCACGCTCGGCCTGGTCGGGCACGCCGTCGGCGTCGCGGTCGGCTTCGGTGTCGGGGGTGGTGGTTCCGATGCTGGATTTCATGGGCAGGGGGTCCTTCAGCGTGCGTGGGCGAAGAGCGTGGCGTCCTGGTGGGCGCGCGGGGGATCGTCGATGAGCCTGTCGATGGCGTCCAGGGTGCGGTGCACGTCGAGCGGCTTGGCCCAGAACTCGCAGAACGTGGACCCGGCCAGGCGCCGGCCCCCGTCGTCGGTGGCCGACACCGCGACGGCGGGTGTGTCCGCGAGGCCCTCGACCGCGCGCAGTTGCGTGAGCAGTTCGGCCCCGTCGCAGTCGGGCAGGTGGAAGTCGAGCAGCAGCAGGTCGGGCCGTTCGAGGCGCGCGGCCTGCAGGCCTTCCTCGCCCGTGGTGGCGACGACGAGCCGCAGGCGCGGCCGGTGGTTGAGCATCGCCTGCATGATCATCACGTTCACCGGATGGTCCTCGACATAGAGGACCACCGGCTGGTGCTCGGGGGACGTTCGGAGGGGGGCGGGGGCGGACATGGGGACAACCTTTCGGGATCGGTCGGCCAGTTCGAGGCAAGTCACATGCCACGGACGGTTTACCGACAAATCCTAGTCCTTCGAGCGACTTTCGTCCCTCGATCCGGCAAAAGGTTCTGAAGCGCGCACGCGAACTGCCGTCAGGTTGGGATTTCGCGGCGGGACATGCTGTAGGTGCCGTCCGACAAGCAATGGCGTCCCTCGCCGGTAGTGAGGGGCGCCGCCCGTCCGTACAGTCGCCGCAAGCCGGTCGAGCGATGCATCGGCCGTTGTTGTGTCAGGCGTGGGCCTTCACGGGCACGCGCGTCCCTCGAACTGCCGTCCCGTCCTCCGCCATGCGCTGTCCGCCCCCACCCCCATCGATTCCGCCCCGCACGCCACACGAAGCCGTAGGCAATCGGCGTGCGCAGGCCGATTTCCGTGAAATCCTGACGATTCCGCAACGAGTCGTTGCGGGAAAACCCGAAGAATCACATGATGGACCCGTGTTCATTCGAAACGAGGCTCCCCGCAAAGCGGCCCCCGTGCTGGCTTTGATGATCCGTATGGCTCATTCCGGACTGAGCCGGACGGTCCCTGGCGATTGGCACGAATTGAAACATCTGGCGGACAGCACCGAGAGGACGATGACTAACATCGCGCCTCGCCTTCGCCGGGGCCCGTCCCGTCGAAAGGAGATCGGAGGCACGAACCCATGAGTTCATTCAACAGCCTTCAGCGCGGCATCCGGCAGCGGGCGTTCCGCCAGCGCCAGGAAGCGCAGCGCACCTTGTGCAAGAAGCTCCGGCTCCTGCGCGTCGAAGACAACCACAGCCTCGGCAACCGCCCCTCCGCGGTGGTGCTCGAGGCCACATTGCAGAGCCGGAGGAATTCGTCCAGATGAACGCAGCAGATGGACATGGACCGAGGGATGGGATGGGTGATCGACCTGTTCCAGTGTTGGCAAGCGACGTGCCTGCCGGCGTTCCCCACCCATCGACAGGAGTACTTTGAATGCCCCACGCACTGGTAGTGGACGACGAGCCGGACTCGGCTGAAACGACGGCCATGCTCATCGCGAGCGAGGGCTTCACCGTGGCCACCGCCGGGTCGCTGCGCGATGCCCGCCGGCAGATCGCGCTGCAGGAACCCGACATCGTTCTGCTCGACCTGAAGCTGCCCGACGGCAGCGGCATGGAACTGCTGCAGGACCTGAAGGCGCTGCCCAACACCGAGGTCGTGCTGGTCACCGGGCATGCGAGCCTCGAGACGTCCATCCAGGCGCTGCGCCTCGGCGCGGCCGACTACCTCGTGAAACCCATGAGCCTCACGCAGCTCAAGGGCATCCTGTCGCGCGTGATGAAACCCGCCACGCTGAAGGCGGAGGCGCGCCACCTGCTCGAAACGCTGGAGCGCGACGGGCACTTCGGTGCGCTGTGGGGCCGCTCCGCCCCGATGCGCAACGTGTACCGCCAGATCGAGCGCGTGTCGGAGACCAGCGTCACGGTGTTCATCACCGGCGAAAGCGGCACCGGCAAGGAGGTGGTCGCGCGCACGGTGCACGACCTGAGCCGACGCCGCAACAAGCCGTTCCTCGCGGTCAACTGCGGCGCCATCTCGCCGCACCTGATCGAAAGCGAGATCTTCGGCCACGAGAAGGGCAGCTTCACCGGCGCCGACCGCCAGCACCAGGGCTTCTTCGAGCGGGCGAGCGGCGGCACGCTGTTCCTCGACGAGATCACGGAGATGCCGCTCGACCTGCAGGTCAAGCTGCTGCGCGTGCTGGAGAGCGGCACCTTCATGCGCGTGGGCTCCACGCAGGTGCTCGAGACCGACGTGCGCATGATCGCGGCCACCAACCGCAGCCCCATGCAGGCCGTGAGCAGCGGCAAGCTGCGCGAGGACCTGCTGTACCGCCTCAACGTGTTCCCGATCCACCTGCCGGCCCTTCGAGAGCGCAGCGAGGACGTGCCGCTCATCGCCGCGCACTTCCTCGACCAGATCTCCGAGCGCGAAGGCAACGCCAAGCGCTTCTCGCCCGACGCCATGGTGCAGCTCAGCCACCACGGCTGGCCGGGCAACGTGCGCGAGCTGCGCAACGTGGTGTACCGCGCCTACGTGATGGCCACCGACACCACCATCCACGACCCGTGCCTTCCGGGCGCGGAGAGCGACCCGAAACCGGTGGTGCAGGCCGCCACCGGCGGGGTGCCGATGATCACCGTGCGCATCGGCACGCCGCTCGCCGAGATCGACCGCCAGGTCACGCTCGCGACGCTGGACCACCTCGGTCGCCACAAGGAGCGCACCGCGGCGACGCTGGGCATCAGCCTCAAGACGCTCTACAACCGCCTGAAGGAATACTCGAACAGCGGCGAAGCCGACCTCGTGGTCAGCGAACCGGTGCCGCTGGACGAGAAGGGCTGACGTTGGGCAGGGTCAGGTCACGCGGGCGTGTGCAGCAGCGGATCGACCACACGGTTCAGGCTGTCGGGCCGCATGGGTTTCACGATCACCGCATCGAACCCCAGCGCCCGCGCGTTGGCCTCGGCCTCGCGCTGCGCGTAGCCCGTGAGGGCCACGAACACCGCCTGGCTGCCCAGCCGTTCGCGCAGCGGCGTGAACGACCCGGGGGCCGTGCCCTCGATGTCGCCCAGCACCACCTCGGGCCGGAAGCCATCGATCAGCCGCAGCGACTCGTCCACGGTCGCGGCGGTGGCGACCTGGTGGCCCCACAGCTCGATCTGCAGCCGCATCAGGTAGCGGGCGTCGGGGTTCTCCTCGACCAGCAGCACGCGGAACGACGGATGCTGCGGCGCCCGTGACGGCGCGGGGGCGGGTTCGCTGTCGGCCGGAGCGAGGGGCAGGGACAGCACGAACTCCGCACCCTGTCCGGCGCCTTCGCTGAAGGCCTTCACGTCGCCACCATGCAGCTGGGCCACGCGCCGCGCGAGCGGCAGGCCGAGGCCCAGACCGCCGGGGTTGCCGCCGCTCTGCAGGTCGTGCCGCGCGAACAGGTCGAACACGTACGGCAGGAATTCCGCCGTGATGCCCTGGCCCTCGTCGCGCACGGCGATGTGCAGCATGCCGCCGGACACCTTGGCCGTCACCGAGATCACGCTCGGTTCGGCCGTGAAGGCGGCCGCGTTCGAGAGGATGTTGCTCAGCGCTTGCGCGAGCCGGATGGAGTCGCCCAGCACCCACTGCGCCGCGGCCGGCGCGTCGATGCGCAGCGTGTGGCCGGCGGCATCGAGCTTCGGCTGGCTGGTCTCGGCGGCGGCGCGCAACAGGTCGCGCACGGCCACGCGACCCTTCACGAGCGTGATCTGCCCCTGCATCACGCGGGTGACGTCGACCAGGTCGTCGACGAGCCGCCGCAGCCGGCCCACCTGGCGCTCGATGATCTCGCGCAGGCGGGTGAGGGTGGGGTGGCCGTCTTCCAGGGTGCGCAACACGCTCGCCGCGTTCGCGATGGGCGCGAGCGGGCTTCGCAACTGGTGGGACAGCATCGCGAGGAACTCGTTCTGCCGTCGGTCCGCCAGCCGAAGCGACTGCGCGTGTTCGGCGAGCCGCTCTTCGAGCTCCTTGCGTTCGTGGATGTCGACGCAGCTGCCGATGTAGCCGTCGAAGCGCCCGTCTGCCGCGTGGCGCGGCACGCCGCTGCACAGCACCCAGCGGTACGCGCCGTCGTGGCGGCGCAGGCGATAGTCCATCGTGAAGGGCTGCCGCTCCTCGAAGCTCGTCTTGTAGATCGCGACGCAGCGTTCGGTGTCTTCCGGGTGAACGTCGGCCACCCAGCCGTCGCCGCGCAGCTCCGACAGCGGGCGGCCGGTGAAGTCGAGCCAGGGCTTGTTGAAGGCCTGGCAGAGGCTGTCGGGGCCCGAGGACCAGATCATCACCGGGGCGATGTCGAGGTCGGCCGGCAGGGACGCGGTCCCCTGCGCGACCGCGAGGAGGCACAGGCGCCCCAGGGTGCCGGCGTTGGCCGGCAGCAGTTCGACGTCGGCCGTGGCAGGGGTGCCGTCGGCCCGCGTGACCACGAGCGGGCCGCGCCACGTGTCACCCGCAGCGAGGGCATGCTGCCAGCCGGCCGTGTCGCCGCTCGAGGCCGGCGCGATGATCTCGGCGAGGTGGCCGCCGCGGGTGAGGGCCCCCGCGGCCGCATTGGCGGCCAGCACCCGGCCCGACGTGTCGAGCAGCAGCACGGCGTGCGGATGGTGCTCGAACAGCGCCCGGGCCATCGGGTCGGTGAGCGCGGCGGGTGCGGCGCCCTGTCTGGACAAATCGTTCACTGGCGGACTCCCCGGTCATGTGTGCCGGCCCGGCATCGGCGGGCGCGTGATTCGGTTTCGGCAAGCGGCATGCCTGCGTGAGCGGCACCTCGTGTGGTCTCACGCATGCCGGCGGCGCCTTTCCACAGGAGCCACCTTGAGCAGCTGCCGGTATTTTGTGACGGTTCGGCGCGCCACGCTGAGGCCCTGCCGGAGAAGCCGCCTCGCGATCTCGGGGTCCGACAGCGGGTGGGACGGGCTCTCGCTGTCGATCATCTCCTTGATGACCCCGCGGATCGCCGTGGGCGAGCAGGTGCTGCCGCTCGCGGTGACCATCGCGCGGGAGAAGAAGTACTTCAGTTCGAACACCCCCACCGGCGTGGCCATGTACTTGTTGTTGGTGACGCGCGAGACGGTGGACTCGTGCAGGCCCACCTCGTCCGCGATCTCCTTGAGCCCGAGCGGCTTCATCGCGAGCGGCCCGTGTTCCAGGAACGAGTGCTGGCGCCGCAGGATCGCCTCGGCCACCTTCAGGATGGTGGAGAAGCGCTGCCGCACGTTTCGCACGGTCCAGCGGGCTTCCTGCAGGCTGGCCGCGAGTTCGCCGTGGCGTGCGTCGCGGTGCTGCTGGAACAGCCGCGCGTAGGCCTGGTTCAGCTTCACCCGCGGCACGATGTTCTGGTTGAGCGTGGCGAGCCACGAGCCCCGAACGCGGCGAACGACCACGTCCGGTGTCAGGTACTGCACGTCGTTCGCGCCGTGGCGCCAGCCGGGGCGCGGGTCGAGGTGGCGGATGCGTTCGCAGGCGGCTTCCACCGCGTCCACCGGGCTGTCGAGCAGGCGCGCGAGGCCCGCGACGTCGTGCTGGGCGAGGCGCGGGAGGTGCTCGGTGACGATGCGGGCGGCCAGGGCCCGCAGTGCCGGATCCTCGATGTCGGGCAACTGCAGCACGAGGCATTCGCGCACGTCGCGCGCGCCCACCCCGTTCGGGTCGAGCGACTGCACGCGCCGCAGCGCGGTGAGCATCTCGGCGGGCTCCGGGTCCACGCCGCTCAGCACCGCGAGTTCGGCGAGCGGCGTGCGCAGGTAGCCATCGTCGTCGAGCGATTCGATCACGGTCGCGGCCAGCAGCAGGTCGCGCGGAGGCAACGGGAGCACGTGGACCTGGCCGTGCAGGTGCTCGCGCAGGCCCACGTCGGCAGCCACGAAATCGAGGGCCGTCACGTCACCGCCCGCACCGCCGGCGCGGCGATCGCCGGGGGACATCGCCGACCAGCCGTCGTTCGGCGGCGGCTCGTCGCTGGCGGCCTCGGCAGCGGGTGCGGCGGCCGGGTCGGGCACCACGGGCGCGTCGGTTTCGTCGACCTCGAGGAACGGGTTCTTGTCGAGTGCGGCGTGCACTTCCTGCGCGAAGTCCAGCGAGGACAACTGCAGCAGGCGGACCGCCTGCTGCAGCCTCGGGGTCAAGGTCTGGTGCTGTCGATGTTCAACTCTGAGCGCCGGTGCGGTCATGGCGAGAAAGGCCTCCATGAGGTTCGCGGGGCGAGGGAATCGCCCGCGTTCGAGTGCAACGATCTGCAACCCCCGTGCCACGGCGGAAGCCCCATCCCATGGGCCCAAACCGAGGGTTTACGCTGAGTTTTGGACGCAGCAAATCGCAGCATCTCGTAACCATTACCGCAAGGATTTCAGGGGCATTCGGTGGCCGCGCGGCAAGACACGGACCCGCCCGGGCACGCCGTCTGCCATTGCTTTCTGGAACCGGGATCCGCGATCCCGTCCATCCAAGGAGCAGCCCCATGAGCGTATCCAATGACGACATCGTCGAAACCCTGAACGACCTCATCGCCACCAGCAAGGACGGCGAACTCGGCTTCACCGCATGCGCCGAACGGGCCACATCGAGCGAGTTGCGACGGCTGTTCCTGCAACGCGCGGCCGGCTGCAAGCAAGCCGCGGACGAACTGCGCCCCGCGGTGATCCAGTACGGAGGCGAACCCGAGACCGACGGCACCACGTCCGGCGCGCTGCATCGGGGCTGGGTCGCGGTGCGCGGCTCGCTGGCCGGCTACACCGACCAGGCGCTGCTCGACGAATGCGAACGCGGCGAGGATGCCGCGCTCGCACGCTACCGCGCCGCGCTGCGCGACGACGTGCTGCCGGAGCCGCTGCGAGCGCTCGTGGCCCGCCAGCAGCTGGGCGTGCAGGCCAACCACGACCAGGTGAAGCGGCTGCGCGACAGCGTCCGCGCCAACGGCTGAGCGGAAAGGAGCGAACCATGCTCGGCAAACGAATCCTGGTCGTCGACGACAACGTGGACGCGGCGGAGGCCGTGGCCATGCTGCTCGAATCCGAGGGGCACGAGGTCCATACAGCCCACACCGGCCGCGCCGCCGTCGCCGAGACGCTGCGCTGGTCGCCCGAGGCGGTGCTGCTCGACATCGGGCTGCCCGACCTCGACGGTTTCGAGGTGGCCAGGGAGATCGTCGCGCTCGCCCTCGTGCCGCCACCGCAGCTCATCGCGCTGAGCGGCCACGGCAGCGCCAGCGACGTGGAAGAGGCCCGCGTCGCCGGCTTCGACCAGCACCTGCTGAAGCCCGCCGAGCCGGACGTGCTGTTCGCCCTGTTCGAGGCCCACGCGCCCGGCTGAGCTGGGCACGCGGGTTGCCATGAACTCCATGTGCGACTTGCACAGCATCTGAAGGAGTAGATCCATGACCCAACAGAACCGCCCGAGCCAGGATTCGCAGAAGTCGGGGCAGCAGCAGCCGTCCCAGAAGCAGTCGCCGCAACAGCAGCAGGACCAGCAGAACACGCAACGCCAGCGTGACCAGAACGTCCAGCAGCAAGGCGGCAACCGCTCGCCGCAGCGCAGCGACCAGCAAGGCAGCGACAGCAGCGGCGATCGCCAGCGCTGACCTCCGCGACCCACCGCCGGGCCGATGACCCGGTGACGTCCCACCCCGCCGGTGAATCGCGAAACCGCGAGGCGCCGGCGGTTTCCACGAGCGAAAGCGAAGCCGCCATGACCGTCCAGACGATCCGCGTTCCCCTGCCGCTGCCCCGGCGATCTCCCGACGACACCGAGGTGCCCGTGGCCCAGGGAACGAGCGCGGCCGACGGCCCCTGCAGCCACGCGGGACGCTGCGACCGCGATGCGTGCGGCCAGGCCCAACGCGTCAAGCTGAACTGCCCTTCGCTCGACACCCCGCCCACGAGCCCGCTCTGAGATCCCGGCCCGCGACCCCGCCCGACCCGGCCGCATCCGCCGGGCTCGTCTACGTCACGGACGAGGGGCCCGGCATCGCCCGCCGCCGCAGCGGCAAGGGCTTCTCGTACCGCACGCCCACCGGCCAGTGCCTGCGCGATCGCGCCGAACTCGACCGCATCCGGCGCCTCGCGATCCCGCCCGCATACACGCGCGTGTGGATCTGCCCCCGGCCCGACGGCCACCTGCAGGCCACGGGCCGCGACGCCCGGGGCCGCAAGCAATACCGCTACCACCCCGACTGGCGCATCGCGCGCGACACCGACAAGTTCACCCGCATGGCCGCGTTCGGCGAGGCGCTGCCGCGCATCCGCGCGCGGGTGAAACGCGACCTGGAGGCGAAGGGGGTCGCGGGGGTCCCGCGCGACACGGTACTCGCCACGCTCGTGCGCCTGCTCGACACCACGCTCGTGCGCGTCGGCAACGACGTCTACGCCCGCGAGAACGGCTCGTACGGCCTCACGACGCTGAAGACGCGCCACGCGCAGGTGAACGGCTCGGTGCTCAAGCTCCGCTTCAAGGGCAAGAGCGGCATCGTGCACGAGGTGGCGCTGGAGGATCCCCGCGTGGCGCGGGTCGTGCGCCGCTGCCAGTCCATGCCCGGGCAGGAGCTGTTCCAGTACACCGGGGACGACGGCACGCCGTGCGATGTGAGTTCGCAGGACGTCAACGACTACCTTCGCGCGTGTTCCGGCGAAGGCTTCACCGCGAAGGACTTCCGCACGTGGCACGCGAGCGCGCTGGCCCTGGGCCTCTTCGCCGGCCGGGCCGCGGAGCCCGTGACGAAGCAGGAGGTGGTGGAGGTGCTCACGGAGGTGGCCCGGCGGCTCGGCAACACCGTCGCCGTCTGCCGCAAGTCCTACGTGCACCCGGACGTGGTGGCCGCCGCCGCATCCGGTGAACTCGCCGCGCTGATGGCCGCGGCACCGGCCCGCGTGCATCGTCGGGGTCTGACGGTGCCCGAGCGCCAGCTGCTGTGTTTCCTGGCCGGCGCCTGCGCGCCGCGGCGTCGGGGCTGAAGGTCAGCGCGTGCTGCGCTCGCTGCGCGGGATCAGGAACTCGAACACCGTGCCTTCGCCGGCGTTGGAGCGCGCGACCACCGAGCCGCCGTGGGCGCTGATGCCCTGGTCGACGATGGCCAGGCCCGCACCGAGCGTGCCACGCGCCGGCTCCTTGCCGGCCGACGGCAGGATCGGCTCGAAGAGGTCGGCCTGAACGTCGTCGCTCAGCACGGTCGGGAAGCTCACCGTGGCGTTCAGGCGGTCCTTGTGGCTGCCGTCGAGCAGCACCTTGACCACCACACCTTCGCCCGCATGCTCGAGCGCCGTGCCCACGAGGTTCGTGAACACCTGGCTGAGCCGGTCGGTGTCGAAGGTGCCGGTGAGGTCGCCCTCGCACTGCACGTCGACCTTCACGCTCGGGCGCACCTCGACGATCTCGGCCACCACGGACGCGCAGAGGCTGCCGAGGTCGGCCATCTTCGGCGAGATGCTGGCGATGCCGGGGCGGATGCGCGAGAAGTTCAGCAGGTGGTCGATGGTGCGGGCCATGCGCGAGCTGCTCGACTTGATGCGCAGGCCGGCCTTCTGGATGGGTTCGTCGTGGCCGCGCCGGTGCACGATCTCGGCGCTGAGCGCGATGGCCATCAACGGCGTGCGCAGGTCGTGGGTCAGCACGGCCGTCATCATCTCGTTGAGCTTGCGCAGGCGCTGCACCTCGACGATCTGGTGCTGCAGGCGCTGGCGTTGCACGTAGAGGTCCACGAACACCGCGACCTTGCTGGCGAGCACGTGCGGCTCCAGCGGCTTGTAGAGGAAGTCCACCGCGCCCGCCTCGTAGCCGCGGAAGGTGCGCTGCTGGTCCTGCGACGCGGCGGTCAGGAAGATGATCGGGATGTGGCGGGTGCGCTCGGCGCCCCGCATCAGCTCGGCGAGCGCGAAGCCGTCGATCTCGGGCATCTGCACGTCGAGCAGCGCGACGGCCACGTCGTGGTTCAGCAGCAGCTCCAGCGCCTCGTCGCCCGACCCGGCCTTCAGCACGCGGATGCCCGGGCGGGCGAGCAGGGCCTCCAGCGCGAGCAGGTTCTGCGCGACGTCGTCGACGACCAGCACGTTGACTTCTGACGTTGGGTTCATGGCGTTTCTCTGAAGTTCGATGGAGATTGGAAAAGGTTCATGACACGGCAGCCAGGCTCAGCGCCATGCGTTCGATCGAGAGCACCGCGTCCGCGCCGGCCGACGCGATGCCCGCGGCCGGCATGGTGCTCGCCACCGCGGTGTCCGGGTCCTGGACCCAGGCCGTGCCGCCGCGTGCGCGCACGGCCGCCAGGCCCTCGCTGCCGTCGTCGCTGCCGCCGGTCAGCAGCAGCGCGAGCAACTGCGCACCGTAGGCGATCGAGGCCGATTCGAACAGAGGGTCGATCGCCGGCCGTGAATAACGCACGGGCGCGTCGATCGACAGCGCGAGCGTGCGCGTGGGTTCCACGAGCAGATGGTAGTTGGGCGGCGCGAACACCACGGCGCCGGGCGGCACGGGCTGCTTGTCGAGCGCTTCGGTGACGGGCAGGGCGCAGCGCTGGTCGAGCAGCGCGGCGATGCCGCTCGGCTGGTCGGGCGGTACGTGGATCACCACGAGCACCGCTGGCCGGAATCCCGCGGGCAGGGCCGTCAGCAGCGACAGCAGCGCGTCCACGCCGCCGGCCGAGGCGCCGATCACGACCGCCTCGATCCGGGACAGGGGAAGCACGGGGGTGTCCATGGCGAGCCTCACAGTCGGCGGTAGATGCGCTCGGGGCTGGCCACGGCCTCGAACGCCTGCGCGTGCGTGCCGAACTGCAGCGTCTCCTTGCTGCCCAGGCCGAGGAAGCCGCGGTGCACCAGCGACTCGCGGAACAGGCCGATGGCGCGGTCCTGCAGGCCCGGGTTGAAGTAGATCAGCACGTTGCGGCATGACACGAGGTGCACCTCGGAAAACACGGTGTCCGTGGCGAGGCTGTGGTCGGCGAACACGATGTTCTTGCGCAGCTTGCGGTCGAACACCACGCCTTCGTAGGCCGCGGTGTAGTAGTCCGACAGCGAGCCCGTGCCGCCGGCCGCCTGGTAGTTGCGGCTGAAGAGCGCCATGCGGTCGAGCGGGTACACGCCGGCCTCGGCCTTGCGCAGCGCCTCGGGGTTGATGTCGGTGGCGTAGATGAGCGCGCGGTCGAGCAGCTTCTCCTCGGCGAGCAGGATGGCCAGCGACCAGACCTCCTCGCCGCTGCTGCAGCCGGCCACCCACACCTTGATGGAGGGGTAGGTGGCGAGCATCGGCGTCACCTCGCGGCGCAGCGTGGCGAAATACGTGGGGTCGCGGAAGAACTCGCTGACCTGCACGGTGAAGTACTGCAGCATCTGCGCGAACACCTCGGGCTCGCGGAGCACGCGGTCCTGCAGGTGGGCCAGGCGCTCGCAGCCGAAACGGGCCATCGCCTGGCGCATGCGGCGGCGCAGCGACGTGACGGCGTAGTCGCGGAAGTCGTGCTGGTAGCGGAGGTACACGGCCTCCAGCATCAGCTTGACCTCGATGTCGAACAGCGCGGTGTCGGCGTCCACGGGCGCTCCTACTTCGGCATCCAGACGCGGCACAGCGAGATCAGCTTGTCCACGTCGAGGGGTTTGGCCACGTAGTCGTTCGCGCCGGCCTCCAGGCAGCGGTCACGGTCGTCCGGCATGGCCTTGGCCGTGAGCGCGATGATGGGCAGGTTCGCCCACTCGGGCCGCTCGCGGATGTGTTTCATCGCGGTCAGGCCGTCCATCTCCGGCATCATGATGTCCATCAGCACGAGGTCCACGGCCGGACCGCGTTCCAGCCGGTCCAGCGCCTCCTGGCCGTTGCGGGCCACCTCGAGCTTCGCGCCCAGCGGCTCGAACACGCTCGAGAGCGCGAAGATGTTGCGCACGTCGTCCTCGGCGAGCAGCACGCGCCGGCCGTCCAGCACCGAGTCGCGCTCGCGCGCCTGCATCAGCAGCCGCTGCTGCTCGGGCGGCAGCGACGACTCCACGCTGTGCAGGAACAGCGTGACCTCGTCCAGCAGGCGCTCCGGCGAGCGCGCGCCCTTGACGATGATGGACTTCGAATAGCGGCGCAGGCGCTGCTCCTCGTCGCCGCTCAGGGCCCGGCCGGTGTAGACGATCACGGGCGGGAAGGCGTACTGGTCGCCCGCGGCCATCTTCTCGAGCAGTTCGTCGCCCGAGCCGTCGGACAGCGACAGGTCCATCACCATGCAGTCGTACGTGGTGCTCGACAGGCGCTCGAGGGCGTCGGCCACGGTGCCCACCGCGTCGATCACCACGCCGTCGGCCGACAGCAGCAGCACGAGGTTGCGGCGCAGGTCCTCGTCGTCTTCCACCACCAGCACGCGGCGCACCTCGCGCTGCAGGCGGTCCTGCAGGCCCTGGATGGCCGACACCAGCTGCTCGCGCGCGGCGGGCTTGAGCACGTAGCCCACGGCGCCCAGTTCGAGGGCCGTCTGCGTGCGCTCGTGGGCGGACAGCATGTGCACCGGCAGCGGCCGCGTCGCGGTGTCGCGCTTGAGCCGCTCGAGCACGGTCAGGCCCGACTGGTCGGGCAGCCCCACGTCGAGCAGCACGCCGCTCGGCTGCAGTTCGCGGGCGAGCCGCAGGCCTTCCTCGCCCGTGCTGGCGATCACGCAGTCGAAGCCCAGCTCGTGGGCCAGGTCGTACAGCACGGCGGAGAAACGCGGGTCGTCCTCGATCACGAGGATCAGGCGGCCCGCGCGACCGAGCTGCCGGCGGTCGTCCTCGACGGCCGTGGCCACGGGGGCCGGCACCGGCGCGGCGACGGGGGCGACGGCGGCAGTGGCCACCGCGGCCGGGATGGTCGACTCCACCGCGACCCCGTCGAACTCGACGGGCAGGTCCACCGTGAACGTGCTGCCGCGGCCGGGTTCACTGTCGACCCGCAGCGTGCCGCCGAGGCGGTGGGTGAGTTCGCGGGAGATCGACAGCCCGAGGCCCGTGCCGCCGAAGCGGCGGCTCGTGCTGCCGTCGGCCTGGCGGAAGGCCTCGAAGATCACGTCCTGCTGGTGTTTCGGGATGCCGACGCCGCTGTCGATCACGTCGAAGGCCACGCGGCCCTCGGCCGCGGGCCGCACCACGAGCCGCACCTCGCCGCGTTCGGTGAACTTGATGCCGTTGGCCAGCAGGTTCTTGAGCACCTGCAGCAGGCGCTGCCCGTCGGTCTGAAGCGTGGCGGGGGCGCCGGGCGCGGTCTCGACGACGAACGAGAGCTTCTTCTGGCGCGCGAGCGGGTCGAACGTGGCGCGCAGCCGCGCCACCACGTCGGCGAGGTCCAGCGGCTCCACGTGCAGGTCCACGTGGCCGGCCTCGATCTTCGAGAGGTCGAGGATGTCGTTGATGAGCAGCAGCAGGTCGTTGTTGGAGGCGTGGATGGCCTGGGCGTACTTCACCTGCTCGGCGTTGAGCGAACCCGGCTTGTTGTCGGCCAGCAGCTTCGACAGAATCAGCGAGCTGTTGAGCGGCGTGCGCAGCTCGTGCGACATGTTCGCGAGAAACTCCGACTTGTAGCGGCTCGCCGCCTCGAGCTGCTCGGTCTTGCCGTGCAGCGACTGCTGCGCCGCCAGCAGGTCGAGCTTCTGGCGTTCGAGCACCTGGGCCTGCTCCTCCAACTGCACGTTGGTCTGCTCCAGTTCCACCTGCTGGGTCTCGAGCCGCGCCTGCGACTCGAGCAGCACCCGGCTCTGTTCCTCCAGCTCCTCGTTGGAAACGCGCAGCTCCTCCTGCTGGGCCTGCAGCGATTCGCCCTGGCGCTGGGTCTCCTCCAGCAGCACTTCCAGGCGCCGGCGGTACAGGGCCGAGCGCAGCGCGAGGCCGATGGGTTCGGCGACCTGGTCGAGCAGTTCCAGCACCCGCCCGACGTCGTCGCGCTTGCGCAGGAAACCCAGTTCCACGACCCCGGCCGTGACGCCATCGATGCGCAACGGCGCGATCACGATCCGGCCGGGCGTGCTGCGTCCGAGCGCCGTGGTGACCGGCAGGTGGCCCGGCGGCACGTCGTCGAGCACCCGGGCGCGGCCGTCGCGCGCGACCTGACCCGCGAGGCCGTCGGGAATGGGGATGCGTTCGCGGGTGGCGGCGAGGTCGACCGCGTGGCCGCCCTTGCGCAGCAGGTCGGGGCCGTCGATGCGGTAGAGCAGGGCGGTGTCGGCCCCCGTGACCTCGCAGAGGGACTGGGTGGCGCGGTCGGCCACCTCGTTCGGGCCGTGTTCACCGATCAGGCGCTGCGAGACGATCGTTTCACCCTGCTGCAGCCACGCGAGCCGCGCCACGTCCAGGCGCACTCGCAGCACCTGCCACACGAGGAAGGCCAGGGCCCACAGCACCGCACCGCCCACGACGCGGTTGACGCCGGCGACGAACGCATCGGTGCCCGCGGGGGACAGCAGGTAGCCGGCGAGGCTCATCGCGGACGCCACGGCCGCCGCGATGAGGGGCGCCTGGGGACGCGTCTGGAGCAGCAGCAGGCCCACCGGCACGAGGAACAGCGCCCATTCGGCATAGCCCACCGGCGTGAACAGGTCGACGGCGAGGGTGGCGAGCATCAGCGCAGCGGCGCCGACCTGGACTGCGAGGTTTCGGGATCCGTCGACGTGGAGGTTCATGCGGGGTTGGGACGGGGTCGGCGTGGTGGAGTTCCCCGCGATTGTGCCCAGGACGCTCACGGTCGGGCCGGCGTGGGTGTCACGCGCCAGACCACGTTGCCCACGTCGTCGGCCACGAGCAGCCCGCCGCGCGTGTCGAAAGCGACGCCGACGGGGCGGCCGAGCGCCTTGCCGTCCTCGCTCAGGAAGCCCGTCAGCACGTCGCGCGGATCGCCCGCAGGACGGCCGCCGTCGAACGGCACGAGGATCACCTTGTAGCCGCTGTGGGGCTTGCGGTTCCACGAGCCGTGCTGCCCGACGACCATGCCCGTGCCGAGCGGCGGGAGCGCGCGGCCGTCCGACCAGGCGAGGCCCAGCGATGCGGTGTGGGCGCCCAGCGCGTAGTCGGGCACGAGCGCCTTCGCCACGAGTTCGGGGCGCTGCGGCGACACCCGTTCGTCGACGTGCTGGCCGTAGTAGCTGTACGGCCAGCCGTAGAAGCCGCCATCGCGCACGGAGGTGAGGTAGTCGGGCACGAGGTCGCTGCCGATCTCGTCGCGTTCGTTGGCGACGGTCCACAGCACCCCGGTGGCGGGTTCCCACGCCATGCCGTTCGGGTTGCGCAGGCCGGTGGCGAAGAGCCGTTTCGTGGCCGCGGCGGGGTCCACCTCCCAGATCGCGGCGCGGCCCTCCTCGATCTCGAGGCCGTTTTCGCCGACGTTGCTGTTGGAGCCCACGGTGACGTACAGCCGCCGCCCGTCGGGCGATGCGATCACGTTCTTGGTCCAGTGGTGGTTCAGGCCGGCCGGCAGGTCGACCACCTTGGCGGGCGCCGTGGCCACCGTGGTCTCGCCGGCGCGGTAGGGCACCTTCACGAGGGCGTCGGCGTTGGCCACGTACAGCGTGTCGCCCACGAGGGCCATGCCGAAGGGCGAGAACAGGTCCTTCAGGTAGACCGAGCGCACTTCGGCGACCCCGTCGCCGTCGGCATCGCGCAGCAGCGTGATGCGGTTGGCGCTGGGTACCGTGGCTCCGGCGCGCTTCATCATCGTCTTCTGGGCCCAGGCCCGCAGCCCGCCGCCGCCGGGCTTCGGCGGCGCGTTCGACTCCGCCACCAGCACGTCGCCGCTGGGCAGCACGTGGATCCAGCGGGGGTGGTCGAGCCCGGTGGCGAACGCCTTGACCTGCAGGCCGGGCGCGGCGACCGGTTTGCCGTTGGCGGGCCACCCGGTGGCCGGGGCGACGTTGAGGGTGGGCACCAGGGTCTTGTTCGGCGGCGGCAGCTGGGGGTTCGGGCCATAGCCGGCGCTTTCGGGCAGGCGCGCCGCCTCGCCGCAGCCGGCCAGCATCAGCACACCGAGGGCGACCGCGCCCAGACCCCGTTTGCGACCACCTGCGGACATGAGAAAAACCTGATTGAGGAAACAGACCATTCTTCAATGCCGTTCCGGCCGCCCTTGTAGGCGGACGCCTCACCGCCGCGTGGGAATACTTCCGTAAAGGCGGGAATTCCCAACGTTGTGCGGCCCCCGCGACCGGCCGAAGTGGGGCCCAATGACGGCATGGGGAAAAGAGAGTCTGCCGCGTTGCTCGCGTTGGCGGTCTCCGGTGTGACCGGAACCGCCAACGCGGACACGCGTCTGTCCACGCAGGAACTGCGCTGGGCCCAGGCCGCCAGCCCCGTCGTGGCGTATGCCCGCACGCAGGGCCTCCCGGTGGACGTGGTCGTCCAGCCGCAGGACACCCCCGGCCTCGCGCCGGTGGCCATGGCCCTTGTCGACGGCCGCTGCAAGCTGGTGTTCTCGATGCGGGGCAACCCCGCCGCCGAGGAGACGGAGCGTTCCATTCCCCCCGCCTTGTTCACCCCCGTCGTGGAAGCCATCGCGGCCCACGAGGTGGCGCACTGCTGGCGTCAGGTGCGAGGCGCCTGGCGCACCGTGCCGGCCGGGTTCACCGACCCGTCGGGGCCCGTGGGGTCGACCGACCCCGACGTGGTCGCCCGCTGGTCGGCCATGGCGGCCACGCGCCGCGAGGAAGGGTTCGCCGACCTGGTGGGCCTCGCCTGGACGTGGCGGCAGCATCCGGCGCAGTACGCGCAGGTGCACGCCTGGCTCATGAACGAACGGGCGAACCCGCCCCTGGCAGGCAGCCATCACGACACGCAGGCGTGGGTGCGCCTGGCCGCGAACGGGGGCTTCGGCGATGCCGACAGCCCGTTCGAGCAGGTCACACGGATGTGGACCGCGGGCCTCGTGGGCGAACCCTGAGACCCGCCGGTCCTGGAAAGAGCAGGAGGGCGGTCAGCCCTGGCCGTTGGCCGCGTCGAGCTCGCGGCAGGACGGCGCGCACACCGCCTGCGCCTTGCCGAGCAGCTTGCGCGTCTTGAGTGACGCGCGGGGCCGGTGTTTGCCACACAGGAAACACGACATGGTGGCGGCCCCGAAGGAGCCTGCCGCGGTGAACGGCGAACCCGCCACCTTCGATCGATACCGCAGACCGTCTGCCACGACGGTCGTCTTCACTTCATTCTTCGCCACTGAGGGGTCCCTGGTTCATCATTGATCGGTCGCGCGACGTGCCTTGTCGATCACGTCCCTGGCCTGCAGTTCCGCGCTCGACGAAAATTCGAGCGCCGACCGGCAAAGCCCGGCATGCTGGTACTGAAGGTTTTCATACAGCTCCGCGGCCGCGGGGTAGGAATCTAGCACCGCATTGAGTGTTTCGCCGGGCTTGACCGATTCGAATTCCTGTACCAAGTGCGTGACGACGGACCGGTATTGCACCGGATCCACCGCCACGGGGCTGCGTTCCAGCCGTTCCAGCAGGTGGGCGAGCGTGATCACCACCGAGGGCCGGGCGGGCGTTTGTTCAGGTGAACGGACGTTCATGGGGAATTTCCTCTCCGGGGGACGTTGATTCAGCCCCCCTCACTGAGAGAACATGGGGACGGTCGACCGGACTGCAAGGCCCGGTGCCCGCCGGCGGATGCCCCGGCGTATCGTTCCCTCTCCGGAGCCCGTGCCGCATGAGCATCCGCAACCTCGATTCGCTGTTCGATCCCTCGTCCGTCGCGGTCATCGGGGCCTCGCTCCGGCCCGACCGCACCGGCACGGTGGCCTGGGCCAACCTGAAGGCCGGCGGCTTCAAGGGCCGGCTGTTCGCGGTGAACCCCAAGTACGACGAGCTCGACGGCCACCCGGTCGTCCACCGCATCGACCAGCTGCCCGAAGCCCCCGACCTCGCCCTGATCTGCAGCCCCCGCCACACCGTGCCCGAGGTGGTCGCCCAGCTGGCGGCTCGGGGCACCCGGGCCGCCGTGGTGCTGACGTCGGGCCTGGGCGCGCGGCGAACCCAGGCCGCGCTCGACGCCGCCCGGCCCGCGCTGCTGCGCCTGCTGGGCCCCGACAGCATCGGCCTGCTGACCCCGCACCTGGGCCTGAACGCCAGCGCCGCCCCCATCGGGGCCACACCGGGCGCCGTGGCCTTCGTCTCGCAGTCGGCCGGTCTTGTCACCGCGGTGCTCGACTGGGCGAAGGGCCGGCAGGTGGGCTTCTCGCACGTGGTCTCGCTCGGCGAACGGGCCGACGTCGACTTCGGCGACATGCTCGACTACCTGGCCAGCGACCCGCGCACCCGCGCCATCCTCCTCTACATGGAGGCGATGGAGGCGCCGCGCAAGTTCATGTCGGCCGCCCGGGCCGCGGCGCGCAACAAGCCGGTGATCGTGGTGAAAGCCGGCCGCTCCGAGCAGGGCCGCCGGGCAGCCGAATCGCACACCCGGGCGCTCGCCGGCTCCGACCTCGTGTTCGACGCCGCCATCAGCCGGGCGGGCATGCTGCGGGTCGACACGCTGTACCAGCTCTTCACCGCGGCCGAAACCCTGGCGCGCTTCCGCGGCAACACCGGCGAACGCCTGGCGCTGCTCACGAACGGCGGCGGGGCCGGGGTGCTCGCGGCCGATGCGGCCGCGGCGTCCGGCATCGAACTGGCCGAACTGGCACCGGCGACGGTGGCACGGCTGAAGGAACTGCTGCCGCGCGGTCCCGAGGGCCATCCGGTCGATGTCGGCGGGGACGCGCCCGTGCCGCTGGTCGTCGACGCGCTCAAGGCACTGCTGTCGGACCCCGACGCCGGCGCCACGCTGTTCATCCATGCCCCGTCCGCCCGCGTGCGCGCCGACGACGTCGCCGAGGCACTGCTGCCACTCGCGCAGGGTTCGCCGCCGAAGCTGCTGAGCTGCTGGCTGGGTGATGCGGCGGTGGCCGACGCCCGGCAGCGCGTGCGCGCCGCCGGCATCCCGAGCTACTTCACCCCGGAGGAGGCGGTGCGCGCCTTCGCGATGGGCGTGCGCTACCGCCACAACCAGGCCCAGCTGATGGAGGCGCCGCAGGCGGCCTCGGGGGGCGCACGGGCCGACGTGGAGGGCGCCCGCCACCTGCTGCGTGCGGCGCTGGCCGGCGGGCGGGACGTGCTGACCGAACCCGAGGCGAAGTCGCTGCTGTCCCTGTACGGCATTCCCGTCGTCGCCACGCGGCGCGTGCTGCCCGACCCGGACGTGGTGGAGGCGGCCGCGGACGCCATCGGCTACCCGGTCGTGCTCAAGGTGCTGTCGGCCGACATCGACCACAAGACCGACGTGGGTGGTGTGATGCTCGACCTGCCCGACGGCGCCGCGGTGCGCCAGGCGGCCGCGTCGATGCTCAAGCGGGTGGCGGCGGCCCGGCCCGACGCGGTCATCGAGGGCTTCACGGTGCAGGCGATGGTGCGCCGGGCCCACACGCACGAACTCATCGTGGGCGGCAGCATCGACCCCACCTTCGGGCCCGTGGTGCTGTTCGGCGCCGGAGGCACCTCGGTGGAGCTGGTGGCCGACCGGGCCATCGGCCTGCCCCCGCTCAACGAACCGCTGGCCCGTGCGATGGTGGACCGCACGCGGGTCTCGCGCCTGCTCAAGGGTTGGCGCGACACACCGCCCGCCGACGAACCCGCCGTGTGGCAGGCACTCGTGGCGGTGTCGCGGATGCTCGCCGACCTGCCCGAACTCTCGGTGGTCGACATCAACCCGCTCGTGGCCAACCACGAGGGCGTGATCGCGCTCGACGCCCGCATCCGCATCGACCCGTCCCGCCCCGGCGGCGAACACCGCTTCGCGATCCGCCCATACCCGTCGGACCTCGTCGAATCCCGGGTGTGGCAGGGGCGCCTGGTGACGCTGCGCCCCATCCGCCCGGAAGACGAGGCGCAGCACCTCGCGTTCCTGCGCCGCCTCGACCCCGAGGACATCCGCATGCGGGTGTTCTACAGCCGCCGCTCCATCGAGCGCAGCGAACTGGCCCGCCTCACCCAGATCGACTACGCCCGCGAGATCGCCTTCGTGGCTGTGGCGGCGGGAGAGGCGCACGACGAGACGCTGGGCGTGGTGCGGGCGATGACCGACCCCGACAACGACAGCGCCGAGTTCGCGATCGTGATCCGCTCCGACCTCAAGAGCGGCGGCCTCGGGCGCATCCTGATGAACAAGCTGATCGCCTACCTGAAATCGCAGGGCACGGCGAAGGTCGTCGCGAGCGTGCTGACCGACAATCGCACCATGCGCCATTTCCTGCGTTCGCTCGGTTTCGTGGAGGGCCCCGTCGAATGGGGCAACGACACCGTCGACGTCACGCTGACGCTGAACCCGCCCTGACCGGGCCCTTCGGGCCGCCCGTACTTCGCGTCCCGCACCTGTTAGGCTTCACCGCATGGACATCCGACCCTTCCTGCCCCTGGCCCTGCTCGCCGCCATGCCGCACCTCGCCTTCGCCGCCGACCCGTCTCCCCGCGACGCGGCCGGCGAACGCTGCGAAGCCGCCGTCACCGAGACCGTCAAGCACATGCGCGGCGACGACGCGCGCCAGGTGCAGTTCAACCGGGCGAAGCAGGTCGTCGCGCCCCCGGTGGACGAGGAAACCGACGTGAAGGGCGAGGGCAGCTACCGCGGCGGCACCGGCGGGCCGCGCCCGTTCAGCTACAGCTGCGCCTACAACATCAAGGCCGGCACCACGTCGGGTGTCGTGTTCCGCGACCTGGGCCCGGCCCGCACCGACAGCCCCGAGACCGCGTGGCAGCCCGACCTGTCCACGCTGTCGCCCGAGGCCTGCGAATCGGCCGTGGCCGCCGTGCTGAAGGGCAAGTACCCGCGCGTCGGCCGCATCGCGTTCGGCTCCGATTCGCGCCGGCTGCGGCCCGCACCCAACGGCCGCTCCGGCATGACGGGGCAGGGCTCGGTCGAGCGGGCGCCCGGCATGAGCCTCATCGCCTTCGACTACCAGTGCGAGTTCGAGTCGCGCACCGGCAAGGTGGTGGCCGCGCGCACCACGCCCTGACACCTGGCGGGTCGCCCGCGCCTGCGGGTGATGCGTCGCGCGGGGCAGCCGGGCCGGCCCGATATCATTCCCCCGGACAAGACAACACGAACGAACACACAAGATGGCAACGATCAGAGACGTGGCTCAACTGGCCGGAGTGGGGGTCGCGACCGCATCGCGGGTGATCTCGGGCACCGGCTCGTTCTCAGCCGCGGCGGCCGAGCGCGTGCGCGCCGCCGCGGCCGAACTCGGCTTCCGCCCGTCGAACGTGGCACGCGCCCTGTCTCTGCAGAGCACCGGCACCATCGGCGTCTATGTGCCCGACTTCCGCGGCCCGTTCTACGGCCCCATGCTCGACGCCATCGACGGCGAACTGCGCCGCCACGGCCGCCACATGGTCGCGGTCAACGGCATCGGCGACGTGGACGCCCGCCAGCAGGCGCTGAGCAGTGCCGAGTTCCTCGCCGACCGCGAGTGCGACGGCATCATCATCGCCAGCAACGAGCTGCGCGACGCCGACTACCTCGCGATCCGCCAGCGCATCAAGCACGTGGCGATCATCAACCGCGAGGTCAAGGGCATGAAGACCCAGAGCTTCACGGTGAACCACCGGCTGGGCGGCGCGCTGGCCGCCCGGGCACTGCTCGAGCACGGCCACAAGCGCCTTGCGGTCATCTCCGGCCTCGCGCACGCGCAGGACAACCGCCAGCGCCTGGAAGGGTTCCTCGAGACCGTGCGCGCCGCGGGCATCGACTCCGACACCATCCCTGTGGTGCACGCAGACTTCACGGCGCCGGGCGGCTGGGCCGCCACCGAGGAGCTGCTGGGGCGCAAGACGAAGTTCACGGGCCTCTTCTGCGCGAACGACCAGATGGCCATGGCCGCCATCTCGAAGCTCGGCGTGGCGGGCAAGTCGGTGCCGGAAGACGTGTCCGTCGTCGGCTACGACAACACCGACATGGGCGCCTACCTGCGGCCCCGCCTGACCACGGTGGACACGCACATCGGCGAGATGGGCCTCAACGCCTGCCGGCTGCTCGTGAACCAGTGCTACGGCAAGGAACTGTCCATCGCGCGCGACTTTCCCCCCACCTTCGTGCCGCGCGACTCGCTCAGGAAAATCGGCCGCTGACCTTGCGGCGGGCGGCCATCAGCGCCTTGAGGGCCAGGGCGCTGTCCTTCGGGGTGCGTTGCTGGGTGGCGTAGTCCACGTGCACGATGCCGAAGCGCTTGGCGTAGCCCTCCACCCATTCGAAGTTGTCCAGCAGGGACCACGCGAAATACCCGCGCACGTCCACGCCGGCGCGCATCGCCTGGCCGATGGCCACGAGGTGGCGCTGCAGGTAGCGCACGCGCTGGGCGTCGTCCACGCGCCCGTCCACCACCGTGTCGTCGTCGCTCGCCATGCCGTTCTCGGTGATGTGCACCGGCGGCAGCGCGGGGTACCGGCCCTTGAAGCCGATGAGCAGGTCGCGCAGGCCGGCCGGGTACACCTCCCAGCCCATCACCGTGCGCTCGACGCGGTCGAGGCCCTTGTCGGCGTAGCCGTGGGCGCCGTCGCTGCGCACGTTCGCGCGGAAGTAGTAGTTGATGCCGATGTAGTCCATCGGCGTGGAGATCAGCGCCATGTCGCCGTCGCGCACGGACGGTGACACACCGGGCCACAACTCCTGCAGGGCCTCGGGGTAGGTGCCGAGCAGCAGCGGGTCCAGCACCCAGTGGTTCCAGCAGGCGCCGGCCAGGCGCGCGGCCTGGCGGTCCTCCGGGCTCTGGCTGTCGGCGGACACGGCCGTGACGTTCGTGACGAGGCCCACCTGGGCCGCACCGTTGGCCCGCAGCGCCGCGGTGGCCAGGCCATGGCCCAGCAGCAGGTGGTGCATGGCCTCCACCGCATACCGCACGTCGGCCAGGCCCGGCGCGTGCACGCCGCTGCCGTGGCCCAGCCACGCGGCGCACCACGGTTCGTTGACGGTGGCCCACGCCGCCACGCGGTCGCCCAGCCGGCGGCTCGCCACGTCCGCGAAGTCGGCGAGGCGCGAGGCCGTGTCCCGGTTGAGCCAGCCGCCCCGGTCCTGCAGGTGCTGCGGCAGGTCCCAGTGGTACAGCGTGACGAACGCGCGGATGCCGTGGTGAGCCAGCCGGTCGAGGATGCGTTCGTAGAAGTCGAGGCCCGCGGCGTTGGGCGACCCGTCGGGCCGCATCACCCGCGACCAGGCGACCGACAGGCGGTAGGCGTCGAGCCCCAGCGAGGCGACGAGGTCGATGTCGTCCTGCCACCGGTGGTAGTGGTCGCAGGCCACCACACCCGACTCGCCGTTGCGCACGGCGCCGGGGCGCGCGCAGAACGTGTCCCAGATGGTCGGCACGCGGCCGCCCTCGGCCACGCCGCCTTCGATCTGGTAGGCCGCCGTGCCGGCGCCGAACAGGAAGTCCGGCAGCCACAGGGGCGAACCCGGGGGCGGGGACAGGACGTCGTCGTTGGACAGGTCGTTCATGGCAGGTCAGCGCGGCATCCACACCCGCACGAGGGACAGCAGCTTCTCCACGTCGAGGGGCTTGGCGATGTAGTCGTTCGCGCCGGCCGCGAGGCACTTCTCCTGGTCGTCCTTCATCGCCTTCGCGGTGAGGGCGATGATGGGCAGCTTCTTGAGCCCTTCGCGCTTGCGGATCTCGCGCATCGCGGTGAAGCCGTCCATCTCCGGCATCATGATGTCCATCAGCACGAGGTCGGCGGCCGGGCCCGTGCCGCCGAGGCCGCGGTCCAGCACCTCCAGCGCCTCGCGGCCGTTGCGGGCGATCTCGATGGTGGCGCCTCGGGGCTCCAGCACGCTCGACAGCGCGAAGATGTTGCGCGCGTCGTCCTCCACCACGAGGATGCGCCGGCCTTCCAGCGCCGCGTCGCGGTCGCGCACGGCTTTCAGCATGCGCTGGCTCTCCGCGGGCAGGGCGGACTCCACCTGGTGGATGAACAGCGTGACCTCGTCCAGCAGCCGCTCGGGGGAACGGGCGTCCTTGATGATGATCGAGCGCGAGAAGCGGCGCAGGTCCAGCTCCTCGTTGCGCGTGAGCGAACGGCCGGTGTAGACGATGACGGGCGGGAACGACACGTCGTCCTGCTCGGACATGCGCTCGAGCAGCTGGTAGCCGCTGAGGTCGGGCAGGTTCAGGTCCATCACCACGCAGTCGAAGGTGGTGGCCTGCAGCTGCGCGAGCGCGTCGGCCGCGTTCGCCACGTCGGTGATCTGCACGTCGGCGTGGTCCAGCAGCAGGCGGATGCTCTCGCGCTGGCGGGCGTCGTCCTCCACCACGAGCACGCGGCGCGTGTTCTGCGTGAAGCGCTCCTCCAGGCGGCGGAAGGCCTCGGCGAGTTCCTCGCGCTTGACCGGCTTGAGCGCGTAGCCCACGGCACCGAGGCCGCGCGCCTCCTGGCGGTAGTCGGTCACGGACATCATGTGGACCGGGATGTGCCGCGTGGTCGCCGACCGCTTGAGCTGGTCGAGCACGCCGAGGCCCGAGTGGTCCGGCAGGTTCACGTCGAGCAGGATCGCGCTCGGCCGGTACGTGGCGGCGGCCTGCAGGCCTTCGCCGGCGGTGGGGGCCACGACACACTGGAAGCCCAGCTCGTGCGCGACGTCGCGGAGGATGGCCGCGAACCGCGGGTCGTCCTCGATCACGAGGATCAGCCTCGAGGCCGGGCTCAGCCGCTCGCGGTCGTCCTCCGGGGCGCTGTCGTCGCGCGCCGGGGGCGGCGGAAGTTCGGCGGGCACCACGGGCGGCGGCGGCGACGGGGTGCGGTCCGGGCGGCCGGCCGCCGGCCCCGGGTACTCGGCGGGCAGGGTCAGGGTGAACTGGCTGCCTTCGCCCGGTGTGCTTTCCACCGAGATGTCGCCGCCCAGCAGGCGGGCGAGGTCGCGCGAGATCGACAGCCCGAGGCCCGTGCCGCCGTACTTGCGGTGCGTGCTGCCGTCGGCCTGGCGGAACGCCTCGAAGATCAGGCCCTGCTGCTGCGGGGCGATGCCGATGCCGGTGTCGCGCACGGCGAAGGCCACCTGGCCGTCGGGCCGCGCGGTGACGCGCATCGAGACGGCACCGCGTTCGGTGAACTTCAGCGCGTTCGACAGCAGGTTCTTCAGGATCTGGCCGAGGCGTTGCGGGTCCGTGTGCAGGCGGTCGGGCACACCCGGCTCCACGACGGCGTCGAAGGCGAGCGACTTCTGCGAGGCCACGGGCTGCATCGCGGCCATCAGCGAGTCCACCGTGCGCGCGACGGGGACAGGCTCGGGCATCACCTCGACCTGGCCGGCCTCGATCTTCGAGAGGTCGAGGATGTCGTTGATGAGCGCGAGCAGGTCGTTGCCGGCGGACGAGATGGTGCGGGCGAACTTGACCTGCTCCTCCGTCAGGTTGCCCGGCTTGTTGTCGGCGAGCAGCGTCGCGAGGATCAGCGTGGAGTTGAGCGGCGTGCGCAACTCGTGGCTCATGTTTGCCAGGAACTCGCTCTTGTACTGGTTCGAGCGCTCCAGCGCCTCGGCCTTGTCGGTCAGCTGCACCTGGGCGAGGGACAGCTCGCTCTTCTGGCGTTCGAGCTGGTTCGCCTGTTCCTCCAGGCTCACGTTCGACTGTTCCAGCTCGGCGTGCTGCGACTCGAGCTGTGCCTGCGATTCGCGCAGCACACGGGACTGTTCCTCCAGCTCCTCGTTGCTCACCCGCAGCTCCTCCTGCTGCGCCTGCAGTTCCTCGGCCTGGCGCTGGGTCTCCTCCAGCAGCTCCTCGAGGCGGGTGCGGTCGCGCGACGAGCGCACGGCGACACCCAGCATCTCGGCCACGCGGGCCAGCAGCTCCTTGTCGTCCGGGTGCACCGGGCGCAGGAAGCCGAGTTCGACCACCGCGTGCACGGTGCCGTCGGCGATGGCCGGGGCCACGAGCAGCTCGGCCGGCCGGCCGCGACCGAGGGTCGACACCACCGGCAGGTAGCCATCCGGCACGTCGCGCACGTGCAGCGGCTGCCCGTCCTTGGCGGCCTGGCCCAGCAGGCCTTCGCCGCGGGCGACCGTGTCGGGGGCCGCCGCATGGCCGGCGACGCGCCGGAACCGGCCGTCCTCCCCGGCGACGTACACCGTCCCCACGCGGGCGCCCAGGTACCGGGCCAGGAATGCGAGCACCTTCTCGCCCAGCGCCGCCAGCCCCTGTTCGCCCTGGATGCGTGACGCCAGGCCCATCTGGCCGGAGCGCAGCCAGTTCTGGGCCTCGCGGGCGCGGTAATCGCGCGAGGTCATCGTCGCGGCCGCCAGGATCAGCACGAGCAGCAGCCCCGAGCCGCCCCACGCGACGTACGAGGCGAATCGAGTGGCCTGCCGCCATGTCTCCTGACGCTCGGCCAGCAGGCGCTGCTCTTCGTTCCTCAAGTCCAGCACCAGGGTGCGGATCTGGTCCATGACCGCCTTGCCACGGTCGGTGCGCACCATCGTCAGGGCCGCTTCGGCCTGGCCGGCACGCCGCAGCGCGATGGTCTCTTCCAGTTCCAGGAGCTTGAGACGGGAGAGTTCGCTCAACTGGCCGACGGTGCGCTGCTGCGTCGGGTTGTCGCCGGTCAGGCGGGCCAGCGCCTCCAGTTCACCATCGAGGCCGGCGCGCGCGTTGCGGTACGGATCCAGGTAGCTTTCCTGTCCCGTGAGCAGGTAACCGCGCTGGCCCGTCTCGGCGTCCTTCACCTGCGAGAGAACGCCGGCGAGCCGCGCTTGCACTTCGAGCGTGTGGGTCACCTGCCCGGCGGCGTCGGTGTTCGCCTGTTGGGCGCTGTAGGAAAAGGCGGCGATGAGGACCACGGCGAGGATGGCCGCGAGAAATCCTGCGAACGGGCCGGGAGGCAGGGGAGGACCGGAACGTGCATTGGGCACGGCGGCGAGGCCATCTGAAGGGGTGGTCATGGGCGGCGGGTTCGCGAAGGTCTCGCCGGCCCGTTGCGGAAGGACACTCGGGGGCCGGAAGCGCGTCGGATCCTACCGCATGGCCTGAAAGGGCTGGTACGCTCGGGGTTCGTCACACCAGGGAGGGAGTTGACATGCCGACGCATCCGACAGAGATCGCCACGGCCGAGCCGTGGGACACGGTTCCCGGAATCCAGGTCACCAAGGTCGTCGAGGCCTTCGGCCGCCTCGGCATCGACGTCTCGCCCACGATGGCCGCCTTCGGCCTGCCGGCCGACGCCGCCAACGACACCCCCCTGCCGTTCCGCCAGTCCGCTGCGTGGATCGACCACGTGCTGACGACGTTTCCCCAGCGCGGACTGGGCCTGCTCTACACCGACCTGCTGACGCAGCTCGACAACGGCATCGTCGGGTACACCATCCTGTCGTCGGACACCGTCGGGGCGGCCATCTCGGAGCGCATCCGCTTCGCCGCGCTGCTGCGCCCGTACTTCGGCGTGGCGCTGCGCGACGCGGGTGACGGCATGTCCGAGGTCGTGGTGATCGACCGCGACCCGCCTCTCGTCAGCGCGAAGACCCGGGCGTTCTTCATGGAGCGCGACCTGGCGATGTTCGCCGGCGCCGCCCGCCGCATGATCGGGCCCGGCCGGCACTTCGAGCAGGTGCACTTCGCCTACCCGGATCCCCAGCTGCGAGACCGGTACCACGAGGTGTTCGGCTGCCCGGTCCGCTTCGACCAGCCCGAGTCCCTGATTCGCTTCCGCACGTCGCTTCTCGACCAGCCGATGCGCCACGCCCACAGCGAGGCGCACGCGATCTGCGAGACCCAGTGCGACGTGCTGCTCGCCCGCATGCGCGAGCGCGCCGGCACGGCCACCGCGCTCCGCCGCCTGATGCTGCGCCGGCCGAAGACGCTGCCCGACCTCGAGTCGGCGGCCGCCACGATGGGCAAGAGCTCCCGCACGCTGCGCCGCCAGCTTCAGGACGAGGGCACGTCGTTCACCGAGGTGCTGGCGGACGTGCGCACCGTGCTGGCCTGCGACTACATGCGCGCCACCACGCTGGGCATCCGCGACATCGGCCGGCTCCTCGGGTATGCCGACGAGTCGGCGTTCTCGCGGGCGTTCAAGCGGGCGATGAAGCAGACGCCGCGGGAATGGCGCAACGGGCAGGGCGCCCTCCGGTAGGCCAACCGGCCACGAATCGTGGCCTCGCCTGCCGGAATCAAGCGCACAAACCCGAAGAAGAGGCGATCCTCCCGCCTGTTCGGGGGATGGTCGTCACGAGGTCCCATGGAAAGTGACGGCCGCTCCGTTCGCCCACTTCCCGAATGCGCATGCCCAAACTCTTCCTCCAATCCGGTCTCCGCGTCCGGCTGGCCGCGATGGCCGGCCTCGTGTTCGTGCTCGTCGCGACGGCCTGCGTCGACATGGCCAGCGCGATCCGGGCGCACCTGAATGCCGACATCGCCAGCACGGCGGCCCTGCAGGATGCGGCTCGGCGGCTGCGTGACCACCTCGAAACCGGGCGCCAGGCCGACCTGGGCCGCGCCGGCGCCGCACTCGCGGCACCGCTCGGCGCGGTGGCGGTGCGGCAGGCCCTCGACGCGGGCGGTGGCGACACCGACGCCCTGCGCCAGGCGCTGCTGCAGGCCCGGGTGCCGGAGCAGGACGTCGGCAGCGTGCTGCGCCTGTACCGCGTGATGCGGGGCACCGACGCGCTCGCGGGGACGGTCGCGCTGCGCAACGACGCCGACGAGGCGACGCTGACGCTCGACCGCATCGTCCACCAGCTCCAGGCGCGGGACACCGACACCGGCCCGTTCACCGACCGCGAACGCCGCACCTGGCTGCGCCGCATCGACGCGGCGCTGCCGGAAGGCGGCGCCGGCGCCCTGGCGTTCTCCGAGCGCCTGGACCAGCCCGTGCGCTGGCTCCGGCGCACGTTCGCGGCCGCCTCGGCCCTGTTCATCGCGGCGATGGTGAGCCTCGTGCTGCTGCCGGGGCGTCCCCGCCGCGCCGTGGCCCGTTCGCGCTGGGAACGTGCGGCCGCGGCCGGCCGCGTGGGCCTCTTCGAATGGGACATGCGGCACGATGCCTTCGCGTTCGACCCGCACAGCCTCGCGCTGCACGGCTGGTCCGGCGACGCGTCGGGCGGTGTGGCCACGCGCGACGTGCAGCAGGTGGTGCATCCCGACGACCACGCGCGGTTGCGCGAGTCGGCCGCCCACGCCCGCGTCACGCGCCAGCCCTGGGTCGAACGCTTCCGGGTCATCCGCCCCGACGGCAAGGTGCGCCATGTGGAAGTCTCCGGCCGCATGGACATGGGCGAGACGGGACAGGATGTGCGCATGGTGGGCGTGATCCGCCCGGCATCCGCCACCGAACCCGTTGCCGAGACCGCCGACACCGCGGGACCGAGCCGCTGCGAGGTGCTGGCCCGCGTGAGCCACGAACTGCGCACGCCGCTGCACGCCGTGCTGGGCTTCGCGCGGCTCATCGCCAACGACCGGTCGGACCGGCTGCCCGCCACGCAGGCCCACCGGGTCGACCAGGTGCTGCGCAGCGGGGCGAGGCTGCTGCGGCTCGTCGACGACGTGCTGGGCATCCCGCCGTCCGACGGGCCGGTGGCCGGGGTCGACGACCTGCCGCCACCGCGCGGACGCGTGCTCTACATCGAGGACAACCCGGTGAACGTGCTGCTCGTGAAGGAGCTGCTCGCGCGCTGGCCCGAGGTGCAACTGGTGACGGCCGACGACGGCGAGACCGGGCTGATGATGGCCCGCACCGACACGCCCGACCTCGTGCTGCTCGACATGCAGCTGCCCGGCATGGCGGGCCTCGAGGTGCTGCGTGCGCTGCGGACCGGCCCGGAGGTGGCGATGCCGCCGGTGGTGGTGCTGTCGGCCAACGCCCTGTCGGACCAGCGCGACGAGGCCGTGTCGGCCGGGGCCAACGGCTACCTCACGAAGCCGTTCGCGTTCGATCAGTTCCTGGAGCAGGTGCGGCGTCACCTGCGCTGAGCGGCGCGGGACGGGAGGGCAGCGACGACGCGATGCACCACTGCGCCGCCCAGTAGGTGGCCAGCACGAGCAGCGACGCCGCCGGCAGCGGGGCCTTGAAGCGGTCGAAGGCGAGCAGGGCGTCCGAGCACACGAACAGCGCGCCGCCCACGGCCGCCAGCGTGGCGAGCGGCTGCCGCACCCGCAGGGCCCGCGCCGCGGCCTGGGCCGCCATCGCCGAGAGGCACACCACGTACGCGAGCACCGGCACATGCAGCGGGCCCGGCACACCGGGCCACAGCACCACGAGCAGGGCGCCCGCCACCACGGCGTAGGCCGCGAACGCGGCAGGTGCGGCACGCAGCAGCGGCGTGTCGCGGGTGAACGCCACCAGGTAGCACAGGTGGGCGATCAGGAACGACACGAGGCCGGGCACGAACCCCTGCTGCGGCCACAGCAGCGCGATGTCGCCCGCGAGCGAGGCCACGAGGCCGGCGAGCAGCCAGCGGCGCATCCCGGGCGGACCGTCGCCACGCGACAGTGCGTGGCCGATGAGCAGCACCGTGGTCAGCGGCTTGAACACGAACGCGAGCCACGGCTGGCCGAGCGCCCACGGTGCGGCGGCGATGGCGAGGAGGGCGGACGCCGCGACGGCGAAGGGCATCAGGACACCGGGTCGGTTCATGCGCGGCAGGATACGGGAGGCGGCCGGTTGACACCCTGGGTGGATCCCCCGAGACTGGGCCATTCCATCAGACTCCAGGGGTGCTTCGCATGAAGGTTTCGTCCCGTCTCGCCGTCGCCGCGCTGCTGCTGTGCGGCGGGGTCCTGTCGGCCCAGGCCTCCGGCTGGGTGGCGCTGCTGAAGAACACGCCGGCCGAGGTGTACGACGACGAGGACCTGCAGCTGTTCCTCTCCGCCGCCGCCAAGGCGGTGGCCGCCGAGGATGGTCAACCCGTCGACTGGTCCAACCCGGCCACCGGGTCCGGCGGCAGCTTCAAGCCGCTCGGTGCGGCGCCGTCCGTGAAGGGCCTGCCGTGCCGGAAGGTCCGCATGACGGTCTACGCGAAGAAGCGGCCGCAGAAGTCGAGCAACCTCACGGCCTGCAAGACGCCGGAGAACAAGTGGAAGCTCGCGACCGTCGGCTGATGCGCTCCGCCGTCAGAACGCGAACTCGCCGCTGAACACGTCGCCCACCGCGAAGCGGGTGCCGGGCTTCGCGCGCCCGTAGACGCCGAAGGTCGTCGGCTTGCCCGGGTGGTGCGCCGCGGACAGCGCCGTGAGCGCTTCGAGCGTGCGCGGTGACACGGACGCATCCGTCGGATCCACGTTCGGCACCACGCACCGCACGCACGGCGCCGTCATCTCGATGCGGCCCGCCGGCCCGTCCAAGGCCTGCAGGAAGTCTTCCTCGAAGGCCGCGGCGTCGCTGCGCAGCACGACGTTCGGGCGGTAGCGCCGCGGGTCCGCGGGCGGCCCGCCGGCCTCGGCGAGGTGGCGGTCCACCGCGTCGGCCGACGCCCGCGTGGTCAGGTGCAGGCGGTTGACCGTGTCGCGGCGGCGAGCCGCGTGGCCGAGCCGCACGAGGCGCAGCAGCGCCCCCGTCACGCGGGTGAGCCATGCGGCCGCGGCATTGCCCGCGTCCTCGGCCTCGAACACCTCCGCGCGGCGGTCGCGCTCGTTCCAGATCGTCACGTGCACCGGCGCCAGGGGGCCCGTGGTGGGCACATGGACCGGTGCCATGCCCGGCGTGGTCAGCACGAGGGCGTCGTCGGTCAACTGGGGGTGGACCAGCGCAAGGCGAGGGTGGTCGCCCTGCCACGTGACATCACCGCGGGCGTTCACGATGGCCCAGTGGCGGTCACCCGCCGCACCGCCATCGCCGTCGATCACCAGGTGATCCACCGGCACCCCGGCGCAGGCCTTCACGGGGTACAGGTACAGCGCGTCGATCGTGAAGGCGGGCTCCGGGAGGGCAGGCGAGGACATGGCGGTTTGGTAGCGGTTCCAAAGCGACATCATCGCATTGCATCGCCGTGTCCGTTTCAAAGCCGTCCGCGCAGGCCACTGGCAACTCGTTCGTGGCCGGATGAGCGGGCGTCGACCAGAGCGTCGCGGCGAACCAACGCTCAGCCCGCATGAGGACTTTCCCTGAACCCGTGGGGTCGTGACCCGGATCCGGGCGAACGTCCAGGGGCGACGCGGTGAGGCGTGCGCGACGGCGCGGGGCGGTCCCGGTTCGTTCGATGGTGCCGCGGGGGGGCGATCGTGGACATGGACAATGCGAAGCAGGAACTGCCGGGCGGCATCCGGTGCAAGATGCGGATGCCGGGGCTCGCGGATTCGCGCTGACCGGCACGAGAAGGATCGCTCCATGCTGAACCGAATGGCCTGGCTGATCGTCCCGCTGCTCGCCGCCGCCCACCCGGAGGCCGAAGCGGGTCGCCCCGCCATGAAGACCCTGTCGAGATGCCTGGCCGTCGAGGGCCACGACATGGACCCGAGCTCGGCGATCAACATGGTGCTGGTGACCGACCTGATCCCGCCGCCACCGGGGCATTCGCGACACGGCGATGGCGTCATGAAGCACAAGGGCACGCTGGTCCCCATCCGCTCCGAGGTCGTCACCCCACCTCGGCACGGCGCGCTCACGCTGATCGACGCCGAACACCAGTTCTATCGCTACCAGGCCCGGGACAGCTACTACGGCCTCGACCACGCGACACTGCGCGTCGACGTCGGCACCTACCGCTACCGGGTGAAGCTGACGCTGGACTCCGTGCGGAACAAGGACTTGGACGGCTGCGGGCTGTGAAGAGAAAAAGGACCGGCTCATGCACATCGCCCGCTGTCGTGTTCTTCGCCCGTGGATCGCGCTCGGCCTGCTGTCCGTGGCGGCCACCGGGCTCGCCGGGGAGCCCAAGGAGAGCCTGAGCGGCCGTGATGGCGTATTCGCTGCCTGGGCCTCACCATCGGTCGCCGACACCCACGTGTTCTTCAAGAGCCGGGAAGGTGCGACGGCCCTCGCCAGGCATTGCCGGGCGCAGCTCCCGGTGCACCTGCTGCCCCAGGGAACGCCGTTCACCTGCCGGGTGGAGTTCCTGCCCCCTGCCGAAGCGGGCCATGAAGGTGGCGGGCTCCGCTTGTCGGTGAAGGGCCCCGGATCCAAGCCCGACCACTGGGTCTATGGCCTGTTCACCGTGTCGTCCCCTCACCATGTGCGGTGGACCGAACGGGCCGCCACGGCCGCCGAGCAGTCGGCGGTGAGGGCCTTGCTCGCGACCGACACGAAACTCTCTCGGACCGTGACAGGCCGAGCCGTGGGTTCGGCCCGCGCGGTGGCCGCCGCCGAAGGGGGGCGCATCCTGGTCGTGGTCCCGGGCAGGCGGGTGGTGGATGCGTTCTCCGAAGCACGGCGGCACCATGTTTTCCTGGTGGACGGGGAGTCGGCGCGCCACCTCGGCGAACTGCCCGACCGGCCGAAGCAGTACGTCGATGTCGACGGCGACGACCTGCCGGAGGTGATCACGGACACCGAGTGCGACGGCATCTGTGTCCAGCTGTGGACGTTCTCGCCGCGCCTGGAATTGCTCGTCGAACTGGGAGGGCATTGAGCGGTCAACGGTAGCTTCGCGCGTCCTCGATCACCTTGCCGTCGTTGGCGAGTTCGCCGGGGCCCACCACCACGACCTCGCCGCGGAGTTTCGTGACCTCGCGCAACGCGTCCGCCACACGCTGTTCCAGGCCGACGGGCGGCGACGCGCATTCCACCCGCAGGGTCATCCGGTCCGCTCCCATCTCGCCCTCGACCACGAGCCGCGCCCGCGCCACCTCGGGGAACCGCTTCACCACCTCGGCCACCTGGCCCGGGTGCACGAACATGCCGCGCACCTTGGTCGTCTGGTCCGCGCGCCCCAGCCAGCCGCGGATGCGGCGGTTGGTGCGGCCGGTCGGGCAGGGGCCCGGGAGGATCGCAGAGAGGTCGCCGGTGCCGAAACGCACCAGCGGGTAGGTGCGGTCGAACGTCGTGACGACCACTTCACCCACCTCGCCGTCGGGCACGGGGTCGCCGGTGCCGGGGCGCACGATCTCGACCAGCACGCCTTCGTCGAGCACCAGGCCCTCGCGGGGCTCGGTCTCGTACGCGATGAGGCCCAGGTCGGCCGTGGCGTAGCACTGCAGACCCTGGACGCCGTGGGCGGCGATCCAGTCGCGGAGGCTGGGCGGGAAGGCCTCGCCCGACACCAGGGCCTTCGTGAGGAAGGGCAGCGGCTTGTTCAGTTCGGCCGCCTTCTCCAGCAGGATCTTCAGGAAACTCGGCGTGCCGATGTAGCCGTCGGGCCGCAGGTCGGCCATCGCCTCCACCTGCTGCTCGGTCTGGCCGGTGCCGGCCGGGAACACGGAGCAGCCGAGGGCGCGTGCGCCCGATTCCATCATGGCCCCGGCCGGGGTCATGTGGTAGCTGAAGCTGTTGTGCACGAGGTGGCCCGAGCGGAAGCCCGCGGCGAACAGCGAGCGGGCCATGCGCCAGTGGTCGGCGTGGACGCCCTCGGGTTCGTACAGCGGGCCGGGGCTCGCGAACACCCGCGGCATGGCGGGGCCGCGCGTGACGGCGGCAAAGCCACCGAACGGGTCGCCGGCACGGCGCTGAATTTGCAGCGCGAGCAGTTCCGACTTGCGCGTGACCGGCAGGCGGGCGAGCGCTTCGCGCGACACCACGGCCGCCGCGTCCACCTCGGCGAGGATCTCCGCGAAGGCCGGGGCATTCGCCTGCGCGAACGCCACCTGGCCGGGCAGGGCGCTCAGCAGCGCACGTTCGCGCTCGGCCGGGTCGCGCGATTCGAGGGTGTCGTGGAACTCGCCCATGGCGGCCTCACGCGAGCCAGCGCTTGCGGCGCTTGTAGCTCTTGACGTCGCGGAAGCTCTTGCGGTCCGCACCGCCCATGCCGAGGTAGAACTCCTTCACGTCGGCGTTCTCGCGCAGGCTCTTCGCCTCGCCGTCCATCACCACGCGGCCGTTCTCCAGGATGTAGCCGTAGTCGGCGTAGCGCAGCGCCATCGCGGTGTTCTGCTCGGCCAGCAGGAAGGTGACCCGTTCCTTCTCGTTGAGGTCCTTCACGATGCCGAAGACCTCGTCGACGATCTGGGGGGCGAGGCCCATCGACGGCTCGTCGAGCAGCACCGTGCGCGGGTTGGCCATCAGCGCGCGGCCGATCGCGCACATCTGCTGCTCCCCGCCCGAGGTGTACGCCGCCTGCGAGGTGCGGCGTGTCTTCAGGCGCGGGAAGTAGCTGTAGACCTTCTCGAGCGTGGTGGCCACCGCCGCCTTGCCGTCGGTGCGGGTGTAGGCGCCCGTCATCAGGTTCTCCTCGATGGTGAGGTGGGCGAAGCAGTGCCGCCCCTCCATCACCTGCACGAGGCCGCGCTTGACGAGCTCCGACGGCGACAGCGCCTCGATGCGTTCGCCACACAGCTCGATGGACCCCTTGGTGACCGCGCCGCGTTCGCCCGCGAGCAGGTTGGAGACGGCCCGGAGCGTGGTCGTCTTGCCCGCCCCGTTGCCGCCGAGCAGCGCCACGATGCCGCCCTCGGGCACCTTCAGCGACACCCCCTTGAGCACGAGGATCACGTGGTTGTAGATGACCTCGATGCCATTGACATGGAGGACGGTGCTGGCTGCCGCGCTCATGGTGTCAGCTCTGGCAGTCGGCCGGCGTGCGCGGCGTGAGCTTCTTCTCCGACGCGTACTTCGCGGCGGTGCTCTTGACCAGGGGCTTGAGGATCTGCTCGTCGGCCTGCAGCCAGTCGGAACTGAACTTCCAGGCCTTGCCGTCCCAGGTGTGGATGCGGGTCCAGGCCGCGCCCATGTGGTCCACGCACGAGGTGCTGATGGGACGCATCACGCCCGCGAAGCCGAGCGCGTCGAGCTTGGCCTGCGTGAGGTTCAGGTTCTCGAGGCCCCAGCGGATCTGCTCGCCGTTCATCGTCTTGCCCTTGCCGAAGCGCTCCTGCGCGGCACGCACGCCCTCGACACCCAGCATCGCGCTCATCGCCCCGCGCATGTAGAGCACCTGGCCCACTTCCTCCTTCGGCCCGGTGCCGAGGTTCTTCGCGTGCAGCTTCGCGAGCACGTCCTTGACGAACTGGGACTGCGGCTCGGCGCCGTGCTGCATGGCGACGGCGTTGTAGCCCTTGGCGCCTTCGCCCACGTCCTTCACGTCCGGCTCGGCGCCGGCCCACCACACGCCGTACATCTTCTCGCGCGGGTAGCCGGTGGCCTGGGCCTCCTTCAGCGCGGTGGAGTTCATCACGCCCCAGCCCCACAGCAGCACGTAGTCGGGCCGGTTCTGGCGCACCTGCAGCCACGTGGCCTTCTGCTCGACGCCCGGCGCCGTGACCGGCAGCAGCGTCAGTTCGAAGCCGTGCATGCGCGAGCGCTCCTGCAGCAGCGGGATGGGCTCCTTGCCGTACGGGCTGTCGTGGTACACGAGTGCGATCTTCTTGCCGCGCAGCTTGTCGAGCCCGCCTTCCTTCTTGCCGATGGCCTGGATGATGGTGTCGGCGGCCACCCAGTAGGTACCGGCGATCGGGAAGTTCCACTTGAAGACGGTGCCGTCGGCGCTTTCGCTGCGGCCATAGCCCACCGTCACCACCGGAATCTTGTCGACCGGCGCCTTCTCGGTGATGGCGAACGTGGCGCCGGTGGACAACGGCTGCACGAACGAGGCGCCGCCGTTCTTGTCCTTCAGCCGCTCGTAGCACTCGACGCTGCGCGCGGTGTCGTAGCCGGTCTCGCATTCCTCGAACTGCAGCTTGACGCCGTTGATGCCGCCGCGTTCGTTCACGAGCTTCAGGTAGTCGACGTAGCCGTTCGCCCACGGCGCCCCGTTCGGCGCGTACGCCCCGGTGCGGTACGACAGCACCGGCACGAACTGCTGCTTCGCCTGGGCGAACGCGCCCGCCGTCACCAGGCCCAGGGCCGTGGCCACCGTCAGAGTCCGAAGGTTCATGGCTGCTCCTCTTGGAAGTGGAAGGTCAGTAGGGGAAAGGCCAGGTCCGCAGCTTCTGTTTGCCGGTGGACCAGAGGCGGGCGAGCCCGTGCGGCTCGACGATCAGGAACCAGACGATGAGGCCGCCGAACAGCATCAGCTCGGCGTGGGAGATGCCCACGGTGGAGATCTCGGCCCCGACGAGGCCCGCCAGCGCGGGCAGCACCTGGTTCAACACGACCGGCAGCACGATGATGAAGGCGGCGCCGAAGAAGCTGCCCATGATCGAGCCGAGACCACCGATGATCACCATGAACAGCAGGCGGAACGACAGGTCCACCGAGAAGGCGGCGGGTTCCCACGCGCCCAGGTACACGAAGGCCCACAGCGCGCCGGCCACGCCGATGATGAAGGAGCTCACCGCGAAGGCGCTCAGCTTCGCGTGCATCGGGCGGATGCCGATCACCGCGGCGGCCACGTCCATGTCGCGGATGGCCATCCACTCGCGCCCGATGGCGCCGCGCACGAGGTTCTTCGTCAGCACCGCCATCGCCACCAGCACCGCGAGGCAGAAGACGTAGCGGCTGGCCGCGCTTTCGACGGGCAGGCCGAACACCTGCAGGTTCGACACCGACACGGAACCGGACGGCGTGTCGAGCGTGAACCACTTGATGCGCAGGAACATCCAGTCGCTGAAGAACTGCGCGGCCAGCGTGGCGACCGCGAGGTACAGACCCTTCACGCGCAGGCTGGGCAGCCCGAACAGGATGCCGAACGCGGTGGCGCACAGCCCGCCCAGCAGCAGCGCGGGGACGAGCGGCATGCCGGGGATCCGGACGAAAATGTTGTAGGCCCCGTACGCGCCCACGGCCATGAAGGCGCCCGAGCCGAGCGAGATCTGCCCGCAGTAGCCCACCAGCACGTTCACGCCGAGCGCGGCGAGCGACATGATCAGGAACGGGATCAGGATGGCCCGCATCAGGTAGTCGCTGGCCAGGAACGGCACGACGACGAAGGCCGCAGCGAGCAGGGCCCAGATCGCCACGCGGTCCTGCAGGATCGGGAAGACCTGCTGGTCGGCCCGGTACGTGGTCTTGAACTGGCCGTTCTCGCGGTAGAACATGATGGTCAGACCCGGTCGATGATCTTTTCGCCGAACAGCCCCTGCGGACGGAACAGCAGGAACACGAGCGCCAGCACGTAGGCGAACCAGATCTCGATGCCGCCGCCGACGAAGGGCCCGAGGTACACCTCGGAGAGCTTCTCGCCCACGCCGATCACGAGGCCGCCGATGATGGCGCCCGGCACCGAGGTGAGCCCGCCGAGGATCACGACGGGCAGTGCGCGCAGCGCGACCGTGGTCAGCGAGAACTGCACGCCGAGCTTGCTGCCCCAGATCATTCCTGCCACCAGCGCGACGACACCGGCCACGCACCACACGATCACCCAGATGTGCGTGAGCGGGATGCCGATGGACTGCGCGGCCTGGTGGTCGTCGGCCACGGCCCGCAGCGCGCGGCCGATGCCCGTCTTCTGGAAGAACAGCGACAACGCGGCGACCAGCGTGGCGGCGATCAGTGCCGCGTACAGGTCCTCCTTGTTGACGAGGATGCCGCCCTGGAACATGCCTTCGAGCAGGAAGATCGGGTCCTTCGGCATGCCGATGTCGATCTTGTAGATGTTGCTGCCGAACAGCGTCTGGCCCGCGCCGTCGAGGAAGTAGGCAATGCCCAGCGTGGCCATCAGCAGCGTCGCGCCCTTCTGGTTGACGAGGTGGCGCAGCACCAGGCGCTCCACGAGCCAGGCCACGGCAAACATGATCAGCCCCGCCACCACGAAGGCGGCGACGTTGGCGAACCAGCGGCTCTCGATGCCGGTCCACTGCGGGATCCATTCGGAGAACCGGGCCATCGCGAGTGCCGCGAACAGCACCATCGCACCCTGGGCGAAGTTGAAGACGCCGGATGCCTTGAAGATCAGCACGAAGCCGAGGGCGACGAGCGAGTACAGCATGCCGACCATCAGGCCGCCGAAGAGGGTCTCGAGGAAAAAGCCCATGTCAGTGCGCCACCCCGAGGTAGGCCCGGATCACGTTCTCGTCGTGGCGCACCTCGTCGGGCGTGCCGTCGCCGATCTTGCGGCCGTAGTCGAGCACCACGACCCGGTCGGAGATGTCCATCACCACGCCCATGTCGTGTTCGATCAGCACGATGGTGGCGCCGAACTCGTCGTTCACGTCGAGGATGAAGCGGCTCATGTCCTGCTTCTCCTCGACGTTCATGCCGGCCATGGGTTCGTCGAGCAGCAGCACCTGCGGCTCCATCGCCAGCGCCCGGCCGAGGTCCACGCGCTTCTGCAGGCCGTACGGCAGCTGGCCCACGGGGGTCTTGCGAAACGCCTGAATCTCGAGGAAGTCGATGATGTGCTCGACGAACTCGCGGTGGCGGATCTCCTCGCGTTCGGCCGCGCCCCAGCGGATCGCCTGCTGGAACAGGTTGCAGCGCATGCGCAGGTTGCGGCCCGTCATCAGGTTGTCGAGCACGCTCATGCCCTGGAACAGCGACAGGTTCTGGAAGGTGCGGGCCACGCCCATCTCGGCCACCTGGCGCGAGTTCATGTGGCGGAAGGTGCGGCCGCGGAACTCGATCGCCCCCTGCTGCGGTGTGTAGACCCCGTTGATGCAGTTGAGCATCGAGCTCTTGCCCGCGCCGTTCGGGCCGATGATGGCGCGCACCTCGTGCTCGCGCACGTCGAAGCTGATGTCGCTCAGGGCTCGCACGCCGCCGAAGCTCAGCGAGATGTTCTGCACGTCGAGCACCACCTCGCCGATGGGGCGGCCGCCGTTCATGCCGCGGCCCTCACGGCGGGGAACCGTGTCGCGTCGACGATCTTCAGCGTCGCGTGGACCAGGCCCGTGCGGCCATCCTCGAACTTGACCTGGGTCTCGATGTACTGCTCGGGCCGGCCCGCGTACAGCGCGTCCACCAGCACCGCGTACTTCTCGGCGATGAAGCCGCGGCGGACCTTGCGGGTGCGGGTCAGCTCGTCGTCGTCGGGGTCGAGTTCCTTGTGCAGCACGAGGAAGCGGGAGATCTGCGTCTCGGCCATGCCGTGTTCGGCCGCCAGGTCGGCGTTGACCTGCCCGATGCAGTCGGCGATGAGGTCGAGCACGTCCGCCTTGGTCGCCAGGTCCACGTAGCCGCCGTAGGGCAGGCCGCGGCGTTCGGCCCAGTTGCCCACCGCCTCGCTGTCGATGTTGATGAACGCGCAGACCTCGTCGCGGCCGTGGCCGAAACACACGGCCTCCTTGATCTGCGGGAAGAACTTGAGCTTGTTCTCGATGTAATTGGGGGCGAAGAGGGCGCCTGCGCACGCGCCGTCGGGGGCGTTGAGCCGGCCCACGTCCTTCGCGCGGTCGATGATGCGCAGGTGCCCCTCGGCATCGAGCACACCGGCGTCGCCGGTGTGGAAGTAGCCCTCGGCGTCGAGCACCTCCGCGGTGGCGTCGGGCCGGCGGTGGTAGCCCTTGAGCACCGAGACGCCGCGCACCAGCACCTCGCCGTCGGCGGCGATGCGCAGTTCCATGCCGGGCGCGGCGGCACCCACCGTCTGCAGCTTGACCTTGCCGTCCTGCTGCAGGCACACGTAGGCGCAGGTTTCGGTCTGGCCGTAGAACTGTTTCAGGTTCACGCCGATGGAGCGGTAGAAGCGGAACAGGTCGGGGCCGATCGCGGCGCCCGCGGTGTAGGCGACGCGGATGCGGCTCATGCCCAGCACGTTGCGCAGCGGGCCGTAGATGACGAGGTCGCCGAGCGCGTACAGCAACCGGTCGCCCAGGGCCACCGGATGGCCGTTGAGCAGGTCGGCACCCACGCGGCGGGCCAGCGCCATGAACTTCGCGTACAGCCAGCGCTTCGGCCGGGCCGCGTCCTCCATGCGGATGGACACCGCGGTGAGCAGTCCCTCGAAGGTGCGCGGCGGACCGAAGTAGTAGCTCGGGCCGATCTCGCGCATGTCGTTCGTGACCGTCTCCGACGACTCGGGGCAGTTCAGCGTGAAGCCGCCCACGAGCCACTGCGCCACCGAGAACAGGTGGTCGCCGACCCAGGCCATCGGCAGGTAGCTCATGATGTTGTCGCCGGGACCGAGCCGGTCGGTCTCGACCCCGCCGCGGCCCGCGGCGATGAAACTCGCGTGCGTCTGGCACACGCCCTTCGGCCGGCCCGTGGTGCCCGAGGTGTAGAGGATCACGCCCACGTCGCCGGGCTCGCCGCTGGCCACGGCTGCGTCGAAGAAGCCGGGATGGGCCTCGTCGTACGTGCGGCCCAGCGCACGCAGCGCGTCGTAGCCGAGCAGGCCGTCCTGCGCGTAGTGGCGCAGGCCCTTCGGGTCGTCGTAGACGATGTGGCGCAGCGGCGGCGCGCCGTCCTGGCGCAGCTCGCGGCATTCGAGGAGCTTGTCGACCTGCTCCTGGTCCTCGGCGATCACGAACTCGACGGAGGCGTCGTCGAGCATGAACACCATCTCGCCCGCGATCGCGTCCTGGTACAGCGGGACCGGCACGCCGCGCAGGCTCTGTGCCGCGACCATCGCCATGTAGAGGTGAGGGCGGTTCGCGCCCACCACGGCGAGGTTGTCGCCGGGCTTGAAGCCGAGGCTCGCGAGGCCGCAAGCGATCTCGCGGACCTCGCGGGCCACGTCGGCCCAGCCCCACGTCTGCCAGATGCCGAGGTCCTTCTCGCGCATGGCGGGGGCCTCGGGCCGGGCCCGGGCATGGGCCATCAGCAGGCGCGGGAAGGTGGGTTGGAGTGTGTCCACGATGGCCGGATCGTAGGCTTCACTTTGACGCCGATTTGTCGTTGCGACGACAATCCTAGGGACAGCCCTCCCCGGAGTTTCCCGATGCAGTCGAGTGGCCATTCCATCCGCGACCGCGCCCGTCCACCCACCGCCGACGAACTCGCCGGCATCCCGTGGCTGCCGGCGCTGACCCCCGCCGAACGCCGCCGCGCGGAGGCCGACCTCGTGGTGGGCGAGGCCGAGCCCGGCGACCTCGTGTGCCGCATCGGGCGCTCGCCCACGTTCTGGTTCGGTGTGGTCGAGGGCCTGCTGAAGATGAGCACGGACCGCGCCGACGGCGGCACGGTGACCTACACCGGCGTGCCGCCGGGCGGCTGGTTCGGCGAGGGCACGGTGATGAAACGCGAGCCGTACCGCTACAACATCCAGGCCCTGCGCCGCAGCGTGGTCGCGGGCCTGCCGATCGAGAGCTTCCACTGGCTGCTGGACCATTCCATCGGCTTCAACCGCTTCGTGATGAACCAGCTCAACGAACGGCTGGGGCAGTTCATCGCGGCGCTCGAGATCGACCGGCTCAACAACCCGGACGCACGCGTCGCGCGCAGCCTCGCGGCGCTGTTCAACCCGGTGCTGTACCCGGGCGTGGGCGACGTGTTGCGCATCACGCAGCAGGAACTGGCGTACCTCGTGGGGCTGTCGCGGCAGCGCGTCAACGAGGCGCTGACACACCTCGCGGCACAAGGGTTGATCCGCGTCGAGTACGGCGGCCTGCGGGTGCTCGACCTGGACGGCTTGCGGGCCACCGTGGCGGGGGCCGGGAAGCGGGATGTGTGATCGGGATGGCGCGGGGCCCCGTTCCCGGGGGGTGTCCTCGAAATGCCGTCGATGTGTAGTAGCCTCGCACCGTCTCGAAAAACGAAACCACCGGCCGACGTCGACGTGCCTCCTGGCGATGCGGCGCGGCCCACGCCACGGGAGAACGCGGGATGCCCCTCACAGACCTGATGTTTCGCACGACGCGCGTCGCGTCGCTCGGCGTTCAGAACGCGATCGGTGTCGTGCGGCCCCATCCGGCGGTGAATGGCGACCAGAGAACCCACGCCTTCACCCATGCCCGGGCCACCCTGGCCATCACGCCGAACGGCGGCACGATGAACCTCAGCATCGTGCCCGACGTGAATGGCGACGTGGTCTACATCCCGTGGGGCCTGGGCGAGATTCACTCGGTGCACATCCCGCAGGCCGAACTGGCGAACATCTCGCTGTTCGTGACGGCGCAGATGCAAGGGTGCCAGCTCGTGGTCAACAAGATGGACGACGGCTCCTACAAGTTCCATCACGGCAACTCGCTTCAGAGCCCGACGGCGCAGGACTCGGCCACGCGCCCCACGTTCCAGACGCCCGCCGCGCTGACCGACCTGACCCGCCTGTCGGACCTCGGGCGGCCACTGGTGGCGGACCCGGTCCAGATCCAGTTGACGGGGACCCTCTCGAAGGCCGACTACTTCGCCGGCGTGCAGCGACGCCTGGACCAGAAATTCGCGAACGGGCGCACCGGCATCAACTACGCGCGCCCGGAACACGTGTCCTTCACCTACGTCGTGGCCTTCAACCTGGGGGCGCAGTGGAGCGTCTGGTACCAGACGTCCTCGCAGTTCTTCTACCGGCGCCCGACCAAGGCGATCTTCCGCAAGAAGGTGGTCGACCCCTCGGCCGGCCAGAACATCGAGTTCATCGAGGCACGCGAGGCGTTCAGGATCTGAGTGCCGGCGATCAGGCCCGCTCCAGCTTCAGGAACAGCTCGCGGTCGGGCGAGAAGTTGGCGTGCAGCGGCAGCAGCGCGCCGCCCAGCGCGCGGGCGTCCTGTCCCACCGCACCCGGCAGCAGTTGAGGGCGCTGCGTGCCTTCCCAGTTGTAGAGGGCCAGGGCGTCGGACACGTCGCGGTTCAGGCGGTCGAGCAGCGTGCGGCTGATCGAGCCGTCGACGATGACGCCGTCGAGGTCGAGCAGGCAGGCCGCGTTGTGCACCACCATCGCGATGGCCGGGGCGGCCTGCGCGAGCCAGGCCTCGGTGTGGGGACGCCACGGGGCGTCGAGCGAGCGCTCGTCGCCCACGGCGGCCGGATCGAGGCCTGCCGCCTCGTACGCGGCCTCCAGGCTCAGCAACGACGCCACGCTCAGCAACTGTTCGGGAGGCTGCGCCTGTCCCGCTTCGCCGCGCCGCATCGCGTGCGAGCCCACCGCGCCCGCGTTGCCGTGAAGGCCGCTGCGCAGCTGGCTGTCGATGACGAGCCCGCCGCCGATGAAGGTGCCGATGAACACGTAGAGGAAGGTCTTGAGCGACCGCCCGCGGCCGGCCACGAGTTCCGCGACGCAGGCAGCGGCCGTGTCCTTCACGAACGACGTGGGCAGGCCGCTCATGCGCCCCACGCGTTCGGCGAGGTCGATGCGGGCCCACGACGCGCTGGGCGTGACCCCGAGCAGCGACGCCCAGCCGTCCAGCAGCAGCGGCGCGGCCACGCCGATGCCCTGCAGACGGTCGCGCCTGGTCGTCCCGAGGCGCTTGCGCATCGCCTTCACTTGTTTCTCGATCTCGGCGAGCACCTCGTCCGGGTTCGGGTAGCGGTAGTTCACCGTCTGGCGCTCGCGCACCTCGCCCTGGAAGTCGACGAGCAGCACGTCGAGGCTGCGCCGGCCCACGTTGATGCCGATCGAGAACGCGCCCTCGGGGTCGAGCGCGATGGGCACCGAGGGCTGGCCCACCTTGCCGCGCACCGGGGCCAGCCGCAGCAGAAGACCTGCGGATTCGAGCCGGGCGAGGATCAGCGACACCGTCTGCGCGGTCAGGTGGGTGAGCCGCGCGATCTGGGCCTGCGGCAGCGCGCCATGGAGCCGGATGGCCTGCAGCACGACCCGCTCGTTGAACTGGGCCATGCCCATCTGGTTCGAGCCCCGCGGACGGAGCGGCGGGCGGGCGGCGGCGGATTCGGAGGCGTGGGCGTCGGAAGACATCGGGATCGCGAAGAGAGGAGGGCCGGGAGGGATGTTCGCACGGCCCGGGATCGGCTCAGGCCAGGCACTCCGCCGGCAACTCGCTCGCTTTCAGCGCCCCGGTCATCACGGCCACCGTGTCGCTCATCGAGATCTTCTTCGGGTCGAGCACCGCGGCGCGCTTGCCGAGGCGCGCGACGTGGATGCGGTCGGCGATCTCGAACACGTGGGGCATGTTGTGGCTGATCAGCACGACCGGCAGGCCCTTGTCGCGCACGCGCCGGATCAGCTCGAGCACCATGTTGCCTTCCTTGACGCCGAGGGCGGCGGTGGGCTCGTCCATGATGACCACGTGCTGGGCGAAGGCCGCGGCGCGCGAGACGGCCACGCACTGCCGCTGGCCGCCCGAGAGCGTCTCGACCGCCTGCGTCATCGAGCGGATGCCGACCTTCAGGTCCTTCATGCGGGCCGTGCTCTCCTCGAGCATGCGGCGCTTGTCGAGCATGCGCAGCACGTTGCCGAGGAAACCGGGCCGGCGGATCTCGCGGCCGAGGAACAGGTTCTCGGAGATGTTCATGGCCGGCGCCACGGCAAGTTCCTGGTACACCGTCTCGATGCCGGCGCGGCGCGCGTCGATGGGGCTCTTGAAGCGCACCTCCTGGCCGTCGAGCAGGATCTGCCCTTCGTCGGGAATGGTGGCGCCGGACAGCGCCTTGATCAGCGAGGACTTGCCGGCGCCGTTGTCGCCGATCACCGCGAGGATCTCGCCGGCGCGCAGTTCGAAGTCGGCGCCGTCGAGCGCGGTGACCTGGCCGTAGCGTTTCACGAGGCCCGTGGCCTTCATCACGGGCGGGCGGGTGGATGTCGTCTGCATCATGGGGCTCCGGTTCAGCGCACGCCCTTGCGCGACAGCTGGTCGGCCGCGACGGCGAGGATCACGAGCACGCCCGTGACGAGGATCTGGTAGACCGACGACACGCCCATCAGCGTGAGGCCGTTGCGGAACACGCCGACGATCAGCGCGCCCACGAGCGAGCCGAGCACCACGCCGCGGCCGCCGAAGAGGCTGGTGCCGCCGAGCACCACGGCCGTGATGGCGTCGAGGTTCTCGGTCTGGCCGGCGTTGGGGTCGCCCACGCCGGTGCGGGCCACCGACAGCAGCGAGGCCAGCCCGTAGAAGAGGCCCGCCAGCACGTAGACGCCCAGCAGCACGCGGTGCGTGGGGATGCCGGTGAGGCGCGTGGCCTCGGCGTTGTTGCCCACCGCGTACACGTGCCGGCCCGACGCCGTCTCGCGCAGCCAGAACCACGCGATGCCGTACAGCATGAGCATCAGCACCGTGCCGTAGGCCACGTTGGTGCCGGCCAGGCCGAAGGTGTTGCCGAGCCAGGTGAGGGCGTCGGGCAGGTCGGTGACGGTCTGCGAGCTGGAGTACAGCTGCGTGATGGCGAACGCGATGTTCAGCGTGCCCAGCGTCACGATGAAGGGCGGCAGCCCGAGCCGTGTGACGAGCAGCCCGTTGACGAGCCCGAACAGCATCGTGACCGCGAGGCCGCAGCAGATCGCGATGCCCGGGGGCAGGCCCAGGTCGGTCGCGAACTTGGTCATCACGATGCTGCCCAAGGCCATCACCATGCCGCACGACAGGTCGATGCCGGCGGTGAGGATCACGAGCGTCTGCCCGATCGCGATCACCCCCACCACCGCCACCTGCTGCAGGATCAGGGACAGGTTCTCGCCGCTCAGGAAACGGTCGGTCTGAAGGGCGAAGAACGTGCACGCGATGAGCAGCGCGATGAACGGGCCGAAGGTGCCCACCGGCGGAAGGTGGAACTTCCGTTCGGCGGGGGACGGCGTGGAGGGGGTGGTCATGGTGTTCATGTCGATCAGGCCCGCGGTGTCGTCACTTCTTGCCCCAGCAGAGGTCCGTGCCGGTCTTCGTGTCCTTGCTCTCGACGCCCGCCACCGGGTTCTTCGCGATCAGCATCACGCCGGTGTCGACGTAGCCGGAGGCCTTCTTGCCGGTCTTCGCGTACGCGATGCCGGCCTCGACGCCCATCGCGGCCATCTTCAGCGGGTATTGCTGCGAGGTGGCGGCGATCTTGCCGGCGGCCACGTCGCGGATGCCCTGGCAGCCGCCGTCGACCGACACGATGATCACGCCCTTCTCCTTGCCGGCCTTCTTCAGCGCGTTGAACACGCCGGCGGCGGCCGGTTCGTTGATGGTGTAGACCACGTCGACCGCGGGCACCTTCTGCAGGCAGTTCTCCATCGCGGTCTGGCTCTTGGCCTGGTCGCCGAATCCGTCGGCCATGCAGACCACCTCGGCGGGCTTCGCGAGTTCATTGCTCTTCGCCTCGAACGTGGTGAGGCCCATGCCCTTCAGGAAGCCGTTGTGGCGCTGGGCGCCGACGGGGTGGCCCGGGAGCAGGTCGATCGTGATGATCTTCGCCGGCTTGCCGGCCATCGCGGCCTTGGCGTATTCGCCGATCAGCACGCCAGCCTTGTAGTTGTCGGTGGCGAACAGCGCGTCGGTGGCGTCGGCCGGGTCGGCGGGGCTATCGAGCGCGATCACCTGCACGCCCTTGTCGCGGGCCTTCTTGATGGCCGGCACGATGGCCTTCGAGTCGCTCGGGGTGATCAGGATGGTCTTGGCGCCGGCGGCCACGAGGTTCTCCATCGCGGTGACCTGGCCGGCGTTGTCGCCGTCGGCCTTGCCCGCGCTGGCCACCACCTTGGCGCCGCTCTTCTGCGCCGCTTCCATGGCGCCTTCCTTCATCTTCACGAAGAACGGGTTGGTTTCGGTCTTCGTGACGAGGCCGATCACCGGCGGGTCGGCAGCCATGGCGGACGCGTGGCCCAGCAGGGCGAAGGCGGACAGGGCGAGGAGGGGATTCAGGCGCATGACGTGGACGCTCCGTGACGTTGTGGTGCCAGGAATTCTGGTTGCCATGGCTTGATAAATCAAGGTGATTGATTAATGGAAAACCCCATGGCGGAGTGACAATGGGGGCGGCATCCTGCCGGTCTCTTTTCCTGTCTTTCCCTGAGGAGTCGATCCATGTTCGTGGTCTGTGGCGAAGCGCTGATGGACGTGTTTGCCAGCGGGACGACCCCGTCCGGCCTGGGCCTCGACGGCCGCATCGGCGGCTCGCCGTTCAACGTGGCGCTGGGCCTGGCGCGCCTGGCCCAACCCGTGGCCTTCTTCGGCGGCCTGTCCACCGACTTCCTCGGCGACCGGTTCCGCCAGTCGCTCACCGCCGAAGGCATCGATCAACGCTGCGTGTTCGAGTCGTCCGCGCGCACCACGGTCAGCTTCGTGGGCGTCGACGCGCACGGTGTCCCGTCGTACGCGTTCTACGGGGAGGGTGGGGCGGACCGCGTGGTGCCGCTCACCGCACTCGAGCGCATCCCGTCGGAGGCGCGGGCCTTCCACTTCGGCTCGTTCGCGATGGTGGTGGAACCCGTGGCCGGCACGCAGCGCGCGCTCATCGAACGCGAGCACGGCCGCAGCCTGATCAGCTGGGACCCCAACGTGCGGCTCAACGTCGAGCCCGACACGGCCCTCTGGCGCGACACCCTCGAGTGGATGCTGCCACGCACCCACGTGCTGAAGGTGAGCGACGAGGACCTGCACCTGCTGTACCCCGGCACCGACCCCGCGGTGCTCGCGGCCCGGTGGCTGGAGCGCGGCGTGTCGCTCGTCGTGGTCACGCGGGGCGCCAAGGGCGCGACGGCCTGGACCCGCACGTTCTCGCTCGAATCGCCGGCCGTGCCCACCACGCTCGTCGACACCGTCGGCGCGGGCGACACGTTCCAGGCCGCGATGCTGACCTGGTTCGCCGAACACGGCGTGCTGTCCATCGACGGCGTGCGCAGCCTGACGGCGGCATCGCTCGGCGAGGCACTGGCCTTCGCCGGCCGGGCCGCGGCCATCACGTGCAGCCGCCGCGGGGCCGACCTGCCGCGCCGTGCCGAACTCGGCTGACCGGGTGCGCCCTACGGAACGTTGTATGGGGTAACAATCTAAGGTGATCCCCGCTGGTTGAACACCCGTTCACATTGCAGCATTCGCCCTGGGCGCTCCGTGGGAGCCCGAGGGTGAGGGCCGGCACATGGAACACAACGAGATCTGGATCAAGAAGGGCGATGGCGACGCGCGGCTGGGCCGCCTCGCCACGTACCGCCCGCAGGACCTGGCGCACTGGACCGGCCTGAAGATCATCCGCTTCAAGGTCCCCGAGGAGTTCACCGACCGGCAGGTCGTGGCCCCGCATCCCATCGTCACGCTGCTCGACGCCGGGCAGACCTCGTCGCGGCTGCGCTACGGGCTGCGCGACGTCACCACGCAGTGCCGCGCCGACGATCTGATGTGCTACAGCGGCGGCTGCGAGATCGACCACGCGCACTGGCGCACGCGCGACGCCGCGATGATCTCGGTGGAACTGGACCCGTCGCGCCTCTCGCTGATCGAGGCGGGCGACACGCGCTTCGCGCAGCGCACGCTGCAGGGAGAGCCGCGGTTCAGCGACCCCGAACTGGCGGTGATGCTGCGCACGCTGTGGCGCGAGGTGCGGGGCGGCTGCGCGAAGGGCCGGCTCTACGCCGACAGCCTGAGCCTGGGCCTCGCGGTGCACGTGCACCGGCGCTTCGGCCGCATGGCCGGGGGCGAGGACCGCCGCGAGGCGCGCTCGCGCCTGACCGCCGCGCAGCTGCGCCACCTCGACGACTACATCCGCACCCACCTCGACGAGTCCATCGGCCTGGCCGACCTCGCACGCGAGGCGGGCCTGAGCCGCTACCACTTCACGCGCCTGTTCACGAACACCGTCGGGCGGAGCCCGTACCAGCACGTGCTGCACAAGCGGCTCGAACGCGCGTACCACCTGCTCACGAGCACGCAGGCCCCGGTGGCCGACGTCGCGCTCGCCGCGGGCTTCTCCAGCCAGAGCCACTTCGCCGAGGTGTGCCGGCGCGTGATGGGCGCGACGCCGAAGGAGCTGCGCGACCGGCACTGAGCGACGACCGCGCCTCCCGCCACGGCAAGGCCGGGGCCTCCGCGACGGGGTCCCGGCCTTGCCGTTTCCGCTCGTGGCCGGAGCATCGGAATCTTGCGCCAGACGGCGCACGTTCCTGAAAGACCGCGGTCCGTTCTGCTTCCAACATGCGGCTCCCCAACGGCGTGGCGGAGGGCCGCGCCGATCACCAGCAGTCGGAGAGACCTGAATGACGTTTCGATGGAACCGCGTGTTGAACACCCCCCTGGCTTGTACCGTGCTCGCCCTGGGCCTGGCGGCCTGCGGCAGCGACGATGACACCGTGGCGGCGGCCCCGGCGCCCACGGCCACGACGCTGTACGGCACCGTCTCCGGCTCGGTGCATTCGTCCGGCACGATGAAGCAGTTCCTCGGCATCCCGTACGCCGCGCCGCCGGTGGGCGAGCGCCGCTGGGCCGCCCCGGTGCCGCCCGCGGCCTGGACCGGCACGCGCGACGCCACGAAGTTCGGCAACCACTGCCCGCAGCGTGACACGTCGCCGCTGTCGTACTACGGCACGGCCGGCGGCCAGGAGGACTGCCTGTTCCTCAACGTGTTCACGCCCACCACGCCCGGCCCGCACCCGGTGATGGTGTGGATCCACGGCGGCGCGTTCCTCTACGGCCGCGGCGACGGCTACACGCCGGTGCGCCTGACGCAGCAGGGCGTCGTGGTGGTCACGCTCAACTACCGCCTGGGCTCGCTCGGCTTCCTGGCCCACCCCGCGCTCAACGACGCGGCCGGCCACTCGGGCAACTACGGCGTGATGGACCAGACGCTCGCGTTGAAGTGGGTCAAGGACAACATCAACGCCTTCGGCGGCGACAGCAGCAACATCACGGTGGCGGGCCAGTCCGCCGGTGCGGCGAGCGTGCTGACGCAGCTCAACACGGCGAAGGCCACCAACCTGTTCCACAAGGCCATCCTCCAGAGCGGCCCGGTCACCACCCAGCCCACGGGCGCGGCGGCCCAGACCAGCGGCGCGGACGTGGCCGCCGCGAACTTCGGCTGCCCGAACGACGCGAACGCCGCGGCCTGCCTGCGCGCGCTGCCGGTGGCGACGATCATCGCGAAGCAGCCCACCGCCACGTTCTCGAGCACGAACTCCCCGAACGTCGACGGCGACTACCTCGTGCGCACGCACGCGGAGGCCGTCAACGGCGGGCTGCTGCCGAACAAGGTCCCGGTGCTGATCGGCAACACAATGGACGAGTACACCTCGCTGCTCGGCACCGAGGAGACGCTGAAGAACAACGCCACCGTGGCGGCGGGTTCGCCCGCCAGCGCGCTGCTGCTGCCGGGCGCCGCGGGCTACAAGAACCTGTACGAGACGGACGCCGAACTCACCGCGGTGTTCACCGCGACCTTCGGACCGGCCGCGACCGCCGCGGCTGCTGCGTACCCGGCCGCGAACTACGGCGGCTCGCGCCCGCTCGCGCTCAGCGCCGCGGTGACCGACTCGCTGTTCGCCTGCGGCACCCGCCGCGCGGCCAAGGCGCTGTCGGCGAGCGGCGTGCCCGTGTACGCCTACGAGTTCAACGACCCGGACGCGCCGATGGAACTGCAGGCCAAGGTCAGCTTCCCGTTCAAGTCGTACCACGCGGCCGAGATCCAGTACCTGTTCGACCTGCCGAGCTCGGCGAAGCTGACCACGGCGCAGAAGGCGCTCGCCGACAAGATGACCACGCACTGGGCGCAGTTCGTCAAGAGCCGCACCGGCAACCCGAACGCGGCGGGCAGCACCGCCTGGCCGCCGTACACGACCACGGAGGAGGTGCTCCAGTTCGCACCCACCCAGTCCGCGGTCATCACGAACTTCAAGGTGACCCACAAGTGCGCCGCACTGTGGACCCGCGACTTGCCGTGACCGTCCTCACCTGAGGCGGGACACCCACAGAACGCCCGGACCCGGCGGTTTCTCCGCCGGGTCCAGGACGTCAACCCAGAGGAGACAAACATGACCCGCAAGCTTTCCCGATGCCATGCCGTTCCCGTTGCATTCGCCGTGGCCACGCTGATGGCCGCCGCGCCGGCGCAGGCCGTGCCCGGCTGCAACACCAGCACCGCCGCGGCCGGCAACTCCACCTTCACCATCTCGCACGGGGGCCGCAGCCGCACGTACCGGCTGCACATCCCGCGCAACCTCGTCACGCCCGCCGCGGTGGTGCTGAGCCTGCACGGCCTGAGCAGCAGCGCCTCGTCGCAGCAGAACGGCAGCGGCTGGGACGCCACGTCCGACAGCGCGAAGAACTTCGTCGTGGCCTACCCCGACGGTGTGGACCGCCAGTGGAACGTCGCCGGCTTCAACCCGGCGGTGGACGACACCGGCTTCATGAAGGCCATCGTCGACCACGTGGCGCAGCGCGTGCGCATCGCCCCGAACCGCGTCTACATCAGCGGCACCTCGCTCGGCGGCGGCTTCTCGCACAAGATGGCCTGCACGCAGGCGAACTACTTCGCCGCGGCCGCGCCGGTGGTGTTCCACCTGCACAGCAGCCCGCAGGACTACGTGTGCGCGCCGTCGCGTCCGATCAGCGTGAAGGAGTACGCCGGCACGCGCGACCTGCTCGTGCGCTACGAGGGCGGCACGAGCAGCGTGGCCGGCCAGACCGTGACCCACCTGTCGGCCAACGCCAGCTTCCAGAAGTGGGCGCAGCTGAGCGGCTGCACGGGCAGCCCGGTGACCACCTGGTCCCGGCTGACGGCCAACGTCAAGGAGTACCAGAACTGCGCCGGCGGCGTGAAGGTGGGCCTGGCCAGCCTCAGCTGCGGTCACGGCTACTGCACCGACACCTCGTTCGGTTCGCCGACGGCCGACGCGTGGAAGCTGTTCCAGACGCAGACCACGCCGGGCCTGCCGGCCGACGCCTGCGCGCGCTGAGGTCCACTGGTTCTTTTGTCCGACGGTCTTCGGGCCCGCGTCCGCGCGGGCCCTTTTTGCACCTACACGGGCGACGAGGGCGCCGCCCCGCCGATGCGTTCGACGAACTTGCGTGCCGCGAGACCCAGCGGCCGCGACTTGGACCACACGACGTCCACCCACAGTTGCAGCTCGTTCGAGAGGTTCTCGAAGCGCATCTCGACGAGCTCGCCGCGCTCGAGCTGCGGCCGGATGTAGTTGCGCGGCAGCCAGCCCCAGCCCAGGCCCGCGAGGATGAGGCTCAGCGCCGCCACCGGCGTGTCGGTGCGCCAGCGGTGGCGGGCCAGCACGAAACGCGGGTCGACCACGGACCGGTCGCGGCTCGCGACGACGATCTGGCGGGTCGACAGCAGTTGGGCCTCGCGCAGGCCGGTGCCGGCCTCGGCCTCCTGCCACACCGGGTGTCTGGGCGAGATCACGGCGACGTGCACGTCCGAAGCCACCTCCTGGAAGCCTTCGCGCCCGTCGATCCCGGGCCGTTCGAACACGAGCGCGAGGTGGGCGCGGCCATCGTGCAGCATCGCGAGTGCATCGGCCTGCGGTGCGGCCAGCACCTCGACCTCCAGTAGCGGGTGTTCGGCCGCGAGCTCCGCGAGCGCGGTGTTCCACGGCACGGCCAGCAATTCCGGCGCGATGGCGATCGTGAGGATGTCCTCCAGCCCCTGGGTCAGGGCGAGGGCGTGCACCTGGAGCTGCTGCCGCTGGGCCGCCAGCAGCCGGGCCTGCGGCGCGAGCGAGAGGGCGGCGGCCGTGGGCTTCGGCTCGCGGCCGCGGCGGTCGAACAGCGGCAGGTCCAGCTCGGCTTCGAGCTGGGCGATGGCCATGCTCACGGCCGAGGGCACGCGGCCGAGGGAGCGGGCGGCGGCCGAGAAGGACCCGTGGTCCAGCACGGCCAGGAACACGGCCACGGCGTTGTCGTCGAAAGGCATCAATCTGTCAGATTCACTGATAGGAGATGACTTTTTACATCAGATCCGGACACATACAGTGAGGTCATCACTGGAGTCCGAACGCAATGCAAGGCAAAACGAGAAAAGTGGTCTACCTGGCCCTGTACGAGGCCATCGCCATCGTCATGGCCGGCACGGGCCTGTCGCTGATGTCGGGGCAGGGCGCGCTGCAGTCCGGCGCGCTGGCCGTCGTCACCTCGGCCATCGCCGTGGTGTGGAACCTGACGTTCAACCACCTGTTCGAGCGCTGGGAATCGCGCCAGGCCGTGCGCGGCCGCTCCGTGGCCCGCCGCATCGCCCACGCCGTGCTGTTCGAGGCCGGCCTCGTGGCCATGCTCGTGCCCACCATCGCGTGGTGGTACGGCGTGGACCTGTGGACCGCGCTGATCATGGACATCAGCCTGGTCGTGTTCTTCCTCGTCTACACCTTCGTGTTCAGCTGGTGTTTCGACAAGGTGTTCGGCCTGCCTGCCTCGGCCCAGGGGCCGGCCGGGCAGGCCGCCTGACGCGGCGTCAGCCCCCGCGGGCGGCGTCGACCAGCCCGGCGAGGCGCTCGACGTCGGTCACCACCAGAGCCTTGCCCGCCTTGCGCAGCAGCCCCTGGCGGGTCAGCGCCGACAGCTCGCGGGTCACCTGCTCGCGGTTCGTGCTGATCTGGGCTGCCAGGTCGGCGTGAGGGGGCGCGGGGTCGAGCGTGGCCTCGTTGGCGGAAACGCCGGCCTCCCGAGCGAGGCGCAGCAGTTCCGCGTGGATGCGTTGAGGTACCGACGTGGTGCTGAGTTCGATCACCCGCTCCGACAGCTGCCGCACCAGGCCCACGAGCCGCAGCATGATGCGCCGGGACACGGCGGGCTCCTCGTCCAGCAGGATCAGGAAGCCGGCGCGGTCGAGGTGGGCCACGACGCTGTCGGCCAGGGTCGTCACGTCGACCGACCGGGGCCGGCCGTCGAGCGCGGCGAGGTCGCCGAACAACTCGCCTTCGCCCACGTCGCGGAACGTGACCTGGCGGCCGCTCACGGCATACATCGTCGCCCGGACGCTGCCCGCGGCGATGAAGTACACCCCGCCCTCGTCCTCGTGGCGCGAGACCACGTGCCGGCCCGCCGGCACCGTGCGCCACGTGCAGCGCTCGGCGATCCACGCCAGGCGCTCGTCCGCCAGGCCGTCGAACAACGGCATGCGGCGGAGCATTAGACTCGAACGAGACGACGTTTCCATGTGCTGATGCCCAGTCCTTCCTCCGGGTCCCGCGTGTTGACCATCCGCCGCCTGCGCGCGGCCTCCGGCCTGGTGCTGCTGACCTACATCGGCCTGCACCTCGCCAATCATGCCCTGGGACTGGTCTCGGTCGGCACGGCCGACACCGCCCGGCGCGTGATGCACGCCCTCTGGCACTCGCCACCCGGCACGGTGCTGCTGTACGGCAGCCTCGTCGTGCACATGGCCCTCGCGTTCGTGGCGGTGTGGACCCGGCGCTCGCTGCGCCTGCCACCGGTCGAGGTGCTGCGCCTCGTGCTCGGCTTCGGGCTGCCCTTGCTGCTCTACATGCACGTCGCCGCCACGCGCCTGCTCGACACGCTGTTCGCCATCGACGCGCCATACGCCCGGGTGGTGAACGCGCTGGCTCACTGGAACACGGCCCCGTTGCAGCTCGCGCTGATCGCCATCGCGTGGACCCATGGGTGCATCGGCGTCGCGATCATGCTGCGCGCCAACCCGAACGTGCGCCGGTACAGCCATGCCGCGGTGGCCGCCGCCGTGCTCCTGCCCGTGCTCGGGGCGCTGGGTTTCCTGGCCATGGCCCGCGAGCTCGCCGTGACTGGCGCGAAGGCGGCGGCGATGCCGTCGCCCGCCCAGTTCGCCCAGGTCACCGCCGTCGCCTCCATGATGATGCTCGGGCACGCCGTGGCCACCGTGGCGCTGTTCGCAGCCCATGCGTGGCGGGCCCGCTTCGAATCCGGCGTGGCCGGAGCGCTGCGGCTGAGCACCGGCGGCCAGGTGCTGCAGGTGCCGCGCGGCTGGAGCGTGCTGGAGGCGAGCGACCGCCATGGCGTGCCGCACCTCTCGCTGTGCGGCGGCCGGGCGCGCTGCTCGACCTGCCGGGTGCGCGTGGCCGGCCCCGCCGCGAACATCCCGCCTCCGAACGCCGACGAGGCCCGCACGCTGCGTCGCATCCATGCCGCTCCCGACGTGCGCCTTGCCTGCCAGCTCCGACCGCTGGGAGACCTCGCGTTCGAACCCCAGCTGACCGCCCCTGGGGCCGACGGCCCGCGGGTCACCCACGAGCGCGAGGTGGCGGTGCTGTTCGTCGACCTGCGCCGCTGGTCCACGCTGGCCGAGGGCCAGTGGCCGCACGACCTCGTCTACGTGCTGGACCGCTACTTCGCCCTGGTGGGCGCGGCCGTGCGCGCGTGTGGCGGGGAGCCCAACCAGTTCATCGGCGACAGCGTGATGGCGATCTTCGGGCTGGAGACCGACCTGCCCACCGCCTGTGCCCAGGCGTTCCGCGCCGCCACGCGGATCCACGCCGACATCGCCGCGTGGCGCGCCGAGTTCGAGGCCCACTTCCCGCATGGCCTCGCCATCGGCATCGGGCTGCACGCCGGGCCGGCCGTGGTCACGGAGGTCGGGTACCGCGAGACCACGTCGGTCACCGCGGTGGGCGAAGTGGTCAACACCGCAAGCCGCCTGCAGGAGCAGACCAAGGCGTCCGGCGCATGGCTCGTGGCCTCGGCCGATGCGATCGCCCTCGGCGAAGTGGCGGTGGACGGTGCGGATCGGACCACGGTCGCCGTGCGCGGGCGTTCGGCCCCGCTGGACGTCGTGTGCTTCACGCGTTGAGCGCCCCCGTTCGGGGACGACGCGCACCCTTTTGAGGCGCGATCGGCCGGTCCGCAGAGCGAAACCCGTGCATCCGTGGGGCCGAGCCCCGGCGAAACCCCTGGCACACCCCTTGCGTAACGTAGCGCGTCCTGCGGTGACGATGCTGCGGACATGAGACACCTCCGCTGACGATGGCGGAACCCCGAGCGGCCCGCCTCCCGAGGCGAAGTCGCGACGGCTGTTCCACAGCCAGATCCCCGCGTTCGTGCAGGAAACCTCATGAAAAAGATCGTTGTTGTCGGCCACGGCATGGTGGGCCACAAGTTCCTCGAAAGCCTCGCCGAGACCGGCCTGACCGATGTCCAGGTCACCGTGTTGTGCGAGGAACCGCGTCCTGCCTACGACCGCGTCCACCTCTCCGAATTCTTCGCCGGCAAGTCCGCCGACGACCTCTCGCTCGTCGAACCCGGCTTCTTCGAACGCACCGGCTTCTCGCTGCGCCTCGCGGCCAAGGCCGTGGCCGTCGACCGCATCGGCCACACCGTGACCACCGCCGACGGCGAGGTGCTGCCGTACGACAAGCTCGTGCTGGCCACCGGTTCCAACCCGTTCGTGCCGCCCGTCCCGGGCCGCGACCGCGAGCATTGCTTCGTGTACCGCACCATCGAGGACCTGGAGGCCATGACGGCCTCGGGTGCCAAGTCGAAGACCGGCGTGGTGGTGGGCGGCGGCCTGCTGGGCCTCGAATGCGCGAAGGCGCTGCGCGACCTGGGCCTCGAGACCCACGTCGTCGAGTTCGCCCCGCGCCTGATGGCCGTCCAGGTGGACGAAGGCGGCGGCCGCACGCTGCGCGCGAAGATCGAGGAACTGGGCCTGCACGTGCACACCGGCCGCAACACCGTCGAGATCACCGACGGTGCCCGCGCCCGCCATCGCATGGTGTTCGCCGACGGCACGTACCTCGAGACCGACATGATCGTCTTCTCGGCCGGCATCCGCCCCCGCGACGACCTGGCCCGCCAGTGCGCGCTGGCCATCGGCCCGCGCGGCGGCGTCGTCATCGACAGCAACTGCCGCACGAGCGACCACAACGTCTACGCGATCGGCGAATGCGCCTCGTGGAACGAACAGACCTTCGGCCTCGTGGCCCCGGGCTACGACATGGCCCGCGTGGTGGCCCGCCACATCGCCGGCGACACCGACGCCGCCTTCGTGGGCGCCGACATGAGCACGAAGCTCAAGCTGATGGGCGTGGACGTGGCCAGCATCGGTGACGCCCACGGCCGCACGCCGCACAGCCGCACCTGCCAGTACGTGGACGAGCGCAAGGGCGTCTACAAGAAGATCGTCATCAGCGAGGACGGCAAGCAGCTGCTGGGCGCCGTGCTGGTGGGCGACGCCACCGAATACGGCACGCTGCTGCAGATGGCCCTGAACGGCATCGCGCTGCCGGCCGACCCCGAGTTCCTGATCCTGCCGTCGAGCGACGGCAAGGCCAAGCCGGGCCTGGGCGTGGACGCCTTGCCCGACAGCGCCCAGCTCTGCTCGTGCAACAACGTCACGAAGGGCCGCATCTGCGAGGCGGTGGGCGAGGGCGCCACCACCATCGCCGAGATGAAGGCCTGCACGAAGGCTGGCGCCACCTGCGGCGGCTGCGTGCCGCTCGTCACGCAGGTGATGAAGGTCGAGATGGCCCGCCGCGGCATGGCCGTCAACAACCACGTCTGCGAGCACTTCCCGCACTCGCGCCAGGAGCTGTTCCACCTCGTGCGCGTGGGCGAGATCAAGAGCTTCGATGCGCTGATCCACAAGCACGGCAAGGGCCTCGGCTGCGACATCTGCAAGCCGGTGGCGGCCAGCATCTTCGCGTCCTGCTGGAACGAGTTCGTGCTGAAGAAGGACCTGGCCGGCCTGCAGGACAGCAACGACTACTACCTCGGCAACATCCAGAAGGACGGCACCTATTCGGTGGTGCCGCGCATGCCGGGCGGCGAGGTCACGGCCGACGGCCTGATCGCCGTGGGGCAGATCGCCAAGAAGTACGGTCTCTACACGAAGATCACCGGCGGCCAGCGGGTCGACCTGTTCGGCGCGCGCGTCGAGCAGCTGCCCCCGATCTGGGAGGAACTGATCGCCGCCGGCTTCGAGTCGGGCCATGCGTACGGTAAGTCGCTGCGCACGGTGAAGAGCTGCGTGGGTTCCACGTGGTGCCGCTACGGCGTGGGCGACAGCGTGGGCCTGGCCGTCGAGCTGGAGCACCGCTACAAGGGCCTGCGTTCGCCGCACAAGATCAAGTTCGGCGTCTCCGGCTGCACGCGCGAATGCGCGGAAGCCCAGGGCAAGGACATCGGCGTGATCGCCACCGACAAGGGCTGGAACCTGTACGTCTGCGGCAACGGCGGCATGAAGCCCCGCCACGCCGAGCTGATCGCGTCCGACCTGTCGAAGGAACGCCTGATCCAGCTCATCGACCGCGTGCTGATGTTCTACGTGCGCACGGCCGACCGCCTGCAGCGCACCAGCACGTGGCGCGAGAACCTGGAAGGTGGCCTCGACTACCTGAAGGGGGTCGTGATCGAGGACACCCTCGGCATCGCCGCGGAACTGGAAGCCCAGATGCAGCACGTGGTCGACACGTACCAGTGCGAGTGGAAGACCGCCGTGAACGACCCGGAAACCCGCAAGCGCTTCCGCTCGTTCGTGAACAGCGAACGTCCGGACGAACACATCGTGTTCGTCGAGGAACGCGGCCAGATCCGTCCGGCCCGTCCCGAAGAGCGTTCCACGGCCGCCGTCGCCGAGTCCTGATCCACGCGAGAGGAGATTTTCATGAGCACCACTTCTTCGACCTGGACCGACATCTGCGCGGCCGGCGACATCCTTCCGGGCACCGGCGTGGCCGCCCTCGTGAGCGACCGGCACGTGGCGGTCTTCCGCCTCGACGCCGACCAGTTCTTCGCGATCGACAACGTCGACCCGAAGTCCGGCGCGAGCGTGCTGTCCCGCGGGCTGCTGGGCAACCTGGGCGACCGCATCGTCGTCGCCTCGCCGCTGTTCAAGAACCACTTCGACCTGCGCACCGGGGAGTGCCTCGAGGCGCCGGAGCACTCGGTGCGTGCCCATGCGGTGAGCGTGGAGGACGGGCGGGTCCGCCTCGCGCTGGCCTGAACGCCGCCAGGCCGCACCCCGGGTGCGGCCGAGGGCACACAACGAGGGACAATGGCGACCTGAACGGCACCTTTCGTGGCCGTGACCCGTTGCCTTGATCCAGGAGTGTGTGCATGCCCGACCCAACCCCGCTGTCCGCCTCGCAGTTCGTGCTGCAGGCCCGGCGGTTCGAGATCGATGCCGTCCGCCACCTCGCCCGCCGGGCGGAGCTGGCCGACGTCATCGGCCAGGTGATCCAGGCGCTGCAGCGCGAGCGCGGCGCCTCCAGCCTCTACCTGGCCTCGTCGGGCCAGCGCTTCGGCGAGGTGCGCCGCGCCACCATCGAGCAGGCGCGTCCGCTGGAAGCCCGCTTGCGCGAGCTGTTCGCCGCGCAGCTCGACCCGGCGCAGGGCACCACCGCCGGCATGCTCTCGCTGATGGCCTGGGTGCTGCTGGGCCTCGATTCCCTCGATGAACTCCGTGCGCAGATCGACGCCCAGTCGCTGTCCGCCCACGGTTCGGTGGCCGCGTACAGCCGGCGCATCGCCGGACTGATCGAGCTGGTGGTTCAGGTGGCCGACGCCGCGCTGCTGCCCAGCATCTCGCGCCTGCTGGTCGCCTTCCTCCACCTGGTGCAGACGCAGGAAGCCGCGGGGCAGGAACGGGCGCTGGGGGCGCTGCTGTTCGCCTCGGGCGTGTCGAACGACGTGCAGCAGGAGCGCGTGGTCCACCTGATCGACGCCCAGGAACGCTACCTGAAGGTGTTCTCCGAATTCGCCGCGGCGGACCAGAAGTCCGCCTGGGAGCAGCAGCAACTCGCGCCGGCCGTCGCGCGGCTGGAGCGGCTGCGCCGCACGCTGTGCACCGCCAAGTCCGGCGCCACGCTGGACAGCAACCTCAGCGACACCTGGTTCGAGGTCAGCAGCGCCCGCATCGACCAGCTGTGGCAACTGCAGGTCGAACTGATGAAGCGCCTGCGGGAGGAATGCGAGGCCCGCATCCGCGACGCCGAGCAGGACCTGCACGACGTCGAAGGCCTGCTGCGGCGTGTGCGCGACAACCCGCCGGCCCACGCCCACGCGGTGGACCGGTTCTTCGACGCCGAGGGCAGCCCCGGCGCCGTCCCCGAACTCGTGACCGCGGCGCCCGGCGAATCCGCCTCGCTGCTGGACGTGCTGCAGACCCAGGCCGCGCGCCTGGCCAGCATGGAGCTGGAGCTGGGCTCGGCCCGGCGCGCGCTGCACGAGCGCAAGGTGATCGAGCGGGCCAAGGGGGTGCTGATGTCGCGCCTGCGCATGAACGAGGAAGAGGCCTTCCGCGCGCTGCAGAAGACTTCCATGGACCAGAACCGGCGGCTGCTGGAGGTGGCCGAGGCCACGCTGTCGCTGCCCGATTTCGCTTTCGGGCCGCCGCCGGAGCGGCCGGGGTCCTGAACGGTCAGCGTTCCCCGGCGATGTAGGGCTTCATCAGCGCCTGCGGTGCCCGGGCGCGCCGCGAGGCCACCACCAGGGCCACGATCGACAGCACGTAGGGCAGCATCAGGTAGACCTGGTGGGGCAGGGCGCCCGCATCGGCCTGCTGCAGGCGCAACTGCAGCGCGTCGAAGAAGCCGAAGAGCAGGGCGCCGAGCAGCGCCTTGCCCGGCTGCCAGCCGGCGAACACCACCAGCGCGACACACACCCAGCCGCGCCCGTTCACCATGTTGAAGAAGAACGCGTTGAACGCGGCCAGGGTCAGGAAGGCCCCGGCCACGCCCATCAGCGCGGAGCCGGACACCACCGCCGCATATCGCACGCGCGCCACCGAGATGCCCTGGCTGTCCACCGCCTTCGGGTTCTCGCCTGCCATGCGCAGCGCCAGGCCCGCGGGCGTGCGGTACAGCACCCAGGCCAGCAGCGGCACCAGCACGAGGGCCAGCAGCGTGAGCGGCGTCTGCTCGCGCAGCACGGGGATCGGCAGCCAGTCCATGGGTGCGAATGGCGTGACCGTGGGCGGCGTGCTGACCTTCGGGAAGGCGACGCGGTAGGCGAAGTACGAGAGCGCGGTGGCCAGCATCGTGATGCCGAGTCCCGCGACGTGCTGCGACAGCGCGAGGGTGACGGTGAGGAACGCGTGCAGCACCCCGAACAGCGCGGCCACGCCCGCGGCGACCAGCACGCCGGCCCACAGCGGCAGGCCCAGGAACACCGCGAACCAGCCCGAGAACGCGCCCACCACCATCAGGCCTTCGATGCCGAGGTTCAGCACGCCGGCTCGTTCGTACCACAGCACGCCCAGCGTGCCGAAGACGAGCGGCGTGGCCACGCGCAGCACCGCCACCCAGAACGGGGCGCTGACGAGCAGGTCGAGGACGGTGTTCATCGGGTGTCGAACCTCAGTCGGTAGCGGCTCAGCATGGCGGCGGCCAGCACCGAGAGCAGGGCGCCGGCCACGACGGCGTCGGCCAGGTAGGTGGGCACGCCGGCCTGGCGGCTCATGCTGTCGGCACCGACGAGCACGCCGGCGACGAGCACGCTCGCGGCCACCACGGCCAGCGGGTGCATCCCGGCCAGCATGGCGATCACGATGCCGCTGTAGCCGTAGCCCGGGGACATGTCGAGCGTCACGTAGCCGGCCCGGCCGGCGACCTCCACGGCACCGCCCAGGCCGGCGAGCCCACCCGACAGCAGCGCGACCAGGATCGTCGTGCGCGTGACCGGGACGCCGGCATAGGCAGCGGCGCGGACGTTCGCGCCGGTCGCGCGGATGTCGAAGCCCCAGGTGGTGAACCGCAGCAACGCCCAGAGCCCGAGCGCGGCCGCGAGGCCGATCAGCAGGCCGCTGTGCACCCGGGTCTGCGGCACGAGGCGCGACAGTTCGAGTTCCGGGGGCAGGGCCACGCTCTGCGGCCAGCCGAGCGCGAGCGGGTCCTTCATCGGCCCGTCGAGCAGCGCGCTCACGCCCAGCAGCACGATGAAGTTCAGCAGCAGCGTCGTCACCACCTCGTCGACACCCCACTGCCGCTTCATCAGCGCCGGGCCGAGCAGCAGCAGGGCGCCGACCATGGCGGCAGCCAGCATCATCGCGAGGAACACGGCGGGCGACGGCTCGCCGAGCGCGCCTCCGCCCACCGCCACGGCGGCCATGGCGCCCGCATAGAACTGCCCCTCGGCGCCGATGTTGAAGAGCCTCGCCCGGAACGCGATGGTGGCGGCCAGGCCCGTGAAGATCAGCGGGATGGCGCGCGTGAGGGTCTCGGTGAAGGCGAAGACCGAGCCGAAGGCGCCGTCCAGCACGAGGCCGAACGTGCGGCCCACCGGGGCGCCGGCCACGGCCACGAGTCCGGCGGCCAATGCCATCACGGCCACGAGGGCCAGCACGCCGGCACGCAGCGCGTCGTGCCAGCCCGGGTGGGCGCGGGCTTCAAGGCGCATGGGGCACCTCCGAGGTCTCGCCGGCCATCGCGAGGCCCAACTGTTCCCGGGTCCACGATGCGGTCGCCCGCGCCGTCCCCAGCCGGCCGTGGCTCATCACCGCGATGCGGTCCGCCAGGCGTTCGATCTCGTCGAGGTCGTCGGAGATCAGCAGCACCGCCGCGCCCGCGTCGCGGGCAGAGCGCAGCAGTCCGTGGACGAAGGCGACCGCTCCCACGTCCAACCCCCAGGTGGGCTGGTGGGCCACGATCACACGGGGCAACTGGCCGTCGGCCCGCTGCAGCACCCGCGCGAGCACGAGCTTCTGGATGTTCCCGCCCGACAGCGCGTGCGTGCGCCGGTCGAGCGTGGCGCCGCGCACGTCGAACGCCTTCAGCGCCGCCTGGGCGTAGGCCCGCGCGGCACCGCGGCGCACCCAGCCCCGGCGGGAGAGCACCGGCGTGGCCAGCGCCTCGGCGCACAGGTTCTCCCAGACCGGCAGGTCGCCCACCACACCGACCGATTGGCGATCCTCGGGCACCCGGGCCACCCCATGCCGTGCCACGGCCCGCGGCCCCTCGGGCAGCGGTTCGCCGTCGACCGTCAGGTGTCCCGCGTCGGCCTCGGCCACGCCGGCCAGCACCTCGGCGAGCAAGGCCTGGCCATTGCCGGAGACCCCGGCGATGCCGAGGATCTCACCGGCAGCGATGTCGAACGAGACCCGGTCGAGGCGGGTGCGGATGCCTCGGGCCACGAGGTCCGTCACCACCAGCCGCCTCGGCGCATCGGCAGGGACGGGCGCGCGGGGCACGGGTGCGGTGTCCAGCCCGGCCACGGCCTCGCCCACCATCCAGCGGGCGAGTTCGGCCTTGTTCGTCGCGGCCGTGGCCGCCTCGGCCACGCACCGTCCGGCGCGCAGCACCATCACGCGCCGGGACACGGCCATGACTTCGTCGAGCTTGTGGCTGATGAAGATCACCGCGGTGCCCTGGGCGACGAGCAGGCGCACGGTGGCGAAGAGGCTCTCGCTCTCCTGCGGCGTCAGCACGGCCGTGGGCTCGTCGAGCACCAGCACCCGCGCGCCGCGGTACAGCGCCTTCAGGATCTCGACCCGCTGGCGTTCGCCCACGGACAGGTCGGCCACCCGGGCGCCGGCGTTCACCGACAGACCCGAGGCGCGGGCGACTTCGTCGAGCCGGGCGCGGGCCGCCGCACGCCGCGTGACCAGCGAACCGAGGCGTTCGGTGCCCAGCATCACGTTGTCCAGCACCGTGAGGTTGTCGGCCAGCGTGAAGTGCTGGTGCACCATGCCGATGCCGGCGGCGAGCGCCGCACGGGTGTCCCCGGACGGCAGCGGCCGGCCGGACACCTCCACGGATCCGGCATCGGGCACGCAGTGGCCGAACAGGATGGCCATCAGCGTGGACTTGCCCGCGCCGTTTTCACCGAGCAGTGCGAGCACCTCGCCGGCGTGCAGGTCGAGCGAGACGCCGTCGTTGGCCACCACGTCGCCGAAGCGGCGGGTGATGCCCCGCATGCGCAGCACCGGGGCGAGGTCCCCGGTCAATTGAAGGCGGCCTTGGGCTGGGAGTCGTCGACCTTCACGGCGAACGTGCCGCCCTGGATGGCCTTCTGCTTCGCGTCGACCTTCGCCTTGAGCTCGGCCGGCACCTTCTTCTCGAACGTGCCCAGCGGCGCGAGCGAGGCGCCCTGGTGTTTCATCGTCGAGTAGACACCGTAGTCCTCGGCGGCGAACTTGCCGGCCTTGACGAGCTGCAGCGCGCGGTCGATGGACGGCTCCATGTGCCACAGCGCGGACGCGATCACCGTGTCGGGGTACTGGGCCTGCGTGTCGATCACGTTGCCCACCGCGAGCTTGCCGCGTTCCTTGGCCGCGTCGCTCACGCCGAACCGTTCGGCGTAGAGGATGTCGGCGCCCTTGTCGATCATCGCGAAGGCGGCTTCCTTGGCCTTCGGCGGGTCGAACCACGAGTTGATGAACGTCACCGAGAACTGCACCTTCGGGTTGACCTCGCGCGCGCCGGCCATGAAGGCGTGCATCAGGCGGTTCACTTCGGGAATGGGGAAACCGCCCACCATGCCGATCTTCCCCGACTGCGTCATGCCGCCGGCCACCATGCCGGCGAGGTACGAAGGCTCCTGGATGTAGTTGTCGAACACCGAGAAGTTCGGCGCCTGCGGCTTGCCCGAGCTGCCCATCAGGAAGCCCACCTTCGGGAAGTCCTTCGCGACCTTGCGGATGGCGGCCTCGACCCCGAAGGCCTCGCCGACGATCAGCTGGTTGCCTTGCGTGGCGTACTCGCGGGCGACCCGTTCGTAGTCGGCGTTCGCGACGTTTTCGGTGGCCTTGTACTCGATCTCGCCCCGGGATTCGGCGGCCTTGAGCGCCTTGTGGATCCGGCTGACCCATTGCTGCTCGAACGGCACCGTGTAGATCGCGGCGACCTTGAGCTTCGCCTGGGCGTGGGCGAGGGGGGCGGACAGGCCCAGCAGGGCGGCGGTGACGAGCAGGATGCGGCGGGACGTCATGGGGTGGGGACGGTGGTTGGAGACGCGGCAGGGCACGCAAGGCATGTGCCAGCCTGATCCCGCCGCATGGCCCCGCCGCCGGCGCGGCGATCTCAAGTCGGGCACCGCTTCGTCCGATGATGTCGTCACGATGATTCCCGCTCCAATCCCCAACAACGATGCCCAGCGCCTGCAGGCGTTGTACCAATTGCTGATCCTGGACACCCCGCCCGAGGCGCGGTTCGACCGGATCGTCGCGTTCGCCGCCGACGAGTTCGACATGCCCGTCGCCCAGATCAGCCTGATCGACCACGACCGGCAATGGGCCAAGGCCCGGGTGGGCATCGAGCCGTGCGAGATGCCGCGAGGCAACTCGGTGTGCGGCCATCTCCTCGACAAGCCGCAAGGCCTCGTGGTGCCGGACCTCACCGCCGACGAGCGCTTCCATGACAACACCGTGCTGATCGACGAGGTGGGACTGCGCTTCTACGCCGGGTCGCCGCTCGTGATGCCGGACGGCCACGTGATGGGCGCGCTGTGTGTCATGGACCGCCGGCCTCGGGAATTCGACGCGACGGACCGGGCCATCCTCGACGCCCTGCGGGACCTGGTGGTGATGGAACTGGCGGGGCAAGGGAAGGGCGACGATGCGACATGACACCTTGCCCGGGCTCCTTCTGCTGGAGCCCTATTTCGTGCTGCGCCACACCGTGGCCGCCGTCGCGCGCGAGCTGCGCATCGCCGACATCGTCGAGGCCACGTCGCTCGACAGCGCCACGCAGATGCTCGAGCACCGGTCCTTCGACGCGTGCCTGGTGTCCGTCGGCGACGACCGTCAGGAGTTGGCGCTGATCCAGCGGCTGCGGGATGGCGTGCTGGCTTGTCCGCCGGAGACACCCATCGCGGTCACCGCCGCGACCGTCGACGCCGGACTGGTGCTGGCGTTGAAGGAGATGCACGTCTCGCGCATCGTGCTCAAGCCGTTCAAGGTGAAGGTGATGCTGGAGACGCTGACGAAGATCGTGGCGGACACGGCGAAGGTGGCGTAGCACCAAAAGGCAGTAGGCAGGCGCCGGCCACGGGCGCACACTGGGCCATGCGCCAACCGAAGATCCTCATCGTGGGCGCCGGCGTGGTCGGTGGTACGGCGGCCCTGTTCGCCGCCGTGGCCTTGCCCGGCGCCGAGATCGTCATCGTCGACATCGAGCGCGTGCGGGCCGACGCCCAGGCCCTCGACCTGGCGCATGCCACCGCCTTCTGGGGCCACGACCGCGTGCGCGCCGGCGAGTTCGCGGACGCCCGCGGCGCCGACATCGTCGTGATCACGGCCGGTGTCGGCGTGAAACCCGGGCAGACGCGCCTGGACCTCGTCCAGACCAACGCCCGCATCGCCTGCAGCGTCGTCGACCAGGTCGCCCCCCTCGCGCCAGATGCCATCTACGTCATCGCCACCAACCCCTGCGACCCGCTGACCGCGGTGGTCCGTGCACGGCTCGGCTGCGAACCCGGCCGGGTCATCAGCACCGGCACCTCGCTCGACACCGCCCGGCTGCGGGCGCTGCTGTCACAGCGGCTGGGCGTGGTCCCGTCCGCGATCCACGCCTACGTGCTTGGCGAACACGGTGAATCCGCGCTCATCCACTGGTCCGGCGCCACCGTCGCCGGCATGCCGCTCGACACCTACCTGCAACGCGCCGGCAAGGAACTGGGCCCGCAGAGCAGGGCGCTGCTGCTGCGCTCGGTCCACGAAGCCGCCCGCCAGATCAAGGAAGGCAAGGACGCCACCCAGTACGGCATCGCCAGCGCCATCGGCCGCATTTGCCAGGCCATCGTGCACAACAGCCATCTGATCCTGTCGGTGGGGGTGGTGCAGCCGGAGGTCGAAGGGGTGCCGGATGTCTGTGTGTCGCTGCCGATGGTCATCGATGCGACGGGAGCGCACCTCGTGGCGTATCCGGAACTCGATGCCGTCGAAAGAGAGGCGCTGCGGCAGAGTGCGAGCGTCGTCAAAGAGGTTGCGGTCGGGATGACTGCGTTCGGAGCATTTCCGAATTGAACCTGTTCGACCCCAACAGGGGCGTTTTTCGGTGCAGGAGATGACACCACTCAGGCGGCAGAGACGGCGAGGGCGCTCACGGAGTAGGCACAATGCGACTTGACGCGGGCGGCCGACCCGCGGGGAGAGATCGCCGGTGAGCTCCGTCACCCAGCCGTACCGCTATGCCCACCCGTCCTTCGTCGAGGCCGGCGACCGCCCGAAGCTCGTGCTGGCCACCGCCGACGCGCGGGGCGAGGCCCACCCGCACTTCTTCGAGGGCCGCCTGCTCGCGCCGCGCCTGACCGCCGAACTGCTGACCACGCTGCAGATCGTCGTGGGCAGCCGCTTCTTCACGCCGGCCAACAGCGTGGCGCTCGCCATCGCACTCGCCGACCCGGTCGTCACGGCCGGGGGAGGGCAGCTGCGCTTCGAAGGGTTCTCGTCGTGCGGCAGCGCCTATGCGCGGGTCGACCTGCTGCCCGAAGCGTACGACGGCGAGGTGGTGGGCAAGGGCACCACCAACGTCGACTTCAACGCGCCGATGCGTGCCGCGCTCGCGCAGGTCTCCGACACCCGGGGGCTCGCGATCTCGGTCGGCCGCGACGCGCTGACGCTGCACAGCGGCGACCACGCCGTGGTCGAACGCAAGGTGGCGCTGCCGCTGCGCTGGGTGCGCGGCCTGCTGGAGGTGCAGTCGTACATGGCCTCGATGGTGCCGCGGCTGGACGCGAGTGCCGTCGAGGTGAACCGCTTCATGCGCACCTTGCCGAAGGCGTCGACCTCGCGCACGCCGCTGTGGATCGCACGCGGCCCGGCGGGCCTGATGAGCACCACGCGGCCGGTGGACGCCGGGGTGCGCATCACCGAGATCGCGCGGCTGCGCGTGTTCCAGCCGCTGCTGGCGCGGGCGAAGTCGCTGCGGGTGTACGCCGACCCGGCGGGCCAGGCTTCGGCCTGGGTGCTGGACTTCGGCACGGCCCGCTTCACGCTCGCGGCCAGCGCCGAGACCTGGCGTGGCTTCTCCGGCGAAGGCCAGGCCTTGCGGGCGCTGCTGCGCCATGGCGACGACGGCACCGGCCTCGCGGCGGTGCGGGCGCAGCTGCAATGGGCGCCGTCGCTCGATGCCGACGCACTGGCCGCCCAGGTGGGCCAGCCGCGCGACCAGGTGGAAGACCACCTCCGTGTGCTCGGCGCCAGCGGCCTCGTCGGTTTCGATCTCGCCGAGGGGCGCTATTTCCACCGCGAACTGCCGCTCGACCTGTCGCTGGCCGAGGACCTGCACCCGCGCCTGGGTGACGCGCGCGCGCTGCTGCAGGCCGGCGCCGTGACCCTCACCGGCCGGGCCCCGCTGTCGGCCACGGTCGACAGCCAGGGCGTGCTGCACCAGGTGCGCGAGGCCGACGGCCAGCTGCGCTGCACCTGCCCGTGGTTCGCACGGCACCAGGGCGACCGCGGCCCCTGCAAACACGTCCTCGCGGTCGAAGCCGCCCAGTCCCTCGGAACGCCATGAGCCGCACCTTCGAACCCTCGACCCCGCTCGAACACCGGATCGTCGCCGCCGACCAGAACGCCGTGCTCGCGACGCTGCGTGCCCTGACCGTCGACGAACGGCGCAAGGAACGCGCCGCCGTCGCCCGTCTGTCGAAGCTGATGAAGGCCTCCCGTTTCGAGGATCGGGCGGTGAACGGGGTCAAGTGGGTGGGCCGTCCCACCGACGAGCAGCTGTTTGCCGCCGACACGGCCCTGGCCGTGTGTGGGGACGCTGACGACCTGGCCTCCGCGGGCTGGGTCGCAGGCGATGCCCTCGTGGCGCTGGCCCGCGAGTTCGACCTCCCGGGGCTGTCCGGCTTCGCCGACGCCGCACTGGCCCGCTCCACGTGGCGAATCACCGACGTCCAGGCCTTGGTGGCCGCCGGCCTGATCCCCCGGCCCGATTCCGATGCCTACGCCCTCGGGCTGCTGGCACTCGCCGACCGCTGCCGAGGCCGCGGCCGCGGCGAGATCTTCGAGACGTATTTCACCGCCGACCCCGGCCTCGCCGACGTGGCGTTGCGGGTGCTCGACGTCGAAGGCACGCCGGAGCTGAACCTGGCGAGCCTCGACAAGTACGCAGCGAACTACTGGGGGCCGAAGCTGCTCTCGTTGTGCGCCGAGGGACGCTTCTCCCGGGACACCTTGCTGTCGCGGGTGCTCGGCACGTTGTCGCGCGACTGGCCGCAGTTCCGCGCCGGCTGGTTCTCCCGGTTCCACGGCGAGATCGCTCCCACGCCGGCCGAGATGGCGCCGCATACTGCGCGGTACCTTGCGCTGCTGTCGAGCCGCATCCCTCCCACCGTGACCCTCGCGCTGGAGGCCGTCTCCGCGCTGGACGCCGCCGGACACCTCGACGCCGCCGACCTCGCGCGGGCGCTGGTGCCGGTGATGGCCTCGGGCAACAAGAAGCAGCTGGATGCTGCGCTGAAGCGCTTCGATGCGATCGTGGCGCGTGACCCCGGTCTTCGCGAGACCGCCGCGCTCGCCGTGTGCGGCGGTCTCGTGCTCGACGCACCGGACCTGCTGAAGAAGATCCTCGACCGGGTCGAGGCCTGGGGTGTGACGGACGCCGTGCGTGTGGAACTCGAAGCCCACGCGCCGGGCATCGCGGCCAGCCAGCGGGCCCGCGTGGCGGCGCTGCTCGGCGAGGCGGCTCCGGCCGCATCCGTGCAGCCCGCGTCTGCCGTGCCCGCGGTGACGATCACGGTGCTCGATCCCTCCCGCCGTCTCGCGACGCCGCAGGATGTGCTCCGCCTCGTCGAGGCCGTGGCCCACGTCTTCGAACACGGCACCGACGTCGACACCTTCGAACAGGTGGCGGCGGCACTCGTGCAGCGGGCGCCACTGTCCGAGGACATGATCCCGGCCTTCGGTCCGGTGATGCGCCGCGCCGGCCGGGTTCGCACGCCCATCGCGGCCGAACTCGCGCGGCTGCTGGTGTTCGTGGTGGAAGGTCGCCTCACGCACCGCGCTGCGTTCACCGACCTGGGCGAGAGCCCGCTGTACGGTGTGCTCGGAGACCGCATCGACGGATTCATCGCACTGGCGGCCCAGGGCCACGGCCTCGTGCCCCTCGCGTCACCCACCCACCGGCGCGGGGTCATCGACCCGGCCGTGCTGGTCGAGCGGGTGCGCCTGCACGTGGGGAAGGGCGCCGAGTCACCGGTGGACGAACAGGCGCTGGCCCTGCTGAGGCTGGCACCGGGCGCCGACGCCGGCGTGCGCCTCGCGGCACGTGCGCTGGCCGACACGCCCTTCACGCGGGCGCTGCGCCACGCGCTCGGTGACGACGTGGCCACCGACGGCGACCCGATGCTGTGGGCCGCCGCCGCACGCGCACGCCACCCCGGCACCGACGATCCGGCCCTGTCGCCCGTGTTGCCGGACGATCCCGACGGCGCGCGGGTGGCGGCCTACAGCTGGCGCATCCACCACCGGACTCACGCAGAGTACGACACCTACCATTTCGTCGACCTCATGGTGGACGTGGAGCCGGCTCGCCAGGCCCGGCCGATGCCCCTCGCGAGCCGGCGCCATCCCGACCCCGACCCGGAATTGCCGTACTACCGGACCTGGGGCTGGCTGAGCTTCTCCGGCCAGGACGAAGGCCTCGTGCACCTGTCGGCCGCAATCGTGCCGAGCGACCTGTCCGCCCATTTCGCCGAAGGCGCACGCGCCATCGGCAACAACCTCGACTGGAGCGAGGCCCGATGGCAGGACCGCGCCTACCTGGCACCGCTGCTGGACCCCACGGTGCCGCCAGGCCCGATGGCCCAACTGCTGCTGGCCGTGGCCCTTGCGGGCCGCGAACCGGGGCAGACCGCGCTGGCGGTGGACGCATTCGTCGCGATGTGGGCCACCGGCCGCCTCGACGAGGCCGGCCTGCAGGAGACGATGACACGCCTGCTGGCCGAGGGCGGTGTCAAGGCGGCCCGGTGGCGCAAGAGCTTCGAAGCCACGCTGCGCATCGAACCGGCGATGGCCGACACCGTGATCCGGCTCGTCACGGCCTTGTTGCGTGCGCGTCCCGAAGAGCCGCCGAAGGACACGGCCGGGCTGCTGGAACTGCTGAACGAACAGCTCGCGGCCACCGGGACTGCGCTGGATGCGGAAGGCCGGGCGGCTGTCGCAGCCCTGGTGCTGGGCGGGCGGGGCAAGGTGCTGCAGAAGGCGTTGCTGGCTGCCTGAGGTTGGCGCCGACAGCCAGGGCTTGGGACGCTGATCGGATAGTTTACATAACGCACATTGTAGGCATTTCATACATCACCAATGCCAACCAAGCGGCGGCCTCAGCGCCCCTCAGGTCAGCAACACGACCTTGTGCTCCGGTGAGTTCGCGACCTGCAACGTCAACTGCCTGAACGCCACCCGCCCCTGGACCGGATGCAGGAACACCCGTTCGCCCCCTTCACGCGCCAGCACGTCCTGGCCCGACCAGAACCGGTCGAAGTCGGGGCTGGCCCGGCGCAGCGTGGCCACCTGGGTCCGCGTGGCTTTCTCCTGGAGTCCGGCCCGGCGGTCGGCCCGGAACTCGGCGACGAGTCGGCGGGCGCGTTCGGGCCAGTCCGCGATGAATGTCCGTGCGTCCGGGTCGAGGAACATGTAGTTCAGCAGGTTTCGCTCGGTGGCCTGCTTGCCGAGCCAGCGCTCGAAGAGCGCGGCGGCGGGCTTGTTCCAGGCGACTGCGTTCCACTCGGCGTCGAGCACGTACGCAGGCGACCGGAACCTCGCCACGGCCTCGGCGAGCGACGCCCTCAGCGCCGCCGCGGCGGCCTCGCCGGGAGTCACGTCGCCGGAGGCGGGATCGCGCACCGCCGCCAGGTCGAACAGGTACGCCCGCTCCGCGGGGTTCAGCGACAGCGACTTCGCCAGCGCGGCCAGGGTGCCGGCCGACAGTGACAGTGCGCGGCCCTGTTCGATCCACGTGAGCCAGGTCGGGCTGATGCCGCACAGCGCGGCCAGTTCCTCCCGGCGCAGGCCCTTGGCACGGCGACGGAAGCCCGGTGGCAGGCCGACGGACTGGGGTGTGATGCGTTCGCGGTGGTTGCGGACGAACTCGCCGAGCAGGGTGGCCGATGCGGCAGCGGACGGGGTGGTCATGGCAGTGGTAATACCAGTATGAGCAGTTGTCTTGTACCAGGATCGGAGTCGCCCGATGATGCCATCTCCCCAGCCCTGGAGTCCCCATGATTTCCCATGACCAACACGTCGACCGCCAGTTCGGCCCCGTTGCCGCCGCCTACCTCTCGAGCCCTGTCCACGCCCAGGGCGCCGACCTCGCAAAGACCGCGGCGCTGCTGCGGGGCGCGGGCCGGGTCCTGGACGTGGGCTGTGGCGCCGGCCACCTGAGCTTCGCGGTGGCGCCCGGCGTGGGCCAGGTCGTCGCGAGCGACCTCTCGCCCGGCATGCTCGACGCCGTGCGCGACGAGGCGCAACGGCGCGGCCTCGCGAACCTGACCACGCAGCAGGCCTCCGCCGAAGCCCTGCCCTTCGCCGACGCCAGCTTCGACGCGGTGTGCACGCGCTACAGCGCCCACCACTGGGCCGACCTCGCCGCGGGCCTCGCGGAAATCCGCCGCGTGCTCAAGCCGGGCGGCCGCCTCGTCGTGATCGACATCGTGTCCCCCGACGACCCGCTGCTCGACTCGCACCTCCAGACCCTCGAACTGCTGCGCGACGCGTCCCACGTGCGCGACCATTCCATCGCCCAGTGGGACGCCCACCTCGATCAAGCCGGGTTCTCCATCGCGTACCAGGAGGCCTGGCCGCTGCCGATGCAGTTCGACAGCTGGGTGGCGCGCATGCGCACGCCGGCCGACCGCGTGGCGGTGCTGCGCGGGCTGCTCAAGCAGGCGCCGGCCGAGGTGCGGCGGCACTTCAACGTGCAGGCCGACGACTCGTTCGACATCGAGGCAGCGATGCTGGTGTGCGCCTGACCCGTCGGGCGTGAGAGCATCGGGACGTCGTCCCCCGCAGTTCCCACCGTCCCGATGCACATCCACGCCCGCGCCCTCGCGTACTTCGACATGATCCGCCGCAGCGGTTCGATCCGCGAGGCGGCCCGCCGCCTGCACCTCGCGTCCTCGGCGGTGAATCGCCAGCTGCTGCAGCTCGAGGAGCAGGTGGGCGCCCCGCTCTTCGAGCGCATGCCCACCGGCCTCAAGCTCACCGCGGCGGGCGAGGTGTTCTCCCGTCACGTGATCACGGTGCTGCAGGACGAGCGCCGCATGGTGGGCGAGCTCGAGATGCTCCGTGGCATCCGCCGCGGTGCGCTCAGCGTGATGTCCGTCGAGGGCCTCAACGCCGACCTGCTGCCGGCCTGCCTCGAACGCATGCTGACGCGCTACCCGACGATCCAGATCCACGCGCGCTCCGCCGGCTCGGCGCAGACGGCCACGGCGGTGACCGATGGCGATGCCGACGTCGCCATCGGCTTCTCGCTCGCCCGCAACGAGACGCTGCGCCAGTGCGCCGTGGGCCAGTTCGCCCTCGGCGCCGTGGTGCGGGCCGACCATCCGATCGCGGAGCTGCCCCACGTCGGGTTCGCCGAATGCGCGCGCTATCCGCTGATCCTCGCGTCGCCGGAGCTGTCGATCCACGCGCAGATGAAACCGGTGCTGGCCCACCACAAGCGCGCGCTGACCGTGCTGCTGGAGACGGCGTCGATCGAGCTCGCGAAGACCCTCGCCGGCCGTGGCCTCGGCATCGCCTTCCAGACCCGGCTGGGCCTGGAGCGCGAACTCGCCGAGGGCCGCCTGGTGCACGTTCCGCTGAAGTCACCCGGCCGGCTGCTGACCGAGCTGGGCGTCTACGTGCGCGCCGGCCGCACCCTGCCCCCGGCGCTCGACGCCTTCATCCGCATCGTGGCCGAGGAGATCGAGCGGCGGGAGGCCGAGGAATCCGCCTGATGCCGTTTCGGCAGCACCCCGAGCCAAACTCTGCGCTATCGCGCTCACCCCCGAATTCCTAGACTGCGTCGCATCGACCCGATGACTTCGCAGCCATGTCCCCTCTTCCCACCTCCGCCCCCCTCGGCCTGCCCCTGATCGACGTGGGCCCGCTGCGGGACGGTGACACTGCCGCCCGCGCCGGTGTCGCCCGCGCGCTGCGCGCCGCGTGCGAGGAGCGCGGCTTCTTCTACATCCACAACCACGGCGTGCCGGAGGCGCTGATCGCCGAGGTGTTCGCGGCCACCGAGGCCTTCTTCGACCAGCCGATGAGCGCGAAGCTCGCGCTCGACAAGTCGCTGTCGGCCTGCAGCCGCGGCTACGAGCCGCTGCGGGCTCAGACGCTCGAAGCCGGCGCCCCGCCCGATCTGAAGGAGAGCTTCTACCTCGGCGAGGAAGTGCCCTCCGACGACCCGCGGGTGCGGGCCGGCCGCTTCAACATGGGCCCGAACCAGTGGCCCGCCGACCTGCCCGGCTTCCGCGAGACGATGACGACGTACTTCGAGACGGCGCACGCGCTCGGCGCGACCATCGTGCGCGCGCTCGCCGAATCGCTCGACCTGCCCGCCGGCCATTTCGAGGGCTACCTGACCGAGGCCGCCGCCACGCTGCGCCTGCTGCATTACCCGCCCCAGCCGGGCAACCCGTCGCCCGGAGAGAAGGGCTGCGGCGAACACACCGACTTCGGCGGCGTCACGCTGCTGCTGCAGGACGACTCCGGCGGCCTGCAGGTGCGCGACGCCGCCGCCGGCCGCTGGATCGACGCGCCGCCGGTGCCGGGCACCTACGTCGTCAACATCGGCGACCTCTTCGCCCGCTGGACCAACGGCCGCTACCACTCGACGCTGCACCGGGTCATCAACGTCTCCGGCCGCGAGCGCCATTCGGTCCCGTTCTTCTTCACCGGCAACCCGATGCACCTCGTCGAATGCCTGCCCACGTGCCTCGCCGACGGCGAGTCGCCGAAGTTCCCGCCGGTCACCGTCGAGGAACACCTGAAGGCCTGCTACCGCCGCACCTATGGCTGAGCGCGACCCCACCAAGCACCTCGTGCTGGTGCACGGCGCGTGGCAGGGACGGTGGTCCTTCGCCGCGTGGACGCCGATGCTGGAAGCCGCTGGCTGGCACGTGCACGCGGTGGACCTGCCCGGCAACGGCTGGGGCCCGCAGGGCCACGCGCCGGCCAGCCTCGCGCACTACACCGCCCACGTCGCCGGCCTCGTCGTCTCGCTCGGCCGCCCCGCCGTCGTGCTGGGCCACAGCGGCGGCGGCATCACGGCCTCGCAGGTGGCCGAGGCGCTGCCCGACCGCGTCACCGCGCTCGTGTACCTGGCCGGGATGATGCTGCCGTCCGGTGTCTCGTTCGTGGACCTGGTGCACGGCGTCGCGACCGCCGACCCCGGCGCCGAGGTGGCCGGCATCTCGCCGTTCCTCGATCACGACACCGCGGCCGACACCACCACCGTCCGCCCGGAAGGCGCCCTCGCCTGTTTCGTGCAGGACTGCGACCCGTCCGCCGCCCGCGACGCCATCGCGCTGCTGCGCCCCCAGCCGGAGAGCGGCCGGCGCATGGTCAACCGACTCTCCGCCGAACGCTTCGGCCGCGTGCCGCGGGTGTACGTCGAATGCACGCAGGACCGCTCCGTCACGCCGCCGCTGCAGCACGAGATGTTGCGGCTGACGCCCGGAACGAAACACCTTTCGCTGGACTGCGGTCACGTGCCCCAGCTCGCGCAGCCGGAACGGCTGACCCGCCTCCTCGTGCCCGAACTCGATGCGCTGCATGCGCGCCGCCTGCTCACCCTCCCGCCCACCCACTGACCCGCCACCACCGCCATGAACCTGCGCCCCCTCCTCGCCTCCCTCGCCCTCGCGGCCCTCGGGTCGGCCCACGCCGCCGAAAAACTCACCGTGCAGCTCGACTGGCTGCCCGGCGGGGACAAGAGCTTCGTCTACGCCGGCCTCAAGCAGGGCTACTTCGCCGCCGAGGGGCTCGACGTGACCATCCTCCCGGGCCGCGGTTCGGCCGACGCGATCACGAAGGTGGGCTCCGGTGCGGCCGACGTCGGCTTCGGCGGCATCTCGGCGCTGATGATGGCCGCAGCCGAAGGCGGCGTGCCGGTCAAGGCCGTGATGTCGCTGTACTCGAAGCAGCCCGACTCGCTGTTCACGACCCCGGGCAGCGGCATCAAGTCGCTGAAGGACGTGGCCGGCAAGACCGTGGCCACGTCCACCTTCTCGTCGTCGAACTCGCTGTGGCCCGTGGTGCTCGAGAGCAACGGCATCGACCCGTCCAAGGTCAAGCTGCTGAAGGTGGACCCGAGCACCCTCGCGCCCATGCTCGCGCAGGGCCGCGTCGACGCGACGATCAACTGGGTCACCGTGGCCCCGGCCGTGCAGAGCGTGCTGAAGCAGGCCGGCAAGGACCTCGTCGTGGTGCCCTGGACCTCGTACGGCCTCGACGGCTACGGCTGGTCGGCGATGGCGAGCGACAAGCTGATCAAGGAGCGGCCCGACACCCTCAAGCGTTACCTGCGCGCGCTCAACAAGGCCCTGCAGTTCGCCATCGCGAACCCGGACAAGGCCGCCGCCGACCTGAAGTCGGTGGTGCCCGAGGCCGACGTGGCGGTGATCGCCGCCGAGTTCCGCTCGTCGATCCCGCTGCTGCAGAACGAGATCACCCAGCGCGAAGGGTTCGGCAAGTTCGAGCCGAAGCTGCTCGCCGCCACGTGGGGCTGGGTCGCGAAGTCGATGGACTATGCGCCGGCCAAGGTCGACCCCGAGAAGCTCGTCGACCGCTCGTTCCTCGGCAAGTGATCCCCACGTGAGCGCCGTCCCCGCCCCCACGGCCTCGAACGCCGGGCTCGTCATCGAGTTCGCCGGCGTCGGCCAGACCTTCACGTCCAGCGACGGCAGCCCCGTCGTGGCGCTGCAGGACGTGAACCTCGGCTTGCGCCGCCACGAGTTCGTCTCGGTGATCGGGCCGTCGGGCTGCGGCAAGTCGACCTTGCTGCGGCTCGTGGGCGGGCTGCTCAGGCCCACGTCCGGCACGGTCTCGATCTTCGGCATGCCGGTGACCGAGCCGCGCGACGAGATCGGGTTCGCGTTCCAGAGGCCCACGCTGCTGCCCTGGCTCGACGTGCTCGACAACGTGACGTTCCCGATGCGCCACAAGTACGGCCGCGTCGACGCCCGCGACACCGCGCGGGCGCAGGAGCTGCTGGCGGTGACGGGACTCGCCGACTTCGCCCGCAAGCGGCCGGCCGAGCTGTCGGGCGGGATGCAGCAACGCGTGGCCATCGCCCGGGCGCTGCTGCACGACCCCGACATCCTGCTGATGGACGAGCCGTTCTCTGCACTCGACGCGCTGACCCGCGACGAGATGAGCTTCGAGCTGCTGCGCATCTGGTCCGAGCGGCCGAAGACGGTGGTGTTCGTCACCCACTCGATCCAGGAGGCCCTGCTGCTGTCCGACCGCATCGTCGTGATGAGCGCCCGGCCGGGGCGCGTGGCCGAGATCATCGACGTGCCGCTGCCCCGGCCCCGCAACCTCGCGACGCTGTCCGACCCCGTGTTCACGCACCTCGCCAACGAGATCCGCGTGAAGGTGTTCTCGCGCAAACCCGAGTAAGGCCGCCATGAAGTCCCTGCTCAACCGCCACGCCTCGCTGCTGGCGTTCGCCGTCGTGCTGCTGTGCTGGGAGGCCGGCTGCCGGGTCTTCCAGGTCCCGGTGTTCGTGCTGCCGGCGCCCAGCGCGATCGTGATCTCGGCGATCGACCTGGGCCTGCCCCGCTGGCTCGAACACCTGGCCGCCACGCTGCAGGTCGCGCTCCTCGGCTATGCCGCGGCCATCGCGATCGCGCTGCCGCTCGCCATCGGCATCACGAAGTCGCCACTGCTGTCGCGCACGCTGATGCCCTGGCTCGTGGTCGTGCAGTCGACGCCCATCGTCGCCATCGCGCCCATCATCGTCGTGACGCTCGGCGCGGGCACGCTGCCGCGGGTGGTCATCACGACGCTGATCGCGTTCTTCCCGCTCGTGATCTCGACGGCCACCGGCCTCGCCGCGGCGCCGGCCGAGCTGATCGAGCTGTCGCGCTCCCTGCGCGCGCCGCGCTGGCGCGAGTACACGCAGATCCGCCTGCCCTATGCCGTGCCGTACGTGTTCGCCGCGCTGAAGGTCGCCATCACGCTCGCGGTGATCGGCGCCGTCGTCGCCGAGTTCGTCGCCGCGGAAAAGGGCCTCGGCTACCTGATCCTCTTCGCCACGTCGTCCTTCAAGGTGCCGGTGGCCTTCGCCGCGCTCGCGCTGCTCGTCAGCTGCAGCCTGCTGCTGTACGCGCTGATTGTCTGGCTGCACCGGCGCCTCTTCCCGTGGAGCCTGTCGGCTCCGAACTGAAAGGTCCTTCCATGTCCTCCGCGCCCAGCCCCGAACAGATCCTGAAGCACCTGCGCCGCTCGAACGACGTGGCCCGCCGCGCCATGTCGCTCGGCCACCACCCGTTCGGCGCGGTGCTGGTCGGCCCCGACCACGAGACCGTGCTGCTGGAGCAGTGCAACATCGACACGGTCAACCACGCCGAGTCGACGCTCGCGCGTGTCGCCGCCACCAACTACACGCCCGAGTTCCTGTGGGGCTGCACGCTCTACACCGCGGTGGAGCCGTGCTGCATGTGCGCAGGCACCGCGTACTGGGCCAACATCGGCCGCGTGGTGTTCGGCATGACCGAGGAGCAGTTGCTCGCGGAGACGGGCGACCACGGCGAGAACCCGACGATGAGCGTGTCGTCGCGCTACGTGTTCGAGCATGGGCAGAAGCCCGTCGAGCTGATCGGGCCGGTGCCCGAGATCGCCGCCGAGACGGTCGAGATGCAGCGCGCCTTCTGGGCCACGCGCTGACGCCGCGATGCTGGCGGTCGAACGTTGCACGGACGCCGCCGGGGCGCAGGCCCGGCGCGACACGCTGGGTGCCAGGGGCACCTTCGTGGCCGGCGGCACCGCGCTGCAGCTCGGCTGGAACGGCGCCGCGCCGGACCTGACGCTGGTCGACGTGTCGGCGCTGCCCGCGGCCCGAGGGGTGACGCGGCATGGCGACCGGCTGCGCATCGGCGCCGCCAGCCGCCTCGAATCGCTGCGCCACGACCCCGCCGTGCGAGCCGGCGCCCCGCTGCTCGTGTCGGCCTGCGGCGAGATCGCCGCGATCGGCGTGCGCCACCTGGCCACGCTCGGGGGCAACGTGGGCTGGCGGTACGGCGATGCGCTGGCACCACTCCTCGTGCTGGACGCCGGGGCGGAACTCGCCGACGGCCGCGTGGTCCCGCTGTTGGACGTGTTCACACAGGATCCATTGCCACTCGTCGTGGCGCTGTGGATCGACACCCGGACCGCGCGTGAACGATCCGTGTTCGAGAAGGCCGGCCACCGTGCCGCGTTTTCGCCGAGCCGCCTGACCCTCGCGATCGTCGACGGGCCCGACGGCACGCGCCTCGCCGCCGTCGGTGCGGGCCTGGCCGCACGCCGGCTGCGTGCTGCCGAACGTGCCCTGCAACACGGCGGCCTCGCCGACGCCTGCCTCGCCGACCTCGGCGACCCCGTCCGCGCCCGCCTTGCCCGGCGCCTGATCGAAGGCCACCTCGGATGACCCCGCACCAGCTGCGCTCCCACGCCGAGCTGTCCGCCGCCACCCCGCCCCGGCCCGATGCCGCCGCCAAACTCGCGGGCCGGCCCGGGTACCCCACCGACCACATCGCCCCCGGCCAGCTGCACGGCGCGATCCTCGGCAGCCCCCACCCCCACGCCCGCATCGTCTCGATCGACACCACCGAGGCGGCCGCGATGCCGGGCGTGGTCGCGATCGTCACGGCCGCCGACATCCCCGGCACCACCCACTACGGGCTGCGCGTGGTGGATCGCCCGGTGCTGTGCCACGACAAGGTGCGCTGCATCGCCGACCCGGTCGCCGCGGTGGCGGCCACCACCCGCGAGCTGGCCGACGCAGCACTCGCCCGCATCCGGGTCGTCTACGAGCCGCTGCCCCTGGTGGACGACGCCGAAGCCGCGCTCGCGCCCGGCGCCCCGCCGGTGCATGAACGCGGCAACCTGCTGCACGCGACCCGGCACCAGCGCGGCGACCTCGATGCGGCGAAGCGACTGGGCCTCCACGTCGTCGACACCACGTACGAGAGCCCGCGCCAGATGCACGCCTTCCTCGAGACCGAGGGCGGCGTGGCAGAACCCGACGGCGCGGGCGGCTGGGTCGTGCGCTTCGGTTGCCACAACCCCGAGCGCGACCGCCAGGTGATCGCCGCGATGCTGGCCGTGCCCGCCGGCCGCGTGCGCGTGATCGGCACGCCCGTCGGCGGCTCGTACGGCGGCAAGGACGAGTTGACCGTGCAGCCCATCGCCGCGCTGCTCGCATGGAAGACCGGCCGCGCCGTGCGCCTGCACCTGCGCCGCGGCGAGTCCACCGACCTCGGTGTCAAGCGGCACGCGATGCGCATCCGCATGCGCACGTCCTGCGACGCGGCCGGCCGCCTGCGGTCACACGAGACCTGGGTGCTCGCCGACACGGGCGCCTATGCCACGCACGGACCCGAGGTGCTCGATGCCGCCCAGGAGCACGCCGTGGGCCCGTACCGGCACGATGCGGTCGCCATCGACGCGCGTCTCGCGTACACGAACAACGGCATCGCCGGTGCCTTCCGTGGCTTCGGCGCCGTGCAGGTGCAGTTCGCTCTCGAACAGCAGATGGACCGCCTGGCGCGAGCTTGTGGTTCGGACCCGGCCGCGTTCCGCGCGCTCAACCTCGCCGCACCCGACGCCCCGGGCCCGCTGGGCCAGGTGGTGGCACCGTTCGACGGCCCGGCACGGGCGCTCGACGTGGTGTCGCGGTACCCGCTGTGGACCGGCCCGCGCACGTGGACCGACGGCCGCTGGCGCCGCGGTGTCGGTCTGGCCCTGGTTCACCGCAGCGACGGCTTCGGCCGCGGCGGCCCCAACAGCTCGCGCATCGACCTCGCGCTCGGGGCCGACGGGCGCATCGAGCTGCGCGCCGGCTTCACCGAACTGGGCCAGAACCTTGTCGGCGCGATCCAGGCCCTCGCTGCCCGCCACCTCGGGTGCGCGGCGTCCGACGTGCACCCGGTGCTGGGCGACTCGGCCCGCACACCGGACTCGGGTCCGGTGGCGGCCTCGCGCGCCACCACCCTCGTCTGGCGCGCGCTCGAGGCCCGCGGTGCGCAGTGGCGCGAGACCTTGCTCACGCTCGCGGCCGCACGCCTGGGCGAACCGGCCGGCCCGTTGCGCTTCGGCGCGGGCGGCCTGTGGGACCGGTCCGGCCTGCGCTGGCCGTGGACCACCGTCGCGGCGATCCTCGGTCCGGACGCCCCCGTGGCCGAGATCGAACTCACGGCCGAGGAAACACCGAGCGCGATCGAGTCCGCGCACTTCGTGTTCGGCGCCTGCGCCGCGCTGTGCCAGGTGGCCGTGGACACCTGGACCGGGGCCGTGCGGGTCGAACGCCTCGTGATCGCCGCCGCGCTGGGCCCCGTGGCCTCGCCCGCCGGCTTCCTGGGGCAGATGGAGGGTGGCGCGCTGATGGGCATCGGCCTCGCGACCACCGAACACCTGCCGATGACGGGCGGCCGCTACGGCGCCCGCAACCTCGACACCTATCTCGTCCCCACGCTCGCCGACAGCCCGGCCCTGGAAGTGATCGCCGTGGAGAACGTGCCCGACGGCGACACCGTCGGCCCGCGCGGGGCCGGCGAGATCGGCGTCAACATCGCCACCCCGGCCGTCGCCAACGCCATCGCCACCGCCCTGTCCATGCCCGTGGAGCGGCTCCCGGTGCGGCCCGACGACGTGCTCGACTTCCTGGAGCGTGCCCCATGCCCGTGACCTTCCACGTCAACGGCGAACCGGTCCGCCACGACGGCCTCGCCGACCGCCGCCTGCTCGCCATCCTGCGCGAGGACCTCGCGCTCACCGGCGCCAAGCCCGGCTGCGAGATCGGACGCTGCGGGGCGTGCATGGTGTGGCTCGACGGCGAACCCGTCAACGCGTGCCTCGTGATGGCCTGGCAACTCGACGGCCGTCGCGTGACCACCATCGAGTCGGTCGCGGCCGACCCCGGCAGCGCGCCCGTGCGCGACACGCTCGCAGCCTGCGGTGCCGTTCAGTGCGGATACTGCAACGCGGGACTCGTCATGGCGATGACCTGGCTGCATGCACATCCCACCCTGCCCGACCGTGCCGAGGCTGCGGCCTCGCTGTGCGGCAACGTGTGCCGCTGCACGGGCTACGGCGGCGTCTCGCGTGCGATCGAGACGCTGTTCCCCGCGAGCGGCTGATCGGCGTACCGGCTCGGTGTCACTCCGGTGGCCCGGCGGAACATCGCGATGAACGCGCTGACGTTGTCGTAGCCGAGATCGGTCGCCATGTCCGCCACCGGGCGGTCCTCGGCGAGCCATTCGAGTGCGCGCATCAGTCGCGCGCGCTGGCGCCAGTCCGCGAGGCTGCAGCCGGTCTCGAGCGCGAAGTTGCGCGTGAAGGTGCGTGCGGGCATCGCCGCCTCGGCCGCCCAGTCGTCGAGGCTGCGCGCGCCGGCCAGGTCGCCGAGCAGGCCGCCGGCCACCGAGAGCAGGCGCGGGTCGAGGGGCATCGACAGACCGAACTCGGCCGGGCGCAGCGTGCGGATCTCGTCAAGGATCACGCCGGCGAGCCGCCAGCGCACCGCATCGAGCGGACCCTCGTCCCATGTGCACGCGCGCAGCACGGCCTCGTTCAGCAGGCCCGACGACCGCAGCGCGCACGCGGCGCCCGGCAGGTCCGCGCACGCGGACTCGGCCACCGTCACGCACCACCCGTCGAACTCGCCATGCCGCCCCGCGTGCCGCAGCCGCGACGGTGGCACCCACGCGACGTGGCCCGGCGGCACGACCCAGCGGCTGTCGCCCGCGTCCAGGCTCAGCAGGCCCCGCCGCGTTCCGAAGAGCAGGCCGTGGTCCCCGGTCCCCGGCGGCAGCGGCCCGTCCGCCGTGAGCGCGGCCGCGGCGAGCACGGCACCGCGGGGATCGGCGGTGGAACGGGACGGCTGCGGCGAGATCATCGTGGAAGGGGATGAAGGAGGGGGAAAAGGAGGGGCCCGCGCGGCCCTGTTCGCACGGTAACAGAGGCGGGGGGCGAAACGGAATGGCGCGGACCTGACCGGAATCAAAGCGGAAGGGTTGCAGACCCGGTACAACGGCGCTACAACAGCGGCGTCGCCAACGGGCGGCGCTCTTAAGCCAAGGGGAAACGCAAGTGGACCGCAGCCAGGAGACCTTCACCAAAGCCCAGGAAGTGCGGAGCTTCCTGTTCCTCACGGCCGTGATGGCGCCGCTGCTCGCGGTGCTCATCGTGGCCGGCTACGGATTCCTCGTCTGGATCTACCAGATGTTCGCCGGTCCGCCGGGTCCGATGGGGCACTGACCGCGATGCGCGTCATCCCGATCGTCCCCGAGACACGCGACGAATGGCACATCGCCAGCCTCGTCGTGCACACCCTGCCCCACCGTGTCGACGCCGTCGCCGACCAGGTCGCCACGCTGCCCGGCGCGGAGATCCATGCGGTGGCCGCGCTCGGCAAGCTGGTGGTGACGCTCGAGGCCCCGGGCAGCGGCCCGATCCTCGACACCATCGCCGCCATCCAGCGCATCGACGGGGTCATCAACGCGGCCCTGGTCTACCAGTGCGCCGACACGCTCGAATCCATGAATGAGGAGTTGCCCGATGTCGATCGTCCGCAGGGACTTCATTAAGCGCACCGCCGCGGCCGCCGCCGGCGCTGCCGCAGGCGTCCCGATCGCGTCTTCCGCCCAGCTGCCCGCCGAGGAGCCGGGCCCCGCGAACCTGAAGTGGTCCAAGGCGCCCTGCCGCTTCTGCGGCACCGGCTGCGGCGTGATGGTGGCCGTCAAGGACAACCGCGTGGTCGCCACGCACGGCGACCCGCAGGCCGAGGTGAACCGCGGCCTCAACTGCGTGAAGGGCTACTTCCTGTCGAAGATCATGTACGGCAACGACCGGCTCACCCAGCCGCTGCTGCGCAAGAGGAACGGCAAGTACGCGAAGGACGGCGAGTTCGAACACGTCTCCTGGGACGAGGCGTTCGACGTCATGGCCGCGCAGTTCAAGCGCGTGCTCAGGGAAAAGGGCCCCACCGCCGTCGGCATGTTCGGCTCGGGCCAGTGGACCGTATGGGAAGGCTATGCCGCCCTCAAGCTGATGAAGGCCGGCTTCCGCTCCAACAACATCGACCCGAACGCCCGGCACTGCATGGCCTCGGCCGTGGTGGGTTTCATGCGCACCTTCGGCATGGACGAGCCCATGGGCTGCTACGACGACATCGAGGCGGCCGACGCCTTCGTGCTGTGGGGCAGCAACATGGCCGAGATGCACCCGGTGCTCTGGACCCGCGTCACCGACCGTCGCCTGAGCGCCGAGCACGTGCGCGTGGCCGTGCTGTCCACGTTCGAGCACCGCTCGTACGAACTCGCCGACATCGAGCTGACGTTCACGCCCCAGACCGACCTCGCGATCCTCAACTACATCGCCCACCACATCATCAAGACGAACCGCGTGAACCGCGAGTTCGTCGACAAGCACACGTCGTTCCGGCTCGGCAACGCCGACATCGGCTACGGCCTGCGGCCGGAACACCCGCTGCAGAAGGCCGCGAAGAACGCGAAGGACCCGGGCGGCTCCAAGCCGATGACCTTCGACGAGTTCGCCACGTTCGTCTCGAAGTACGACCTCGAGTACACCGCGAAGCTGACCGGGGTGCCGAAGAACCGGCTCGAGGCGCTGGCCGAGATGTACGCCGACCCGAAGGTCAAGGTGATGTCGTTCTGGACCATGGGCTTCAACCAGCACACCCGCGGGGTCTGGGCGAACAACATGGTCTACAACATCCACCTGCTGACCGGCAAGATCGCCACGCCCGGCAACAGCCCGTTCTCGCTCACGGGCCAGCCGTCGGCCTGCGGCACCGCGCGCGAGGTGGGCACCTTCGCGCACCGGCTGCCCGCCGACATGGTGGTCACGAATCCGCAGCACCGCGAACACGCCGAGGAGATCTGGAAGATCCCGCACGGCACCATCCCCGACGTCCCCGGCTACCACGCCGTGCTGCAGAACCGCATGCTCAAGGACGGCAAGCTGAACGCCTACTGGGTCATGGTGAACAACAACATGCAGGCGGCCGCCAACCTCACTCAGGAAGGCTACCCGGGCTACCGCAACCCCGACAACTTCGTCGTGGTGTCCGACGCCTACCCCACGGTCACCGCCGTGGCAGCCGACCTGATCCTGCCGAGCGCGATGTGGGTCGAGAAGGAAGGCGCGTACGGCAACGCCGAACGCCGCACGCACTTCTGGCACCAGCTGGTCACCGCGCCGGGCGAGGCGCGCTCCGACCTGTGGCAGCTGATGGAGTTCTCCAAGCGCTTCACCACCGACGAGGTGTGGCCGGCCGAGCTGCTCGCGAAGATGCCCGCGCTCAAGGGCAAGACCCTGTACGACGTGCTGTACCGCAACGGCAACGTCGACAAGTTCCCGTCGTCGCAGATGGAAGCCGGCTACGCCAACGACGAGGTCAAGCACTTCGGCTTCTATGTGCAGAAGGGCCTGTTCGAGGAGTACGCGGCCTTCGGGCGCGGCCACGGCCACGACCTCGCCCCCTTCGACGACTACCACAAGGCCCGCGGCATCCGCTGGCCCGTGGTCGCCGGCAAGGAGACGCGGTGGCGCTACAAGGAAGGCAGCGACCCGTACGTGAAGGCCGGCACCGGCTATCAGTTCTACGGCCACAAGGACGGCAAGGCGCTGATCTTCGCCCTGCCCTACGAGCCGCCGGCCGAGGCCCCCGACAAGGACTTCCCGTTCTGGCTGTCCACCGGCCGCGTGCTGGAACACTGGCATTCGGGCTCGATGACCCGCCGCGTGCCCGAACTGCACAAGGCCGTGCCCAATGCCGTCTGCTACATGCACCCCGACGACGCGAAGGCGCTCGGCCTGCGGCGCGGCACCGAGGTCGAGATCGCCTCGCGGCGCGGCGCCATGCGCACCCGCGTCGAGACCCGGGGCCGCAACAAGCCGCCGCGCGGCCTCGTGTTCGTGCCCTGGTTCGATGCCAGCCAGCTGATCAACAAGGTCACACTCGACGCCACCGACCCGATGTCGTTCCAGACCGACTTCAAGAAGTGCGCGGTGAAGATCACGAAGGTGGGGGTGGCGTCGTGATCGCCCGCGTCCTCCTGTTCGTGCTCGCGCTGGCCGCGGGTGCCGCGGCGGCCGAACCGTTCACCGATGCGGCGCGCGGCCCGAAGCCCATCATGGAGACCACGGAACCCCCGCGTCTCACGAACTGGGTCAACGACGACCAGCGCCGGCCGCGCAACTACGACATGCAGCCGCCCACGATCCCGCACCGGGTCGACGGCTACCAGGTGGACCGCGCCTTCAACAAGTGCCTGGACTGCCACGCGCGCACGCGCACGGAGATCAGCCAGGCCACCCCGGTGAGCCCCACCCACTACATCAACCGCCAGGGGAAGGTGCTGCCCACGATCTCGACGCGCCGCTACTTCTGCCAGCAGTGCCACGTGGCCCAGGAGCCGGTGAAGCCGATCGTGGAGAACACGTTCCAGGACGTGGACACCGTGGTCCGCAACGGCCGCCCCTCCCCGACGAACGCGAAGAAATAGACGCAGGGTCTGCCCATGATCGAACTCGTCAAGCGCTACTGGAAGATCATTTCCCGCCCCGCCACGCACATCAGCCTCGGTGTGCTCACCGTGGCCGGCTTCGTCGCCGGCATCGTGTTCTGGGGCGGTTTCAACACCGCGATGGAACTCACGAACACCGAGACGTTCTGCACCGGCTGCCACGAGATGAACGACAACGTCTTCGCTGAGCTGAAGACCACCATCCACTACAGCAACCGCTCCGGCGTGCGCGCGGTGTGTTCCGACTGCCACGTGCCGCACAACTGGACCTCCAAGATGGCCCGCAAGATGCAGGCATCGAAGGAAGTGTGGGGCAAGATCTTCGGCACGATCGACACCCGCGAGAAGTTCCTCGACAAGCGCCTCGAACTCGCCAAGCACGAGTGGGCCCGCTTCAAGGCGAACGACTCGCTCGAGTGCCGCAACTGCCACAACTACGAGTCGATGGACTTCACCCGGCAGAGCCCGCGCGCGCAGGCCATGCACACGAAGTACCTCGAGACGAAGGAGAAGACCTGCATCGACTGCCACAAGGGCATCGCACACCACCTGCCGTTCATCCCGCCGGGTGAAGGCCCGTGGGACACGCCGGGACAGCAGCCGCCCACGCCGGACCCCACCGCGCCGCCGCAGTCCGCGGCACCCGCGCCGCCGCCATCCCTCGCGCCCGCGAGCGGCAGCGGCAGCTGACCCGCACCGCATCCTTCCGCGCCGACGGCCTCGCCCCCACCCGGGGCGAGGCCGTTTTCGTTCGGCCGATTGGCAAGCACCGCTTGCGGCTGCCTCAAGGCGGCACACCCTAGTCCGCCCCCCGCCCCCGCCCTACAGTCGTCCGTCCCGCAGGAGCCGGCGAGGCACGCCGTTTGCCACCGGCATCCGTCCCCCCGTCAGCCCGACGCCAACCAGGAACGGACCCATGGAAAAGAGCATCGACCTGAACCTCTCGCGCCGCGACCTGCTGATCGCAGGCGCCGGCGCCGCCTCCACCACGGTGGCCACCGGCCCCGCGGCCGCCGCGCCGGGCGCCCCCGCGTCGTCGAAACCCGCGTCGGGCGTGCCCACGATGAAGGTGTCCTTCACGGTCAACGGCACCGCGCAGACACTCGAACTCGACACCCGCACCACGCTGCTCGACGCGCTGCGCGAGCACCTGCACCTCACCGGCACGAAGAAGGGCTGCGACCACGGCCAGTGCGGGGCCTGCACGGTCATCGCCGACGGCCGGCGCATCAACGCGTGCCTGTCACTCGCGGTCATGCACGAGGGTTCGAAGGTCACCACGATCGAAGGCCTCGGCGCGCCGGGCAAGCTGCACCCGATGCAGGCGGCCTTCGTGAAACACGACGGCTACCAGTGCGGCTACTGCACGCCGGGACAGATCTGTTCGGCCGTGGCGGTGCTCGACGAGGTGAAGGCGGGCATCCCGAGCCATGTCAGCGCCGACCTGAACGTCCGGCCGCTGCTGTCCGCCGAGGAGTTGCGCGAGCGCATGAGCGGCAACATCTGCCGTTGCGGCGCCTATTCCAACATCGTCGACGCGATCACCGAAGTCGCCGGGAGCGCCTCATGAACCCCTTCACCTACGAGCGCGTGACCACCGCGGCCGCCGCCGCCTCGGCCGCGGCCCGCCAGCCCGGCGCGAAGTTCATCGCCGGCGGCACCAACCTCCTCGACCTGATGAAGCTGCGCGTCGAGGCGCCGGTGCACCTGGTCGACGTCAACGCCCTGCCCCTGGACAAGATCGAACCCGTCGACGGGGGCGGCCTGCGCATCGGCGCGCTGGTGCGCAACACCGACCTCGCGGCCGACGCCCGCGTGCGCCGCGACTACGGCGTGCTGTCGCGCGCGCTGCTGGCCGGCGCTTCGGGCCAGTTGCGCAACAAGGCGACCACGGCCGGCAACCTGCTGCAGCGCACCCGCTGCCCGTACTTCTACGACACCGACCAGCCCTGCAACAAGCGGCAGCCCGGCAGCGGCTGCAGTGCCATCGGTGGCATCACGCGGCAGCACGCCGTGATCGGCACCAGCACGGCCTGCATCGCCACCCACCCGAGCGACATGGCCGTCGCGATGCGGGTGCTCGACGCCACGGTCGAGACGGTGCGCCCCGACGGCCAGATGCGCCGCATCCCCATCGCCGACTTCCACCGCCTGCCCGGCGACACCCCCCAGGTCGAGACGGTGCTGGAACGCGGCGAACTGGTCACGGCCGTGACGCTGCCGCCGCCGGTGGGCGGCATCCACGCCTATCACAAGGTGCGCGATCGGGCGTCGTACGCCTTCGCACTGGTGTCGGTGGCCACCATCGTGCAACGCGACGGCACGGGCCGCGTCGCGGTCGGCGGCGTCGCCCACAAGCCGTGGCGCGTCGAGGCGGCGGAGGCCGAGTTCCCGCGCGGCGCGCCCGCGGTGGCGGCGAAGCTGCTCGCGGGCGCGACGCCCACCGACGACAACGCCTTCAAGGTGCCGCTGGTCGAGCGCACGCTCGCCGCGGCCATCGCTTCCGCGAGGACCTGACCCATGAAGTTCGACACCCCCGCCACCACCAACCCGATCGACCAGCTCAAGGTCATCGGCAAGCCCACCGACCGCATCGACGGCCCGCTGAAGACCACCGGCACCGCCCGCTACGCGTACGAACGCCACGACGCCGTGCCTGACGCCGCGTACGGCGTCGTCGTGGGCGCCGGCATCGCGAAGGGCCGCATCGTGTCCATGGACCTGGCCGCCGCGCGCGCCGCCCCCGGCGTGCGCGCCATCGTCACGGGCGCGAACGCCGGCAAGCTCGGCAAGGGCAACTTCAACACCGCGCGGCTGCTCGCCGGCCCCGGCGTGCAGCACTACCACCAGGCCGTCGCGCTCGTCGTCGCCGACACGTTCGAGCAGGCCCGGGCGGCCGCGCAGCTGGTGCGGGTCGAGTACGTCGCGACGCGCGGCCAGTTCGACCTGTCGGCCGCGAAGGATGGCGCCAAGGCCCCGAAGCCCAACGACTTCAGCGGCCCGCCGGACACCGCCGTGGGCGACTTCGCCACGGCCTTCGCCGCCGCGCCCCTGACCCTCGACGCCACGTACACCACCCCCGACCAGTCCCACGCGATGATGGAGCCCCATGCGTCCACCGCCGCATGGCACGGCGGACACCTCACGGTCTGGACGTCGAACCAGATGATCGCGTGGAGCGTGGGCGACCTCGCGAAGACGCTGGGCATCCCGGCCGACCGCGTGCGCCTCGTCTCGCCGTTCATCGGCGGCGGATTCGGCGGCAAGCTGTTCGTGCGGGCGGACGCGGTGCTCGCCGCGCTCGGCTCGAAGGCCGCCGGCCGGCCCGTCAAGGTGGCCCTGCAGCGCCCGCTGATGATGAACAACACCACGCACCGGCCCGCGACGATCCAGCGCATCCGCATCGGCGCGGACGCCGCGGGGAAGATCACCGCGATCGGCCACGAGGGCTGGTCCGGGGACCTGCCCGGCGGTGGCCCCGAGACGGCCGTCAACCAGACCCGCCTGCTCTACGCCGGCGCGAACCGCCTGACCGCCACCCGCCTCGCGGTGCTGGACCTGCCCGAGGGCAACGCCATGCGCGCGCCCGGCGAGGCGCCGGGCCTGATGGCCCTCGAGATCGCGATGGACGAGATGGCCGAACGCGCGAAGCTCGACCCGGTCGAGTTCCGCGTGGTGAACGACACGCAGGTCGACCCCGAGAAGCCCGGCCGGCCGTTCTCGCAGCGCCGCCTCGTCGAATGCCTGCGCCTGGGCGCCGAGCGCTTCGGCTGGAGCCGGCGCAATCCCCGGCCCGGCAGCACGCGCGACGGCCGCTGGCTGGTGGGCTACGGTGTGGCCGCGGCATTCCGCAACAACCTCGTGATGAAGTCGGCGGCGCGGGTGCGCCTCGACGCGCGCGGCCGGGTCGCGGTGGAGACCGACATGACCGACATCGGCACGGGCAGCTACACCATCATCGCGCAGACCGCCGCCGAAATGATGGGCGTCCCGCTGGACCACGTGGCGGTGCGCCTGGGCGATTCCACCTACCCGGTGTCGGCCGGCTCCGGCGGGCAGTGGGGCGGCAACAGCGCCACCGCCGGCGTGTACGCCGCGTGCGTGAAGCTGCGCCAGTCGGTGGCCCGCAAGGCCGGCTTCATGTCGGGCGAGCCGGTGTTCGCCGACGGCCGCGTGCAGCTGGGCGACCGCTCGGTGACGCTGGCCGAGGTGGCGGGCCCCGACGGCCTCGTCGCCGAGGACTTCATGGAATACGGCGACCTCGGCCAGAAGGCCCAGCAGTCCACCTTCGGCGCGCACTTCGTCGAGGTGGCGGTGGACGCCGCGACCGGCGAGATCCGCGTGCGGCGCATGCTCGCGGTGTGCGCGGCGGGCCGCATCCTGAACCCCAAGGCGGCCCGCAGCCAGGTGATCGGTGCGATGTCGATGGGCGTGGGCGCGGCGCTGATGGAGGAGCTCGCGGTGGACCACCGCCGCGGCTTCTTCGTGAACCACGACCTCGCCGGCTACGAGGTGCCCGTGCACGCCGACATCCCGCACCAGGAGGTGGTCTTCCTCGACGAGACCGATCCGCAGTCGTCGCCGATGAAGGCCAAGGGCGTGGGCGAGCTGGGCATCTGCGGCGTGGCCGCGGCCGTCGCGAACGCGGTCTACAACGCCACCGGCGTGCGCGTGCGCGACTACCCCATCACGCTCGACAAGCTCCTCCCGGGCCTGCCGGCCGTCGCCTGATGGAGAACCTCGACCTCGCCGTGCTGCGGCAGCTGCGCGACTGGCGGCGCGCGGAACGGCACGCGCTGCTCGCCACGGTCGTGCGCACGTGGGGCTCGTCGCCGCGTCCCGTGGGCTCGATCATGGCGCTGTCGGCCGACGGCGCCGTGGTGGGGTCGGTCAGCGGCGGCTGCATCGAGGACGACCTCGTCGAGCGCCATCGGCACCACCCGATGGCGGAAGCCCCGCCCCGGTTCGTGACCTACGGCGTGACCGCCGACGAGGCCCACCGCTTCGGGCTGCCCTGCGGCGGCACGCTGGAACTGCTGCTCGAACACGACCCCGACGCCGACGCGCTCGACGACCTCGTGGAGGCCGTGTCGCAAGGCCGCCTCGTGCGACGCGCGGTGCGCCTGAGCGACGGTGCCGTGGTGCAGCAGCCGCTGCACCGGCCCGAGGGCCTGCGGGTGGCGGACGGCGTCGTCAGCAACACCTTCGGCCCGGCGTACCGCATGCTGCTGATCGGTGCCGGCCAGCTGGCCGAGTGCCTCGCCACGATGGCGCTCTTCAGCGGCTTCGACGTCACCGTGTGCGACCCGCGCGAGGCGCACCGTGACGCCTGGAGCGTCGCGGGCGCGGCCCTCGTCACCGGCATGCCGGACGACGTCGTCACCGCGATGCGCCCCGACGCCCGCACCTGCATCGTCGCCCTCACCCACGACCCGAAGCTCGACGACCTGGCGCTGATGGAGGCGTTGCGGTCGGAGGCCTTCTACGTGGGCGCCATCGGCAGCCGGCGCAACCAGGTGTCGCGCCGCGAGCGGCTGACGGCCCACTTCGGGCTCACCGAGGCGCAGATGCGGCGGCTGCACGGCCCCGTGGGCCTCGACATCGGCAGCCGCACGCCACCGGAGATCGCGGTGAGCATCATGGCGGAGGTGATCGCGGTGAAGAACGCGGTGGCCGCCGCGGTGTCGCGGCCGGCGCCCGTCGCGGCGGTCACCTGATCCGCCGGCGCGTGGCC